>JAEZIA010000200.1 GCA_023416315.1 Actinomycetes bacterium
CACGGACTACCCGTACGAGGACATCGGCACCGCGACCGCCTTCCTGGCCGCCGCGCCGATCGGTGACGACGACCGCGCCAAGATCAGTCACCGCAACGCCGAGCGCCTGCTGCACATCGCCGCGTGAATACCGGTCACACCGACAGGATGTGGCCCTCGTTGGCCGGCACGGTCCCGTCCAATAGCGCGCGGTAGCACTGCTCGACGGCGTCGCGTCCGCTGCTCGTCACCACCGTCAGCCACGGGTTTTCGGCGTCGGTGATGCGTTCGGTGAACGTCGTCCATGCCGAGGCCATCCGCTGCTGCAGTCCGTCGGGACCCCAGTCGGCCGCACGCTTGCGGGCCTGTTCGGGCGCGAAGAACAGCTGTGGCGTCGGTCCGGGCAGGTCGCCGCCGCCACCGAGGGCGTCCCAGTGCGTGGCGCCCACCAGACAGCTGTAGGCCAACCGGTCGGCGAGCCTGCGGTGCACGGCCGTTCGCACCGCGGTGTCACCGCTCATGTCGACGTATACCGACGCGACGTCGGGCAGTGATGTCACGTCGTCGTAGAGCAGGACGTCGTCATAGCAGCCGAGCGAGCGGGTGAACCCGGCGTTGGCCGGCGAGGTCAGCCCGATGACGGTGACCGCGTCGGGGGTTGCGCGGCGCTGCGCGAGGCAGAACGCGGTGCCGTAGGCCGTCTTACTCGACGCACTGGACAGGATCACCGTCGTGGCGCCGAAAAATGTGTTGTCGCAGAGGAAGTCGTCGATGAGAAAGGAAGTGGCGAACAACGGCCGCAGCAACGCCTGCTGCGCTTCCCGATCGGCGCGGTAGCCCGGGTCGGCGCTGCACCGGAGGTACTGGTTGTACACCGCATGCAGGGATTGTCGGTGCTCGGAGCCGTCGGCGAAGCCGCCCGGGTGCACGGCGGTGGCCTGCAGCACGACCTCGTCGGCGATCGGCCAGTAACCGTAGAACCGCTCACCCACTTCGACTCCCGGACAGCGTGATTCGACGACCGAGGCGAAACCCCACACCGGAACCCGTCCGGTGCCGGGATCACCGGTCGGATAGAACTGCCAGTAGTTCATCGCGTCGCCGAGTGCGGCGTAGGTGATGTTGTTCGACGTCAGCGCGAAGGCGTCGACGCGCATCCGCACCTGGCCGTCGTCGAGGCTGGCCGGCGGGGACTCTTCCCAGTGGGTCCTTCGCAGGTCACTGCGCGCTACCACGAAGTCAGTGGTCATCGACTCTCTCCAATCCACGGGTAGACCAAGCGTCGCCGGGTGATCGCACCACACCCGACCGTAGTCGGTAGGGGATCTGGATCTGGTGGCGCGGACCTTAGGGCGATGCTCCGACGTACCCGACCTTCAAGAGCGTGACCGTTGACGTCCCACTGGTGGCGCCGTCCGGCGTGAAGTTCGACAGCAACACGCGAGTGTCCCCTGGGCCGAATTGGGTCACCGGGATCGGACCCCCACCCGGCAAGGACAACGTGGCGCCGATTTGGGTCCGGGCGGCGGTGTTGAGAAGCGCAACGCTCGTGGTGTATTTGCCGGTGGCGTCCAGCGCGGAAGTGCTCACGGAGGCGAGGTTTCCGTTGTGGCTGTACACCGCTGAGCCTTGCCCCGGCAGGGTCCATGTGGTCTTGGCACCGGTGGAGGTGTCGATCAGCACGGCTTGGGTGGTGTACTTGCCTGTCGACGGGTCTTTCGCTGAGGCGCTGACGAGCGCTCGGCTGGTGTCATTGTTGAGTTGGGGGACTCCGAGGCCAGGCAAGGTCAGAGTGCTGCCAAGTTGCCTGCCGGTGGTGAGATCGACAACCGCGACCCGAGTGGTGTAGCTGGCGGTGGCGGCGTCGAGAACGGCCACGCTGACAATGGCACGGTTGCCGTTGATGGTGTACTGCGGTGCCGGCCAAGATGATTGGCCGGATAGGCTCAGCGTTGTCCCGACTTGGGCACCGCTGACCGGGTCGATGACGGCGATCCGCGTGGTGTATGCGCCGGCGGCGTCTCGTTCGGTGGTGGTCGCGACGATGTGGGCGCCGCCTGGGCTGAAGCCGGCGGGTGCCAACGCTTGACCGGACAGGGTCACCGTGCGGCCGGTCTGGGTACCGGTGGTGAGGTCCACGACGGCGATCTGGGTGGTGTATTTGCCGGTGGAAGGATCTTTCGCGGTAGTGGTCACAACGCCGTGATCACTTCCGAAGGCGAACTTTGCCTCGGACTTCTGGCCTTGCAAGGTGATCGTTTTGCCGCTGCTCGTGCCGGTGGTGAGGTTCAGGATGGCGATCCGGGTGGTGTACGTGCCGGTAGCGGTGTCCTGGGTTGAGGTGGTCGCAATGGTGCGGGTGCTGGCACCGCCTGCCTCTAGTGACCCGGTTCCGATCAGCGTGACCGTCTTCCCGGTTTGAGCCCCTGTGCTGGTGTTGATGACGGCGATCTGGGTGGTGGGGTTCACGGTGGCTGTTGCCGCGGTGGTCGTGGTGACCGCGGCGGTGCCGTCGACCCTGAATCGAGCGAACCCTTGACCGGAAAGGCTGAACGTTTTGCCGATCTGTGCGCCAGTGGTGGTGTTGATCAGCACCACCCGGGTGGTCGAACTCGTGCTGCCGAGAGCATCCGGTGCATAGGCGCTGAACAGAACGCGTGTGCCCGCCGTGTTGAACTCCGAGTAGCCCACGCCGGACAGCGTGAAGATGGCGCCGGTCTTGGCGCCGGTGGACGAATTGATCAGAACCGCGCGGTTGGTTCCGATGCCGGTCGCCAGATTCGGCGCGAACGTGCTCACTAGCACGCGGGTGCTATTGAAGGAGAATTGCGCGGATCCGGAGCCGGGAAGGCTCAGCGTCGCGCCCACTTGGGCACCGGTTTGGCTGTTGAGAAGCGCGACCCGGGTCGTGTACGCGGTGGACACCTTGTCGAAGGTGGAAGTGCTGACCAGAACGCGGCTGCCGTCGTAACTGAAGCTAGCTGACCCCTGGCCGGTGAGGGTGAAGGGCGACCCGACCGCAGCGCCGGTGGCGGTGTTGAGGAGTATGGCCTGGGTCGTGTAGACGCCGGTGGTCGGGTTGCCAGAGGTGGTGCTGAGCAGCTGGCGGGTGTCGTCGGCGTTCTGTTGCTGCGACCACTGGCCGGCCAGTGTGATCGTCTTGCCGATCTGGGTGCCGCTGGCAGCGTCCAATTGCGCGTATCGCGTGGTGGTCTCGCCGGTCGTCGGGTTTGCGGAACGGGTGATGACGACAACCCGCTTGGCGTTGGAGCTGAACGACACCGACCCTTGACCCGCCACGGTGAATGTCTTGCCAATCTGGCCGCCGGTGGCGGCGTTGATAAGCGTGACCTGCGTCGTGTAGGCCCCAGTGGTGGGGTTCCTTACGGCGGCGCTGAAAAGAACGCGTGTTCCGTCGGCATTGAATTGCGCCGATCCGGCGCCGGGCAGCGAGAACGTCCCGAGGGCGCTGACCCCGGTGGCACTGAGCGGGGCGACCGGTACAGCCACTACTTGGACGGCAGAGGCGAAGCCGTTGCTGGCGACGACAGTGAACACGTCGGTGGTGTTGGTCATGGCGTTCGACCGCGCCGTGGTGGTGGGGGTGTAGGTGAAAACGCCGGTAGAGCTGACCTTGACCGTGCCCTGTGTGGGCTTCACGCTCACGGAATAGGTCAACTGTTTGCCTGCTGGATCGCTGAACCCGAGCCCTCCGGTGACCACACCGGTGGCGGTGCTCGGGATGCCGACGGTGGGCTTACCGGCTACCGGTTGATCGGCGACAACGGTCAATGCGTTTACTGTTCCCGCGGTATCGGCCTTGGTGGCGTACAGGATTCCACTTGTCGGGCTGATTGCCAGCGACTGCACCTGGCTCCCCACCCCGACGGTCTTGATCAGCGTGTTGGTCGCGGAGTTGATGATCGACACCGACTTGGCGTCGGCGTCGGTGTTGGCGACGTAGACGGTGCTGCCATCCAGGCTGACCGCCACCCCGACCGGCCCGACGCCCACTGGAATGGTCTTGACGACAGCATTGGTGTCCGTGTTGATCACCGACACCGTGTCCGCATTGGCGTTGGTCACGTAGGCGTAGCCGTTCTTGCTGACCGCCACGCCATCCGGCGCCTTGCCAACTGCCACCGTTTTGACGACCGCATTGGTGGTCGTGTTGATCACCGACACGGTGTTCGCACCGGCGTTCGCGACGTAGGCAAAGCCGTTTGCGCTGACGGCCACCGCCTCCGGACCCTTGCCCACCGCAAGGGTTTTCACGAGCGTGTTGGTGCTGGTTTTGATGACTGACACCGTGTTGGCATTGACGTTGGCGACGTAGGCGTAACCCGTGGAGCTCACCGCCACGGCGATCGGTGCCTCACCTACTGTCAGCGTCTTGACGACTGCGTTGCTGCCGGTGTCGATCACCGACACCGTGTTCGCGTTGGCATTGGCCACGTACGCGTAGCCGTTGGCGCCGACCGCTACTCCCACTGGTCCGGCGCCTACTTTGACCGTCTTGACGACCTTGTTGCTGGACGGGTCGATCACCGACACCGTCCCCGCCCCGCCGTTGGTGACGTAAACGTAGCCCTTTGGGCTCACCGCCACTCCGAACGGCAAGCTTCCCACACCGACAGTGCTGGCGAGCTTGAACAGCGCTGCACCGACGGGAACGGTCACCGTAACCGGGGTAGAGGACACACCATTAGACGCGGTCACCGCGAACGTGTCGGTGACTTGAGCGCTCGTGCCACCCGACGTCAGCCGCGCCGCCGTGGTGGGTGTGTACGTGAATTCCCCTGAGGCCGTGATTGTTACGCTGCCCTGGCTGGGCTTGGTCGACACCGTGTAGGTCAACGACTTGCCGGCCGGTTCGGTGAAACCCAAGACCCCCGTTACGGCACCGTCGGCCGTCGTGGCAACCACCCTGGGGGTCCCTGCGACCGGCTTGGCCACCGCTGCCCCCGGTCCGGTGGGCGTTGTCGTGGCTGAGCCGGCCAGGGCCGCGGTGAACAGCGCCACTGGCGCAACACCAGGCATCGGCGTCTCGGGGGCGGGCCCAGCGGTGGCGGTTTGGCTCCGAGCGTCGCTGGTCGAGGGGCGTGCGGAGTGGGCAACAGCTCTCGCGGTGCTGCTGGCGCGGTCGTTGCCGGACTCTGCGCTGGTGTTGAGTGTTGGTGCCGGGGAGGAGTCTCGTTTCGTCCGTTCAACTGTGACGGCAGTGGGTGCCGGACCGCCACCGGCTTTCGTGCTGCCGACAGTTCTGCTGCTGCGACCGTGGACAGCTGATGATTTGTCCGCCGACGGGCCGTCGGCGTCGGCGTGGGCCGTGCCCGTCCCGCCGACCAGCGCCGAGCCTAGCCCGAGGGTTATGACGCCGGCGCCCAGCCAGACATACGGTTCAAGGCGGTGTCCTGACGTGCGTCGACTGCGTCGGGTCCGCGCCCCGTGCTTGCCTTGCGCCGACGCTTTTTTGCGAGCTTTCATGGCCGCCCCCGAAATTGTCGACTCCGTCAGATTAGTCCCGGGTTCACGAATAAACCAGGGGCGGGGAAATCTTCTGTCTGCAGCCGGACGGGGACGGTTGTCGAATCGGGCGCAGGGGGCAGAACCAGCGCCGGACTGTCGGCGTTACCCGTGCGGGTCGTGGGCGCGACGGCGACTGTAGGCGGGGCTTACTCGGGCCGGATTCCGTGCAGAAAGATACGGATCTGCCGCCGGGCCGTCGCCTTCCAATTCGGTGCATGCGGAAGAGGGTTGCCCAGCAGCGTGCTGAACACGATCACGTCGGGAGCTTTCACCGCATCCCCGATCGTTCCGTCGTCACGCCCTTGTCCCAGGAAGCCGTCGAGGTCGCGTTCGATGCGCCGCCGGGCCGCCAGGTCGGCGGCTTCGGTCAGCGGTTTGCCGCCGCGCAGCGGCAGGGCGATCAGTTGGTCGGAGAAGCCCAGGCAGGCGTGGAGGTACGCCTCGATCGCGTCGGCGCCGCGCAACCCGTCGGCGGTGATCTGGTCCAGTGTGTCGAGCAGGAGGCGCAGCCCGCGCCGTTGTAGTTCGCCGAGCAGGGCGTCGCGGTCGGGGAAGCGACGGTAGAACGTGCCGACGCCGACGCCGGCCGCGTCGGCGATCTCGGTCAGTGGCACCGAAAGTCCGCGCCGGGCAAACAGATCGGCGGCCGTACGGAGAAGTTTCTCCCGGTTCGCGACGGCGTCTCGGCGCTCCGGCCGGGAACGGGCGTCGTCGGTCATCACCTGAGTGTCACACATGCACCACACCGGCCCCCTTGACGACGCCGCGGCGATCGGGCAAGCTCGGATAAGCGGAATAAAACTTCCGGAAGTGTCATTCCGGAGAGGAGCGTGGTCGTGTCCGATAGCGATTTCAATCGCCGCAACATCGAGGAGTTCCGGGCCAATCACGGCAAGCTCGGCGGACAGTTCGAGGGTGCTCCGGTGTTGCTGCTGCACACCGTCGGAGCCCGAACCGGACAAGAACGGGTCAGCCCGATGATGTATCTCGCCGACGGTCCGCGATACCTGGTGTTCGCGTCCGCGGCAGGGGCGGACCGAAACCCGGCGTGGTACTGGAATCTCGTCGCCAACCCACACGCCACCATCGAGGTCGGTGACGAGCGCATCGATGTCATCGCGACCGAACTGGCCGGCGCCGAGCGTGACGAGAAGTACGCCGAGCAGGCCGCGCGCTATCCCGGTTTCGCCGAGTATCAACGCAAAACGAGCAGGACGATCCCGGTGCTCGCGCTCGTCCCCGTCGGCGCGACCCCGTGACAGATGTCGTTGGTGCACTGCGCGCGGCCTCCGCAGGTGAGGTGTCCGCGCCCGGTGAGCCGGCCTACACCGCGGCGACCACCCCGGAGAACTCCAGCTTCCCCCAGCATCCGGCTGCTGTGGTGAAAGCCGTTGCTGCCAAAGAGATCTCCAGCGTAGTAGCGATCGCGGCCGCACACGGCCTACGGGTGGTCGTGCAGGCCACCGGCCACGGCGCGGGCGAGGCGGTCACCGACGACGAGATACTCCTGGACACCTCGGCGATGAATACCGTCGCCGTCGACGCCGGCACCCGCACCGCACGGGTGGGTGCCGGCGTTACCTGGCCCGCAGTGCAGAACGCGGCGATGCGCCATGGCCTGCTCGGGTTGAGCGGTACCTCACCCACGGTGGGTGTTGCCGGATACACCTTCGGTGGCGGCGTCGGCTGGTTGGTGCGCAAGCACGGTGTGGCGGCGGCGGCGCTGCGCGCCGTCGACTACGTGGACGGCACCGGCCGCGTGCGGCGAGCCGAACCCGACGCCGACGATGTGGTCGACCGCGAAGCGCTGTGGGCGTTCCGCGGGGGCGGCCCGGTCGGCGTGGCCACGGCCCTCGAGATCGGTCTCGTCCCGGTCCACGACCTGTGGACGGGTTACCTACTGTGGCCTGCCGACGATCTCGATGCCGTGGCGGCGGCGTGGGCCGGCACCTGCTCGGCAGCTGACCGATCCGTCAGCAGCGCCCTGTCGCTGCTGGCGCTGCCGCCCGCTGGCCCGTTCCCCGACGACCTGCTCGGGAGGCCGGTCGTGCACCTGTCCTTCGCATCGCCTGACGGCGCCGACGGCCTCGCGCCAATGCGGGCGGCCGTGCGCGACGCGGCGAGGCCGGTCATCGACACGACAGCGGCCGGTGACACCACGTCGCTGGCGGCCATCCACCTCGACCCGCCCGCCGCGGTGCCGGCACGGGGTGAAGGCCGATGGCTGGGACCGAATGCGCCTGACGTGCTCGTGCAGGCTTTCGAGGCGGCGCATATCGGCGCGCCCGGAGGTCTGTCGATGATCGAACTCCGCCACACCGAGACCGGGCCCTCGACGGTGGCGGGCGCCCTGACCAGCCCCGCGGGGCCGTTCCTGCTGCACGCCGTCGGCGCGGCTCCCGACGACCAGGCTCGCGGCGGCATCGACCGGGTGCTGCGTGACGTCGAGGTCGCCAGCCGACCGGCCGCTCTCGGACGGGCCGCCCGGTCGTTTCGCGAGGGCCAGCCCGACGCGGGCGACGGGCTGTCCGCCTCGGACCTCACCCGGCTGCGCGCGGTTCGTGACGCTCTCGATCCGCAACGCGTGTTGCACGGTCATCGGGATCCCACGTCGTCCTCGAGCTGAGACGATTCGCCTGCTGAGTGGACATGTTTCCCCCGGTAAGGATCGTGGTGTGCTATACCCCTAGCTAATTAGCGAGAACGTCAAGTCTGGGTAGGTGCAATGGGTCGGGGTCAGCAGGGTCGCTATATCGGTCGGGTCGGGGCGTTGGCCGTAAGCCTTGGCGTGGGCGGTTTCCTCCTCGCCCTGCCCGCGCTGGCCGGCGCCGAGGCCGGGGCCGGCGACTCGGGCAAGACCACGTCGTCGGCCGGCAAACCCGGCCCGCGCACCGCGGCCAAGCCGAGTTCGCGGGCGAAGGCCCCGTCGGCCACCGTGACCAAGCCGGCTGCGTCGCTGTCGATGGCGAGCCGCCGGCTGGTCGACCGGCTGGGCGGCGGCACCGATCCGCTGACGCCCGTGACCGAGTCCTTGTCGTTCGCGGTGCTGGCTGTGACCCGCCGGGACGGCAGGGCGCGGTCCGCGCGCTCGGTCAACGTGGTGGGGACCGCCTCGGCCACCGCGGCCTCGGTGCCGAGCGCCGGCGCGGCTGCGGCGACGCCGTCCGGGGCGACCGCGGGCACTACGTTGAGCACCGCCGTGCGCAGCTTCATCGACACCCGCTTCCCCGGCTGGAGCCCGATCGGCGACCAGCTGGCGCCGATCGTCGCCGACGGCATCCAGGATCTGCTGAGCAACGGCAAGGTCAGTGCCGAGGTGCAGCGGCTGGTCGCCAATGATGCCATCCTGCAATTTGTTTCGGCGAAGATCGCGACGGCGCTCAACTCCTATCTCGGTGTACCCGCACCTGTCGGCACCGTCGTCGGAAACGCCGCGGCCGGCTTCATCCGCACCACGCTGGGCAACGTCGGTGTCCAAAGCGCGCTCGACGCGCTCGCCACCGCGGTACGGCCGACGGCCACGCAGAACGCCGCGATCGAGGCGGCCCTGGCCACCGGAGATGTTGCGTCGCTTAAGGATTACCTCAAGTCGGTGGTCGCAACGTCGTCCGACGAAATCGCCACCTTCCTCGCCGCCCCGGCGGTTCAGGGGGCGTTGGCGTCGGCCGTCTCCGGTGCCGTCGTCGACCTCACCAACGGTCCGACGGTGCCGACCTGGCTGGGCGGAATCGTCGCCGGATGGGTGACCGACGGGCTGGGCGGCGATGCGGCCGCCCAGGGGCTGGGTAGCGCGGTGGGCGATGCCGTGCAGGGATTGCTGTCCAATACCAAGGCGATGCAGGCCCTCGGTTCGGTCGCCGGAGCGGCGGTCACGACGCTGCTGAGCTCCCCGGGTGTCCCGGCCGCGCTGGCCGGCTACCTGACCGACTTCGGGTCGACGGTGCTGGCGGGCATCAACTGGGTCGATGCGCTGGACATCGCTTGGCAAGGGCTGGAGGGCAATTCGCAGTTCGTCATGGCGCTCGGTCCAGCAGCTCGCGACGTGGTGTACGCGCTGGCCACCAACGCCGATGTGGTTGCGGCGCTCAGCGCGGCCGTCACGGGTCTGGTCACCGACGTCGCGGGCAACGCCGCCGTGCGGGCGTACCTGGGCGCCCTGGTCGGCCCCACCTACGGGCCGACGTTGGTGAACACGCTGGCCGATCCCGCGTCGGCGGCGCAGCTCGCGGCGACGGCCGGTGCGGTACTGACCAGCTTCCTCGGCCAGTACGGTGTCGCGGGGGCGCTGGCCGGGGCGAGCCACCAGATCGTCCACGACTTGCTGGCCGGAGCATCGTTCACCGACGCGATCGCGGTCGCGTTCGCCGCACTGCAAGCCGATCCCGCCGTGGTGGCCGCGTTCAACGCCACCGTCCCCGGTGCGCTGGAGGGTGCGCTCAAGGCCCCCGCGGTGCAACAGGTGATCAGCAGCGTGGCGCAGGGAGTGGTCGCGAACCTGCTGCAGCGGACGCCGTTCGACAACGCGGCGACCGGTCAGGTGACCAAGGCGGCGGTCGACGCCCTGGTGTCCAACCCGGCCGCGCAGACCCTGATCGGCGGCCTGGCCGGCGACCTCCTCAGCGGCACACCGGCAGACGAACTGGTGAGCACGGTGGTGGCGCAGGTCGTGAAGAGCCAGGCGCTGCAGATCGCGCTGGGCCAGGCGGTGGGCCAGGGGATCGGGGCGCTGATCGGCGACAACCCGGTCGGTTTTGTGGTCGGGCAGCTGGCCGGTGTGGCGGCGGCGCTGTTCTTCGGGCTGGCGTCCGGGGTGGCGCAGCTGTTCGGCGCCGTGGGGGGGCCAGCCGCCGCGGCGTCACGGGTGAGCAGCCATCTGCTCATTCCGGTGTCCGCCGCCTAAGACAGGGCCATACTGAGACTGTCGAGCAGCAAAGTCACCAAGAGTGATCTTGGTGTGATCAAGGGGAATGTCATGGTTGCCGCCGCAAATACCCGTTATGCCGTCACCGGCGTCCTGGCTGCAGGGGCCGCCGCGAGCGCCCTGTTTGCCGGGGCCGCGCTGGGGTCAGCGCCGAAGGCCAACGCCAGCTGCGCTTCGTTCTTCGGCATCGGGAACAGCGCGGATTGCAGCAGCACGCCGCTGAGCATCGCGATCGCCGTCGGCAGTGGCGCGACGGCGCATGCCAGCGGATTGTTCGGCGGCGCCTTCGCCCTCGGCACCAACGCCGCTGCCACGACCGGTGACGCGTTCACGTTCGCCACCGCGGCAGGCAACGGCTCGGTCGCCACGGCCAACGGATTGTTCGGGATCGCTACGCAACTCGGACCGAACGGCGCGGCGATTACCCAGGGCTCGGGCATTCTCGGCAACCTCGGCGTCAACATCGCTCTCAACGTCACGCCGCTGAACTCGGCGGCCAACGGCAGCACCGTCACCGCCGGCGGCGCCGGCGGCGGTGGGAACATCGCGCTCAATCTGTTCGGCAGGGCGACCGCGGCGGACAGCATGAACGTCACCTCCCACGGACTGTTCAACATCGCCACCAACATCGGCGGACATGACAACCTCATCGAATCCGGTGACGCCGCAACCAGTTCGATCATCAACCTGGCCACCAACTTGTTCGGCAGCAACAACACCGTGTCGGCGCAGGGCGGGATCTGGAACTGGGCTACCAACATTCTGGGCGACACCAACACCGTCGCGACAGTCGGCAGCCTGGTGAACACCGCGACCAACATCTTCGGCAGCAACAACACCGTGGCGACCACGGGCGGCTACGCGAACTGGGGCCGCAACATCCTCGGCAACGGCAACACCATCACGATCACCGGCGGCTACGCGAACGCCGTACGCAACCTGCTCGGCAGCGGCAACACCGTGACGACGAACGGCGGCAACGGCAACACCGCACTGAACTGGTTCGGCACCGGCAACGCGGTCACGATCACCGGCGGCATCTATAACACGGCCGCAAATCTGTTGGGCGGCACCGGCAATACGCTCGAATCGCTGGGCGGCTATCAGAACGCGGTGTACAACCTGGTCGGCAGCAACAACACGTTGACCGTCGGCGGCGCCGGCAGCAACTACAACCTCACCCTGAACGGGTTGAGCAACAACAACAACGTGTCGGCCGGCGGGACGGGCGGCAATCTCACCGCCGGGTTCAACGTCCTGGGCGGCAGCAACACGGTGACGGCGGGGCCGGGTCCGCTCGCGCTGGCCGGGACGGTGTTCGCCAACGGTCAGACGGTCACCAAGGCCGGCCCGGGCATTGCGATCAACAACTTCCGGATCGGCGGGGCACGGGTGCCCGCAGGGTCGAGCCACAAGGCGCCGGCGGCGAAGCCCGGGGACACCGGAAAGAAGGCCTCGAAGTCCGGGACCGGCGGGAGCAAGCGGGCTCGGTAGGCGGCTAGCCCATCGGCCCCATATCGTCGGGCAACTGCGCGTCGCACCGTGCGCGGAAGTCGGCGGCCGGCTGACGCACAGCGCGGAGCTCGTCTTTCACCTGCGGGTTCGCCTGCAGGTAATCGGCGACGGCCGTGCGCATTTCGTCGCGCGACTTGCCCTTGAGGCCGGTGAAGAAGGCGTTCACGTCGGGATGGGTGAAGAGGTAGACCGACATGCCGGCATTGACGCCGGACATGACCTGGGTGAGATCGCCTGCCGTACAGTTGGGTTCGTCGGCGACGGCGGTTGCGGCGCTGCCGAGAATCATTGCGCCTGAGATGATGCCGGCGCTGAGCAAGCTGCGGACCAACATTCGACTGCTCCTAATATTTTGACGGGTCAGCGCGGGCCGATGCCAGGTCGGCCCGGCCGGTTGGGGGGACGTACCGGTGGGCGGGGGTTGAGGTCGATGTCGATGCCCCAGGCGTCGTCGCAGTACCAGGGGTCGGCGCAGTAGCCAGGGTAGACGGGCCCGGCGCTCGGGGGCGTGGGACCGCCGCCGCGGACTTCGCCCTGGGCGCACACCGTGGCGTAGCCCGCGCTGTCACAGTCCGCGGCGGCCGGTGTCGCCTGGACGAGGCCGACGGGTGTCAGGACAGAAACGAGTCCAAAAACAAGGTAGCACTGTGGTTTTCGCACGACCGCCCCCAGTTTCTAAGGTGTGACTCCGCACGGTCGGAATGGCCGTGCAACGCCCCATCCTGATGTTTGTGCAGCCTACACCCGTGACGAGGGGAAGTCAGCATAGTTTCGTGCGGCGATCGTCCCCGAGTTGGCGAGGTCAGTCGCTACATGAAGATGACCTGAAGTGCCGGCCGGGTGCTGACCCGGGTGCCGGCAAATCGCAGAATGTTCGCCGCCATCTTGCGGTAAACCGCTGGAGCCAGCGGAAGTTGCGCTTGCGTGTCGAACTGGGCGGCGATGGTGCCATAACTCGGCGCGGCGTGGTAGGCGTAGTCCAGGCAGTTCGGGCAGGAACTGTTTGACGTGTACCAGTAGATACCTTTGGTATCGGTGTTCCACATGCTGTCCGAATGACTGAACCTGTTGGGGACAGGATCGTTCGTGTCGATGAAAGCGATTGCATCCGAACCAAAGTCGGTGGTCGTCTTGATGAGCGGTGCCGCGAAGAGAACGACTGAGGTCACGTTGGCTTTGTAGGTACCGGCTGCGGCGTAGTTCTGCATCTGCTGGCCGCCGTTGCTGTATCCCACCAGCTGGATTTCCTTGGGCTTGCCGAATGCCACGTAGGCCTTGTCGATGTAGTCCTGCACATCGCGACGCAGCAGGCCGCCGTTCGAAAAGACGGCGTCAGCGGTCGATTCCACCGTTTGGGTCATGCCGGACATGTAGACGACCATGCGGTACTTGCCGTCCTTGCCTTTGATCTTCTCGGCGTAGATGGTGTCCGATTGCGACGGCAGCTTGAGTAGCAATCCGGCCGCGCTGGACGGACCGCCCAATGGCGACACGGCGACCTTGACCAGCACAGACGTCGACCCGCCGTGGGCGTCTTTGACGGTCACCGTGAACGTGTCGGTCTTGTCCAGGCTGATGGCGCCCGGCGCTTCGGCGGCGAGCCGGGCGGTGACCGACGGTGTGTAGGTGAAGGTTCCCTTCTCGCCGAACACCACGGTTCCCTTGGTCGGGGTGGTGGCGGTGTAGGTCAAGGTGTCTTTGTCGGCGTCGCTGGCTTTGATCGTGCCGGTGACCACTCCGGTGATGGCGACAGGACTCTTCACGCTCGCCTTCACCCCGCTCGGTGCGGAGTTCTTCGGACTGATCGTCACTGTCACCGGCACCGAGACCTTCGCTCCCACGCCGTTGGTGATGGTCACGGTGAACGTCGCGGTCTTGTCCGTTGCGGTGGCGGTGATCGAGGATGCGGCATGGCGCGCAGCAGCCGATGGCGTGAAGGTGAATGATCCGGTGGAGGTGATCTTCACCTTGCCTTTGGTTGTCGTGCTCACGGTGTATTTCAGTGTTTTGTCGCCGGGGTTGCCCCACGTGACCGATCCGGTGACGACACCGTTGCTGGCTTTGGGGATTCCCACCGTCACGGTGAACGACGGGTAGGCGTCGACGACAGCGACATTCGCCCACTGGCCGGCGAGGTAGATCCGCTTGCCGTCGGGGCTCACCGCCAGATCGCGGCCGTAGCCTTGGAATTGGGACGAGACCGTCGCGTCGAGGGTGCTGATCGGCTGCAGGGTTCGAGCATCGATCGTATAGAGGGCAGTTGTCGAGCTGACGTATACGTACGCACCGTCGGGGCTCAGGGCGGCATCACTTGCCGGGTAGGCGGATACGTAAGTCTTGGCTTCCCACCCGCCGGTGGCCACGCTGATGACGCCGACGCTGGCGGCGTAGGTTCCGGCATCGGACAAGGTGACATACACCTTGCTGCCATCGGGACTCGCGACGACACTACCGCCGAAGCGGGCACCGCCGGTCGTCGTGAGGTAGCTGGTCGCGCCGGTGACCAGATCGACTCGGGCCATGGTGGTGCCAACCGGAGTCTTGGAACCGGCCACCATGACGACCGGGACCACCCAAGCCGTCCTGCTGTCGGGGCTGATCGCCACCTCGCCGGGAATCGTCGCCAGCGTGGTGTCCATGATCAGGCCGGGCAGCGTGCCGTCGAGCTGTGGTGCCATGACGCCTCGCCTGGTGGCGTCGAGGACGGCGAACGTGCCGTCGGAGCAGCCGACGACAATCGACTTCTCGTTGGGAGTGACCGCGACAGACACCAGGCTCGGGTTGATGTTGACATAACTGCCGATGGTTTTGCCCGATTGCGCGTCGATGATCCCGATCACGCCGGTGGCCGGATCCCATTGTGTGCCAGCGCCCTTCGTGCCGACAGCGTAGATGAGCCCGCTCGGACCGACGGCGATCTTGGTGACGGCGAAACCGGGGCTGATCGTCGACTTGACTTTGTAGGTCCGGGAATCGATGACCGAGATCGACGTGTTCGGACCCACCGCGGTGAGGTTTCCGGGGACGGCGTAGAGGGTGTTGTTATCGGGGCTGACGGCCAAGGTCAGTAGACCACTGAGCGCGATCGATCCCACGAATATGGGGTTGGGCGCCGGTGCGGTTGCTTCGACTGTGGGGGCCGCGCTTGCGGCGGCCCGCGGGGCCCGACCGGCCGTCCCGATGGCGGGCTCGACCGATCGCCCGGGCGGTACGGCTCCCAGCAGCGAGGCCAGGGCCGGCACCATCACGGTGGCGCGGCCAGGCAGTTTGGGTGTCGATGCCGCGAGAAGCCGGGGTGGGGCGCCGGAGCCTGCGATGCGGGCGGGCGAGGACACCGGTTTCTTGAAGCTGTGGGGGGCGGTGGTCCTCTTTGTCGATCCCGTGCCCGCGGTCGCCGCCGAACCCGCGCTCCGGGCCGATGATGAGCCGCTGGTCGAGGATTCCGACGGGCTCGCCTGCGCGACGGTTGCGCCCGCGACCGCCAGCGCAGCTCCGATCCCCAACGCCGCCGCCAAGCCGCCGACCCGCCCGACGATGTGCGCCGCAGCCACCATGTGTCTCCCCCAGTTCCATCGGGGCTGCCGCCATTGTGCGACGTGGTGCAGCAAAGGAGCATGCAGCCTCGAGCGGAACTATAACCTCACAAACGTCACACCAGCCGACTTTCTGGCAATGGGTTGCGGCTCAGAACGCCCCCTCGTCGCCGGGTTCGGCCTCCAGCACCCCGCGGTTGGTGAACAGCAGCGTCACGAAGTAGAGCCCGCCGAGGACGATAAGACCGAGGACAATCAGCCCGGGAACCCTTGCTTCATTGGGCGATACGAGCGCGAAGATCGAGAACGCCACCCACACCAGTGCGATGTAGGCCACCGGGGTTTCGAACCGGCCGAGGCTGAAGCCGCCCGCTTTGGTGTTGAGGCGTTTGCGTACGCAGAGATACAGCACGACGATCCCGCCGTACAGAACAGCGGGCAGGATCGTCGATGCGACGATCAACTGCAGCAGTGCGTCGCCGGGCAGGATGAGCATCAACGCCGCCCCGATCACCAGGATCAGGATCGTGGCGGGCACCGGGGTATGGGTGCGCGAGCTGACCTTTCGGAATAGCTGGTGGGCGGGGAACCGGGAGTCGCGGGCCATGGCGAAGGCTTGTCGCGAGCAGGCGGCGATCATCACCATGCCCGCACCGAACATCGCAAACGTGATGCCGGTCAGCAGGATTCGTTCAGTCACTGGCCCGAGCTGACCGCGAATGATCGTGGCCACGGGTGATCCGCTGGTGCTCACGGCGTTGATGTCTTTGATGGCCAGTGTCAAGACGATAACGAACAGCAAGCCGACGGTCGCCGAGACGACCACCGAGGAGACGATCGCGCGGGGGACGGTGCGGAACGGATCCTTGGCCTCCTCAGCGAGATTCGCCGCGGAGTCGAAACCGACCAGAGTGGTCAGGCCCATGATCATGCCGGCCATCAGTCCACCGCCGATGGCGAAGTAGTTGGGCGCGTCGGCGGCGACACCGCGGGAGACCAGATTGGCGGCGGTGCCATCACCGGAGAAGACCATGATCGCTCCGAGGACGACGATCAGCAGCGCCAAGATCCCCAATTCGAGTGCCACTGTGGTCGAGGTGACCTTGCCGAGCAGCCGGGTGGATGCGATGACGAGCGCGGCCTCGGCGAGCATCAGCGCCAACGTGATCAGTCGGGCGGTACCTTCGTCGGGTGCCATGCCGAGCAGTGGCATGAGGGCTTGGCTGGCCAGTGCGCTGTTCATCGCGACCACCCCGATAGCGAGGAACCAGAATGTCAGCCAGCCGAAGAACCAACCGACTTTCGGGTTCGCCAGACGTGAGGCCCACTGATAGGACGAGCCGGTGAGCGCGATGCGCGCGGCGAACTGCGCCACCACCAGCGCGACGAGTGTTTGGCCGGCTGCGGCGATGATCCATAGCCAGATCCCGACTGGTCCCGAATAGTTCAGCACCGCACCGTAAGTCGCGAAGATCGCGACGAGGACGGAGATGAACGCGAACGATATCGCGAACACTTGGAAGCCGCCGAGGGTCCGCTTCAGTTCGGGCTGATAGCCCGAATGTCTCAGTTCCTGGTCGGTGGATTCAACGGTCATCGGAGACCTTTCTCGGAGTTGGTGCAACCATAGGGGAGAAGCGGGGCTCGGGCGGTGGCTTGAGCAGGATCCACACCGCCACCGCCGAGGTCAGCAGCAGTGCCGAACCGATCCCGGCGGCTGCGGCGAACCCGTCGGTGAATCCGCTCTTGCTCGCCGTCAGCAGGGAGTGTTCCTGTTCGCGGGACACGGCGGCGATCACGCTGCCGAGCAACGCGATACCGAGCGCCATGCCTAGCTCGTAGGCGGTCTCGGAGACGCCTGCGGCGGCGCCGGTCCGTTCCGGCGGGACGCTGGTGATGATGATGTCGTTGGCCACCGCGAAGGCCAGCCCGAGGCCGGCGCCGATGACGAACAGCGCGATCCCGAGCGGCAGATACGGCGTCGTCGGAGTGATCAGCGTCAGCGATGCCAGCGCCGCACCGATCACGGCCAGCGCGGTTGAGAGCACCGCGCGCGGTGACCAGTACCGCACGGCCACGCCGGCCAGCACTCCGAAGACCATCGCCGCCACCGCGGCGGGCAGTTCGGCCAGCCCGGCCTGCAACGGACTGTAGCCGTCGACCAGTTGAAAGAATTGGGACAGGAAGAACAGCACTCCGGACAGGCCAAGGATCGACAACATGTTGGCGGTGATGACGCCGGAGAACCCGCGGTTGGCGAACAGCCGCACGTCGATCAGCGGATGCGACGCGGCCAGCTGGCGTCGAACGAACAGCGTCAGTGCCAGTGCACCCACGACGCCGGTGATGACGATGTCGACGTGCAAACCTTGGGCCGCAGCTTGTTTGGCGGCGTAG
>JAEZIA010000208.1 GCA_023416315.1 Actinomycetes bacterium
ACGAGCAGCTGGTAGAGGAACGCCGCCTCGTTGCTGGTGCGTCCGGAGGTGTAGAACACCGCCTCGTCCGGTGATGCCAGGGCGCCCAGGTGCTCGGCGATCAGTCGGTAGGCGTCGTCCCAGTCGATCGGACGGTAGTGCTGCTCACCGGGGCGAAGGACCATCGGGTGGGTGAGCCGGCCCTGTTGTGACAGCCAGTATTCGGGCTTGGCCGCCAGCTCGGCCACCGAGTGCATGGCGAAGAACTCCGGGGTCACGCGGCGCTTGGTCGCCTCCTCGGCGACCGCCTTGGCGCCGTTCTCGCAGAACTCGGCGAACTTGCGTCCGCCGTGCTCCTCCGGCCAGGCGCAGCCCGGGCAGTCGAATCCGTGCCGCTGGTTGAGTCGAATCAGGGCGGCGGCGGTGCGCACCGGACCCATCTGCTCAAGGGCGCGCTGCATGCTGACCATCACGGCCTTCACGCCCGCGGCCTCGTGTTTGCGCTCGCTGACACTCACGGCTCGTTCATCGATAGCGGCATCGATGTCGTGGTCGTGGTCGCGGTGCGTAGGCATGCTCGCCATTGTCCCCGGTTCCACCGGTCAGGTCACGCGACCTCGTCGTCGCCCGCCTCTGATTCGACATCCGAGGTCGTCAACATCCGTTCCGGATGGTGATAGACGTTGGTCCGGGCCTGGCCGACATCGTTCTCCGGCGGCGGGATCCATTCGACCGATCCGTCGGGCAGGATCCGCACGCAGTAGCCGTCGTCGGCGAGTCGGTTGTCGGGCGGACAGGCCAGCACCATCTTGTCGACGTCGGTCGGACCGCCACCGGCCCAGCCGCTGACATGGTGCACCTGGCAGTCGTAGCCGCATACCGTGCAGCCGGGGCGGGTACAGCCGCGATCGCGCGCCAGCAGCACGATGCGCTGGTCGGCCGTAGCGATGCGCTTGGACCGGCCGAGGTACAGCGGACGCGCGCTGTGTTTGTCGAACACCACCAGGCTGTGATGCGCGTGCGAGGCGAGTCGGATGACGTCACTCATCGGCAGCAGCGAGCCGCCGGCGGTCACGCCGACGCCCGCCGCGTCCGTGAGGTCCTGCAGCGTCGTCGAGACGATGATCATCGCCGGTAAGCCGTTGTGGCGGCCCAATTCACCCGATGACAAGACGCTGCGCCCCATCGCAATCAGCGCGTCATGGTTACGCTGCGCGGTGGATCGCCCATCACCGGCGATCTGGTCGTGGCTCGGTGTGCCGGAGATGCACGGGCTCTCGTCGTCGGGATTGCACATACCGGGAGCAGCCCACCGGGCGTTGACCGCCTCGAGCGTCGCACGGCATTCCGGGTCGAGTAAGCCGTGCACCGGCGTCATACCGTCGGCCTGCTGCTTGCCGATCCATAATCCGCGCCGGCGCGCCCGTTCGGCGTCATCGGGCATCGGCCCGTCCTGGTCGATCAGTGCCCGTAGCCGATCGGCAATCTGCTGCAGTTCCTCCGGCGTGAGACCGCGCGCGTTGAGCACGAGATCGGCCTCGGCCTGGGCACGAGTCCGTGCGTCGACCCAGTCCGGCAGCTTCCGGAAGAACCTCCCGATGATCGCGACATGCTCATGGCCGATCTCACCGTCCGCCTGCGCTCGCGCTGTCAGTTCCAGGACCGGCGCCAGCGGCTCACCGGCGAGGGAAGACCGCGGCCCCAGGGTCGCGGCGTCGCGGACCCGTCGCTTGGCTTCGGCGCGGGAGACCCGCAGGCGGGTGGCCACCAGATCGGGAAGCGTCTTGGCGCCGAGCTTCTGTGGGCACGCCTCGGCCGCCAGCCTGGCGAGGATGCGGTGCGATTGCGAGGGCAGTTGGCGGTCCAGAGCGTCGACCTCGCCGAGGACGTCCAGAAGTTCGCGGTGAGTCAGGGTGTCGAGTTCGAGAGCCGCGAACTCGGCGTACGCGGCGCGTAATGCCGTGACCGCTCTGTACACGACATTCGAACTCATACTTCGAACACTAGTTCGACCCACCGACAAGTTTTGATGGCGACGGGTCCAACTTTGCCCAAATCGCACAACGGCGGTGATGTCGCCGTAACGAGACTGGAATGTCGGGTTCCTAGGGTGGGCCGGTCACGTTCGCGAAGCAGACGCGGACGTCCTGTTTGCAGAGGACTTTCAGTTGAGCGGAAACGCGGCACGTCTCCAGGCCATCGTCAACGTCGAGGCCTACGAGCCTCCGGCTGTCAGCTTCGACCCCGGCGAGGAACCGGGCGAGATCTTCGGGTCCAACGTGTTCACCAAGGCCGAGATGCAGGCGCGGTTGCCGAAGTCGGTCTACAAGTCGGTCATCGCCACGATCGAGAAGGGTGCCAAGCTGGACCCCGCGGTCGCCGACACGGTCGCCGTCGCGATGAAGGACTGGGCGCTGGAGAAGGGTGCGACGCACTACGCCCACGTCTTCTATCCCATGACCGGGTTGACCGCCGAGAAGCACGACAGCTTCCTCGAGCCGGTGTCCGACGGGCAGACGTTGGCCGAATTCGCGGGCAAGACGCTGATCCAGGGTGAACCCGACGCGTCGAGCTTCCCGTCCGGGGGACTGCGCAGCACCTTCGAGGCGCGCGGCTACACCGGCTGGGACGTCACCAGCCCCGCCTACATTCTGGAGAACCCGAACGGCAACACGCTGTGCATCCCCACGGTGTTCGTGTCGATGACCGGTGAGGCGCTCGACTTCAAGACCCCGCTGCTGCGCAGTCAGCAGGCGATGGGCGCGCATGCCGAGCGGATCCTGAAGCTGTTCGGGCACAAGGATTTCGAGCATGTGGTGTCATTCTGCGGCCCCGAGCAGGAGTACTTCCTGGTGGATCGGCATTTCTTCCTGGCACGGCCCGACTTGATCAACGCCGGGCGCACGCTGTTCGGCGCGAAGCCACCCAAGGGCCAGGAGTTCGACGACCATTACTTCGGTGCGGTGCCCGAGCGGGTGCTCGGCTTCATGATGGACACCGAGCGGGAGCTGTTCAAGCTCGGCATCCCCGCCAAGACCCGCCACAACGAGGTCGCGCCCGCGCAGTTCGAGGTGGCGCCGATGTTCGAGCGGGCCAACATCGCGTCCGATCACCAGCAGCTGCTGATGACGGTGTTCAAGACCGTCGCCCACAAGCACGGTATGGAATGCCTGTTCCACGAGAAGCCGTTCGCCGGGGTCAACGGCTCGGGTAAGCACGTGAACTTCTCGGTGGGCAACGCGCAGTTCGGCAGCCTGCTGGTGCCGGGGGACACGCCGCACGAGAACGCCCAGTTCCTGGTGTTCTGCGCGGCGGTGATCCGCGCCGTGCACAAGTTCGGTGGCCTGCTGCGGGTGTCGGTGGCCTCGGCCACCAACGATCACCGGTTGGGTGCCAACGAGGCTCCGCCTGCGATCATTTCGATCTTCCTGGGCGAGCAGTTGGCCGACGTGTTCGAGCAGATCGCCAAGGGCGCGGCGACGTCGTCAAAGGGCAAGGGTGTCATGCACATTGGCGTCGACACCCTCCCGACGTTGCCGACCGATCCCGGCGACCGCAACCGCACCAGCCCATTTGCGTTCACCGGCAACCGGTTCGAGTTCCGTGCGCCGGGCTCGGGCCAGACCGTCGCGGTGCCGATGATCATCATCAACACGATCATGGCCGACTCGCTCGACTACATGGCCACGGTGCTGGAGAAGGCGATCGGCGAGGGGGAGGACTTCGACACCGCGGTGCAGAAGCTGTTGACCGACATCATCACCGAGCACGGCGCGGTGGTGTTCAACGGCGACGGGTATTCGGAGAACTGGCAGATCGAGGCGGCGGAGCGGGGGCTGCCGAATCTGAAGACGACCCCGGATGCCATCCCCGAGCTGATCAAGCCCGAGGCGATCGCGCTGTTCGAGAAGTACGGGGTGTTCAGCGAGCGCGAACTGCACAGCCGCTACGAGGTGCGCCTGGAGCAGTACGTGCTGACCATCAGTGTGGAGGCCAAGCTGGCGCTGGAACTGGGCTCGACGGTGATCCTGCCCGCGGCAATCCGCTACCAGACCGAGCTGGCACAGAACGTCGCGGCGTTGAAGGCGGCCGGCGTCTCGGCCGATACGACGCTGCTGGAGTCGGTGTCGGCGCCGATCGCGTCGCTGACCAAGGCACTGGGCGATCTCAAGGCTGCTGTGGGAGCGCACGTGGAGGGCGCGTTGGAGGAGGCGGTGTACTACCGCGACACCGTGCTGCCGGCGATGGCCGCGGTGCGGGAAGCCGCCGATGAGCTGGAGAGCGTTGTCGCCGACGACCTCTGGCCGCTGCCGACGTATCAGGAGATGCTCTACATCCTGTAAAGACTTGCGATGAGTTCCGGACTACGTTCCGTCCTGGATCACGCTAGCCATTCGTTCGAATGCTCGGCGCTGCTTGTCTTTGCGGGCTTGCCGTTCTACTGGGTCGTTTGTCCATAGTGATTGGGGCCCGGGGTGAATGCTTTCGATCACCTCCAGCATGCGTGTCTCGAGCAGGTCCGGACAGAGCTTCGCCACGCGATTCCAAGCGTCGCGCGCATCGTTGCCTTGTAGAAGCACAACACGCAGATTGCGGGTCAACCCGATCAGGTCGCACAACACTTGTGCGCCGACGTCCTTCTCTGCGGCACGTGGCTTGCGGTTGATGTACCAGGGGTACGCGTTCCACGGTAAGACCCAACGGGGCGAAATTCCGTACTCATCGAATAGCTTGCATTGAGCTTCAGCAGTGGGGTCGTCATTTTCAATGCATAAGAGCCCCGAGCCGGTGCCCTGTTGTGTCTTTGGCCCGGGATCCCGAAGCACACTTAAGATCACGGCGTCGGATCCTCCGTGTAGAGGGGCAACGGAGGGCAGCCAACCGCGTCCGTCGAGGTTCTGAAGCGTCGCCACGAACTCGTTAATCGGAGCGATGTGAGGCTCCATGACGTGGTCCATTTGGTGTTTTCGGAACTCGACGTCCCGCATCTTTCGCGCCATACCGGAGACTAACGCGCGAACAACGCGCCCAGGCTGTAGTTATCGACACCGCCACTCGCGATGTGTCGCGATAACTACAGCCTGGGCGATGAGTTCCGCGCGCGCCGCAAGTCAATACCTCCATGACCACTACCTACACGTGGGACGTCTTCTCCAGCGTGGACGGCTTCGGCGGCGTCAACGGCGGCGACTGGGGCGGCTACTGGGGTAAGCAGGGGCCCGAACTGCTCGAGCGCCGGCTCGGCCAGTACGACAAGCCGCAACGAATGGTGTTCGGCGCCAACACCTATCGGGCGTTCGTCCAGCTGCTCGACGTCGGCGAAGAGGAGTCGGTCGAAGACCTGTGGGTCGCCCGGATGATGGATCTGCCGACGACGATCGTGTCCACCACCCTCACCGAACAGGTGAAGTGGCCGGACGCCACCGTCGTCAGCGGGGACGCCGTCGACGTCGTCGCCCGGCTCAAGGGCGATTCCGACGTGCCATTGCGCTCGCACGGCAGCCTCTCGATGAACCGTGCCCTGATGGCGGCCGGCCTCGTCGACCGCGTGCAGGTGACGATCTTCCCCGTCATCACCGGCAAGACCGGCGACGACCCGATCTTCCGCGGCGCCGCCGACTTCGACCTCGAACTGATCGACAGCCGGCTGCTCGACGGGCGCATCCAGGAGCTCAGCTACCGGCCGACCCTGCACCGCTGAGGTGCTTGCCGAAGAAGGCGAACACCCGCTGCCACGCATCCTCGGCCTCGGGCTGTGAATACGCCATCCCGCCGATGCCGACGATGGTCTGTACCGGCGCGGGAATGTCCCAGTCGTTCATGAAGGAATGCCCGACGTTCGGATACTCCTTGATGTCACGCGGCACGTCGCGCTCGGCGAGCAAGCCCTCCAGCTTTCCGGCCGCACCCTTGAGCATCCAGTCCTTGGCGCCGTAGCTGGCCACCGTCGGGCACGAATTCGGAATAGCCGAAAGGTCCTTGGGCCATTCGCCGTAGTTCGGCGCCGCCGCGTCGAACTTGCCCGTCGGCGCCAGCACCAGGCAGAAGCCGCCGCCCATGCAGAACCCGATGATGCCGACCTTGCCCGTGCACTGCGGGTCGGCCACCAGGTGATCACGCGCCGCGATCAGGTCGTCGACCGCGGTGCCCTTGCCGTTCTTGAACGCCTGCAGCGTCCGCACCACGCACAGCAGCCGGTTGCCGCGGTGATACAGCGCCGGGGTGATCGCCAGATAGCCGTTCTCGGCGAACCGGTCGGTGATGCGCTTGATATCACTGGTCATGCCCATCGCGTCGTGCACGATCACGACGCCCGGCCACGGCCCGTCCCCGGCCGGGCGGGCCTGATAGGCCGGGAGCGGACCTGCGGGCGCGGGGAAAGTGATCTGCATGCGGTCAGGTTAGGCGCCCAGGTTCTGATCCCGCGGTCGGATGAGCTGTGCGACGACCGTGTCTGCATCACAGTTCGCGCCACGGTTATAGGGCAACTTCGACAACGCGATGCCCATGGCGCACGTGTTGGTCAGGGACGCGACTGTCAGTCCACCGCCGATCGCTGCGGCGATCCACTTGAGCTTTGGTGCGGCGAGGCTGCCCAGAATGCTGGTCAGCACTATTGATCCGGCGACGAGTCGCACCTGCCGCTCAAGATCCCAGCGCTGAACCCCTCGCGTGACGGCAAACCCGTTCGCCGTCCATGCGGCGATTCCGCCATCCAGGATGTGCAGATTGCCCAGACCGGCGGCGCGCAAGGTCTCCTCCGCTTGCGAGGCCCGGTGACCTGAGCGGCAGACCAAGACGACGTCCTCGTCGAGGTGGCTGACGATCTCGTCGCGATGCTCGCGCAGCAGGTCCAGCGGGACGTTGTAGGCGCCGGCGATATGTGCGGTCTCGAACTCACTCGGTGTGCGCACGTCCAGGATTCGCGGCGGCGAGTCCGAGCCCAGGCGGTCGCTGAGGCGCTGAGAGTCGATGGTGGCGGGGGCGGTCATGGGAGATGGGGTTCCTTCCGGTCCGTGTGACGAAAGTCCCTTTGGCTTTGAATACCCATGGGGGTATCGTCACGGGTAAGGCAACTATACCCCCAGGGGTATGGCAAGGCACCATCTACGAACCGAACGGAAGAGAACGGCGATGATTCTTCAGCAGTACTACCTGGACTGCCTGTCCCACGCTTCATATCTGATTGGTGACGAGAACACTGGCCGCGCAGTCGTTGTCGACCCTCAGCGCGACGTGGCGGAGTACGTGGCCGATGCCACGGAACTCGGCTTGACCATCGAATTGGTGATCGAGACCCACTTCCACGCCGACTTCCTGTCCGGTCACCTCGAACTGGCCAAGGCCACCGGCGCCAAGATCGTCTACTCCTCGGTCGCTGAGACCGAGTTCGACGCGATGGGTGTCGCAGACGGCGAACGGTACTCGCTTGGCGATGTCACGCTGGAGTTTCGCCACACCCCCGGGCACACCCCGGAGTCGATGAGCGTCGTGGTCTACGAGCATGCAGGTGACCTCGTTCCCTATGGGGTGATGACAGGCGACACGCTGTTCATCGGCGATGTCGGCCGTCCCGACCTGTTGGCCTCGATCGGCTTCACGCGCGACGAACTCGCCGACAAGCTGTACGACTCACTGCACAACAAGCTGATGACACTGCCGGATGCGACCCGGGTTTATCCCGCGCACGGCGCCGGTTCGGCCTGTGGGAAAAACCTGTCCACCGATCGGTGGTCCACCATCGGCGAGCAGAAGGCGACGAACTACGCACTGCGTGCCCCCGACAAGGCGACCTTCATGAGCCTCGTCACCGCGGGACAACCGCCCGCGCCTGGTTACTTCGTCTACGACGCGGTCCTCAATCGCAAACATCGCCAGCTGTTGGACGAGACCGAGCTGCCTGCGGCGATGACCTACGACCAGGCCCGCGCGGCAGTTGATCGGGGCGCGGTCCTGGTGGACGGGCGCGCACCCGAGGAGTTCGCGCAGGGCCATCTGCGCCATGCGATCAACATCGGACTCGAAGGTCGTTACGCCGAGTTCGCCGGCTCCGTGCTCAAGTCCGACGTCGATATCGTCCTGTTCACCGAGCCCGGCCAGGAGCTCGAAGGCAAGAACCGGCTGGCTCGGATCGGCTTCGACCGGGTGATCGGCTACCTCGCCGAGCCCTATCAAGCGATGCTCGCCCACCGCGACGACGTCGAAGTGGCATCCCGGTTGACTGCCAAGGGATTCGACGACCGGGCGGCACAGGTGCGCGACTTGCAGATCGTCGACGTCCGCAATCCGGGCGAGGTCGAGGCCGGATCCATCCCGCATGCCATCCCGATCCCGGTGGGGCAGTTGCCGGCTCGGCTGGGGGAGTTGGACCCCGCCAAACCGACGGTCGTGTACTGCGCGGGCGGCTACCGCTCGTCGGTCGCGGCCAGCCTGCTGCGCAAGAACGGCTTCGCCGACGTCAGCGACATCCTCGGCGGGTACGGCGCATGGGCTGACGCCAGCCAGAACGCCTGAAGAACAAGGAAACATCATGGCCATCACTGCCAAGCACCAGCTCCTGATCGTCGGCGGCGGCACCGCCGGCATCACCGTCGCGGCCCGATTACTGCGCAAGGGCTACAGCGATGTCGCGATCATCGAACCGTCGGACAAGCACTATTACCAACCGCTGTGGACACTGGTCGGCGGCGGACAGGCGAAGGCTGCGACGACCGAGCGCGACGAATCCTCGGTGATGCCCAAGGGGGCGAGGTGGATCAAGAACGCCGCCAGCGCCTTTGACCCCGACGCCAACACCGTGACGTGCCTCGACGGG
>JAEZIA010000220.1 GCA_023416315.1 Actinomycetes bacterium
CGCTACCCCGAGGGCATTCTGCTCGAGCGCTCCGGCGCGACACCGATCTGGATCCCGCAGGACGCGATCACCGACATCCGCACCGAGCGCGGACTGGCCGGAAGGGTCATCCCGGGCGGCCGGAACAAGACCGAGTCGCCGGACGGGATTCTGGCGATCCGGTGGCGGCTGCCCTCAGGCACCGAGATTGATACGGGCTTTCGCGGCGACGACCGCCGCGACTACGCCCGGTGGACGACAACAGGAGAAGCAGCGTGACACCAAAAGCCCATCTGGTGTTGGAGGACGGGCGCGTCTACACCGGCACCGAGTTCGGCGCGGTCGGGCAGACGCTCGGCGAGGCGGTGTTCTCCACCGGGATGTCCGGATATCAGGAGACCCTGACCGACCCCAGCTATCACCGGCAGATCGTGGTGGCCACCGCACCGCAGATCGGCAACACCGGCTGGAACCACGAGGATGCCGAAAGCCGGGGCGACAAGATCTGGGTGGCGGGCTACGTGGTGCGGGATCCGTCGCCACGCGCCTCGAACTGGCGGGCGAGCGGAACCCTGGACGACGAGCTCAAACGTCAGGGCATCGTCGGAATCGCCGGTGTCGACACCCGCGCGGTGGTGCGCCACCTGCGCACCCAGGGTTCGATGAAGGCCGGGGTGTTCTCCGGTCCGGCGCTGGCGCACCCCGACGAACTGCTCAACCGGGTGCGTAACCAGCCGTCGATGCTGGGCGCCGACCTGGCCGGCCAGGTCTCCACCGACGCCGTGTACACCGTGGATTCCGAAGGGCCGCAACGCTTCACGGTCGCCGCGATCGACCTTGGGATCAAGACCAACACGCCGCGTAACTTCGCCAAGCGTGGCATCACCACCCACGTGCTGCCCGCCGAAGCGACGTTCTCCCAGATCGCCGACTTGCGGCCAGACGGGGTGTTTCTGTCCAACGGCCCCGGTGACCCGGCCACCGCCGACCACATCGTCGGGGTGACGCGAGAGGTACTCGGCGCCGGAATCCCGCTGTTCGGCATCTGCTTCGGCAACCAGATCCTCGGCCGGGCGCTGGGGCGCTCCACCTACAAGATGGTGTTCGGGCACCGCGGCATCAACGTGCCGGTGATCGACCACCAGACCGGCAACGTCGCGATCACCGCGCAGAACCACGGTTTCGCGCTGGAAGGAGAGCGGGGCGAGGTTTTCAATACCGACTTCGGCCCCGCCATGGTCAGCCACACCTGCGCCAACGACGGTGTCGTCGAGGGCATCAAACTCGTTGACGGGCGCGCGTTTTCGGTGCAGTACCACCCGGAGGCCGCGGCCGGACCACATGACGCGAACTACCTGTTCGACCAATTCATCGACCTGATGGCGGGGGAGAAGTAGATGCCACGTCGCGACGACCTCAACCACGTCCTGGTCATCGGGTCCGGCCCGATCCTGATCGGTCAGGCCGCCGAGTTCGACTATTCCGGCACCCAGGCCTGCCGCGTACTGCGCGCGGAGGGCCTCGAGGTCACCCTGATCAACTCCAACCCGGCGACGATCATGACCGCCCCGGAGTACGCCGACCACACCTACGTCGAACCGATCACCCCCGCGTTCGTCGAGAAGGTGATCGCCCAGCAGGCCGCGCGGGGCAACAAGATCGACGCCGTGCTGGCCACTCTCGGGGGGCAGACCGCGCTGAACACCGCCGTCTCGCTGTACGAGGACGGCGTGCTGGAGCGCTATGACGTCGAGATGATCGGCGCCGACTTCGACGCCATCCAGCGCGGCGAGGACCGCCAGCGGTTCAAGGACATCGTCGCCAAAGTCGGTGGGGAGTCGGCGAAGTCGCGGGTCTGTTACACGATGGACGAGGTCCGCGACACGGTCGCCGAGCTCGGCCTTCCGGTGGTGGTCCGGCCCTCGTTCACCATGGGCGGCCTGGGCTCGGGGATGGCGTACTCGATCGAGGACGTCGAGCGGATGGCCGGTGACGGGCTCGCGGCGTCGCCGACCGCGAACGTGCTGATCGAGGAATCGATTTACGGCTGGAAGGAATTCGAGCTCGAGCTGATGCGCGACAACCGCGACAACGTCGTGGTGGTGTGCTCGATCGAGAACTTCGACCCGATGGGTGTGCACACCGGCGACTCGGTGACCGTGGCCCCGGCGATGACGCTGACCGACCGCGAGTACCAGACGATGCGGGACCTGGGCATCGCGATCCTGCGCGAGGTCGGCGTCGACACCGGCGGCTGCAACATCCAGTTCGCGGTGGACCCGAAAGACGGCCGGCTCATCGTGATCGAGATGAACCCGCGGGTGTCGCGGTCGTCCGCGCTGGCGTCCAAGGCCACCGGCTTCCCGATCGCCAAGATCGCCGCCAAGCTGGCGATCGGCTACACGCTCGACGAGATCGTCAACGACATCACCAAGGAGACGCCGGCCTGCTTCGAGCCGACGCTGGACTACGTGGTGGTCAAGGCACCGCGGTTCGCGTTCGAGAAGTTCCCCGGCGCCGACCCGACGCTGACCACCACGATGAAGTCGGTCGGCGAGGCGATGTCGTTGGGCCGCAACTTCATCGAAGCCCTCGGCAAGGTGATGCGCTCGCTGGAGACCACCCGCGCCGGGTTCTGGACCGGTCGTGACGACGACGGCTCCGTCACCGATGTGCTCGATCGGCTGCGCACCCCGACCGAGGGTCGGCTCTACGACATCGAGCTGGCGCTGCGGCTGGGTGCCAGTGTGGAAGACACCGCGGCAGCCTCCGGAGTCGATCCGTGGTTCGTCGAGCAGATCAACCGGCTGGTGTCACTGCGCCAGGAACTGCTCGACGCCCCGGTGCTCGACGCGGACCTGCTGCGCCGGGCCAAGCACAACGGATTGTCGGATCGCCAGATCTCCTCGCTGCGAACCGAACTCGCCGGTGAGGCGGGGGTCCGCGCGCTCCGCCAGCGGCTGGGTATCCACCCGGTGTTCAAGACCGTCGACACCTGCGCGGCCGAGTTCGAGGCCAAGACGCCCTACCACTACTCCAGCTACGAGCTGGACCCCGCCGCCGAGACCGAGGTGGCCCCGCAGACCGAACGGCCCAAGGTGCTGATCCTGGGCTCCGGGCCGAACCGGATCGGGCAGGGCATCGAGTTCGACTACAGCTGCGTGCATGCCGCGACCACGCTCAG
Source organism: Actinomycetes bacterium (assembly GCA_023416315.1). Classification (GTDB taxonomy): domain Bacteria; phylum Actinomycetota; class Actinomycetes; order Mycobacteriales; family Mycobacteriaceae; genus Mycobacterium. The sequence continues at coordinate 3,164 of JAEZIA010000220.1, forward strand.
CGAGGCCGGCTTCGAGACCGTGATGGTCAACTGCAACCCCGAGACGGTGTCCACCGACTACGACACCGCCGACCGGCTGTACTTCGAACCGCTGACCTTCGAGGACGTGCTCGAGGTCTACCACGCCGAATCGCAGTCCGGGCAGGGCGGTCCGGGCGTTGTCGGGGTGATCGTGCAGCTCGGCGGGCAGACCCCGCTGGGCCTGGCGCAGCGGCTGGCCGACGCCGGTGTCCCGGTGGTCGGTACCCGCCCCGAGGCCATCGACCTGGCCGAGGACCGCGGGCGTTTCGGGCAGGTGCTGCACAACGCCGGTCTGCCGGCACCGAAGTTCGGCACCGCCACCAGTTTCGAGCAGGCCCGGGAGATTGCCGCCCGGATCGGCTATCCGGTGCTCGTGCGGCCGTCGTACGTGCTCGGCGGGCGCGGCATGGAGATCGTGTACGACGAGAAGACGTTGCACGGCTACATCACCCGCGCCACCCAGCTCTCGCCCGAGCATCCCGTGCTGGTCGACCGGTTCCTCGAGGACGCCATCGAGATCGACGTCGACGCGCTGTGCGACGGCACCGAGGTCTACATCGGCGGCGTGATGGAGCACATCGAGGAGGCCGGTATCCACTCCGGTGACTCGGCGTGCGCGCTGCCGCCGGTCACGCTGGGCCGCAGCGACATCGAGGCGGTGCGCCGGGCCACCGAGGCGATCGCCCACGGTGTCGGGGTGGTCGGACTGCTCAACGTGCAGTACGCGCTCAAGGACGACATCCTCTACGTGCTGGAGGCCAACCCGCGGGCCAGCCGCACCGTGCCGTTCGTCTCCAAGGCCACCGCGGTGCCGCTGGCCAAGGCGTGCGCGCGAATCATGCTGGGCGCCAGCATCGCCCAGCTCCGCGAGGAAGGGTTGCTGGTCGCCAGCGGCGACGGTGCCACCCCGGCGCCCAACGCGCCGATCGCGGTCAAGGAAGCGGTGCTGCCGTTCCACCGGTTCCGCAGGGCCGACGGCTCCGGCATCGACTCGCTGCTCGGCCCGGAGATGAAGTCCACCGGCGAGGTGATGGGCATCGACCGCGATTTCGGCAGCGCGTTCGCCAAGAGCCAGACGGCCGCCTACGGCTCGCTGCCCAGCAGCGGCACGATCTTCGTCTCGGTGGCCAACCGCGACAAACGGTCGCTGGTGTTCCCGGTCAAACGGCTTGCCGATCTCGGTTTCCGGGTGCTGGCCACCGAGGGCACCGCGGAAATGCTGCGGCGCAACGGGATTCCGTGCGACGTCGTGCGCAAGCACTTTCAGGAACCGAGTGAAGCCCTTCCGAGTATGTCGGCGGTGGACGCGATCGCGGCCGGCGAGGTGAACATGGTGATCAACACCCCGTACGGCAACTCGGGGCCCCGTATCGACGGCTACGAGATCCGGTCGGCCGCGGTGTCGATGAACGTTCCGTGCATCACCACCGTGCAGGGCGCATCGGCGGCCGTGCAGGGCATCGAGGCCGGCATCCGCGGCGATATCGACGTGCGTTCGCTGCAGGAACTACACGCCGCCTTGGGTCATGACTGAGAGCTTCGGCACGCGCCTGGCCGCCGCGATCGCCGCACGCGGCCCGCTCTGCCCGGGCATCGACCCGCACCCGGAACTGTTGCGCGCGTGGAACCTTCCGGTCAGCGCCGACGGCCTGGCCCGGTTCAGCGAAATCTGCGTGCAGGCCTACGCCGGCTTCGCGATCGTCAAACCGCAGGTGGCGTTCTTCGAGGCGTACGGCGCCGCGGGATTCGCGGTGCTGGAGACGACGATGGCCGCATTGCGGGAGGCCGGCGTGCTGGTGCTCGCCGACGCCAAGCGCGGCGATATCGGGTCGACGATGGCCGCCTACGCCCAGGCGTGGGCCGGCACCGGGCCGTTGGCGGCCGACGCCGTCACCGCGTCGCCGTATCTCGGTTTCGGCTCGCTGCAACCACTTCTGGAGCTGGCGGCGGCCAACGGTCGCGGCGTCTTCGTGCTGGCCGCGACATCGAACCCGGAAGGCGCCTCGGTGCAGCGTGCGCTGACCGGGGACCGCACCGTCGCGCAGACCATCGTCGACGCCACCGCCGAAGTGAACCGGCTACAGCAGCCGGGATCGGTCGGCGTCGTCGTCGGCGCCACCCTGGACGTGGTGCCGGATCTGAGCGAGCTGGGCGGTCCGGTGCTGGTGCCCGGGGTCGGCGCCCAGGGCGGGCGTCCCGAGGCGCTCGGCGGTCTCGGCGGGGCCCGCCCAGGCCAGCTACTGCCTGCGGTGTCGCGTGAGGTGCTGCGCGCTGGCCCGGACGTCACCGCCGTGCGCGCAGCGGCGGAGCGGCTCCGCGACCAGGTCGCCTACCTGGCCTAGCGACCGCGCTACAGCGGGATCCACACCCCGAACAGCCAGAACCCCCACGCCCGGTAGCCCGGGTCGAACACCGGCGTCACCCAGTGCCCGCCGTAGTTGAACGGCTGGTGGTCCCAGCGACCCTGGTCGATCCCACGCCAGCCGAGGTCCCGGGGCGGCAAGCCGGGCCGCCAGCCGCGGTCATCGCGCCATTGCGGCCCGCCAGGCCCGCGACCAGGGCCCCCGCGCCAGTCGGCCGGGTCAGCGTCGCGGCGATCGGCCGCCGGCCCGCCAGGGCCACGCTCACCGGGCCCCTGGCAGCCGCCGAACTCGCATTGGCCCGGACCGCGGCCGGGGTCGGCCTGGGCAGGCGCGGCCCCCATCGTCAGTCCCGCGATCGTGATGCCGACGGCGACTGCGGCGATTCGGTGTGAGATGGACATGGCACGTCCCTTCGAGGTTCGAAACATCTGCGGTGAACACCCCGACATCGGCCACGTTAGGAAGCCTGGCTATGCAAAATCTAGCGGCCAGCTGTGTGTGCGATAAGTGCTCGGCCGATGTCGCTTCGACACGCCCGACACGCCGTGACCTGCCTGTGAGGTGAAATTTGGCCCCCTTCGGCGGCCGCGGCGTCGCATCCGGTCGCCGGTGGCCCAGGAGGTGAGGGCAAACACGCTGGTAGAGCGGTGTTTCGTGGCCGTGGCGGTGACTTTCGGGCGTAGCGGGCAGCACGGCAGACCGCTGTCGGGACAGCTGTCCGGACATCGTGTTCTTGGGCCATATCCTGCGGCTTTGCACCGGTAATCAGGGGGTGGGGTTAGATTTCGTCAGAGAGCGTGGGTACGGTCGCTGTCGCTGGCTGAAGTACCCGGCCCAGGCAAAACAATGATGGTGATGAGACGGAGGAACCCGTGGCCCTTCCCCAGTTGACCGACGAGCAGCGCGCAGCCGCGTTGGAGAAGGCTGCAGCCGCGCGTCGCGCACGAGCCGAGCTCAAGGATCGGCTCAAGCGTGGTGGCACCAACCTCAAGCAGGTGCTCAAGGACGCCGAGACCGACGAGGTCCTCGGCAAGATGAAGGTTTCGGCGCTTCTCGAGGCCCTGCCCAAGGTGGGCAAGGTCAAGGCGCAGGAAATCATGACCGAGCTGGAGATCGCCCCGACGCGCCGCCTGCGTGGCCTCGGCGACCGGCAGCGCAAGGCACTGCTGGAGAAGTTCGACTTCTCCTAAGGGAGTCGGTGAACGCCGGCGGAGGGCCGGACAGCGCGGGCATCACGCCCGCCCACCGCGGCCATGGCCGAGTGGTGGTGCTGTCCGGGCCATCTGCGGTAGGTAAGTCGACCGTCGTCCGCCGCCTGCGCGAGCAGTTGCCCGACCTGCATTTCAGCGTGTCGGCCACCACCCGGGCCCCGCGCCCGGGTGAGGTGGACGGCGTCGACTACCACTTCGTCACGCCCGAGCAATTCCAGCAGTTGATCGATCGCGGTGAACTGCTCGAATGGGCGGAAATCCACGGCGGCCTGCACCGTTCCGGCACGCTGGCCGCGCCGGTGGCCGAGGCCGCGGCGGCCGGTCACCCGGTTCTGATCGAGGTCGACCTGGCCGGCGCCGAAGCCGTCAAACGGGCGATGCCCGAGGTCGTGACGGTGTTCCTGGCACCGCCCAGCTGGGCGGCGCTGGAACAACGGTTGGCCGGTCGAGGCACCGAAACGCCCGAGCAAGTAGCCCGCCGCCTCGCCACCGCCCGTGCCGAGTTGGCAGCTCAGGACCGATTCGACGTCGTCGTCGTCAACAGTCAATTGGAGTCGGCGTGCGCGGAATTGGTATCCTTGCTGGTGGCCAGCGAAGACTAAACGCTTTGAAGCCGGCGTGAGACGTCGAGAACCTCGCCTCACACCCCGAATCGACACACATCCGCCAGGAAGAAGTTCTACGTGACGCAAGCCAGCACGGATCACTACGATCCGGCCCCGGGTGCCGCAACCGCCTATGACACACCGTTGGGCATCACCAACCCGCCCATCGATGAGTTGCTGGACCGGGTGTCGAGCAAGTACGCGCTGGTGATCTACGCGGCCAAGCGCGCCCGCCAGATCAACGACTACTACAACCAGCTCGGCGACGGCATCCTCGAATACGTCGGCCCGCTCGTCGAGCCCGGCCTGCAGGAGAAGCCGCTGTCGATCTCGATGCGCGAGATCCACGGCGACCTGCTCGAGCACACCGAAGGCGAGTAGCCCCGCAGACCCGGGCCAGTTGATGAACCGCAAGCGGATCATCGTCGGTGTCGCTGGCGGCATCGCGGCGTACAAGGCGTGTTCGGTCATCCGCCAGCTGTCCGAAGCCGGTCACGACGTCCGCGTCATCCCCACCGAGTCGGCGCTGCGGTTCGTTGGCGCCGCGACGTTCGAGGCGCTGTCCGGGCATCCGGTGCGCACCGGGGTCTTCGAGGACGTCGATGAGGTCCCGCATGTGCGGCTCGGCCAGGAAGCCGATCTCGTCGTCGTCGCACCGGCCACCGCCGACCTGCTGGCCCGCGCCGTCGCCGGTCGCGCCGACGACCTGCTGACCGCGACGCTGCTGACCGCCCGCTGTCCGGTGCTGTTCGCGCCGGCCATGCACACCGAGATGTGGTTGCACCCGGCCACCGTGGACAACGTGACGATCCTGCGTAACCGCGGAGCCGTCGTCCTCGAACCGGCGTCCGGGCGGCTCACCGGCGCCGATACCGGTCCCGGGCGGCTACCCGAACCGGAAGAGATCACCACCTTCGCCGAGTTGCTGCTGGACCGCTCCGACGCGATGCCCTACGACCTGAGCGGCGTCAAGCTGCTGGTGAGCGCGGGTGGCACCCGTGAGGCGATCGACCCGGTCCGATTCATCGGCAACCGCAGCTCCGGCAAGCAGGGCTACGCGGTGGCCAGAGTCGCCGCCCAGCGTGGCGCCGACGTCACCCTGATCGCCGGCAACACCGCCGGGCTCGCCGACCCGGCGGGCGTGCACGTTCTGCACATCACGTCGGCCGAGCAGTTACACGAGGCGGTCACCAAGCACGCCCCGGACGCCCACGTGCTGGTCATGGCGGCCGCCGTCGCCGACTTCCGGCCCGCGCACGTCGCCAGCAGCAAGATCAAGAAGAAGCCCGATGTCACCGAGGGGCCGACGATCGAGCTGGTGCGGACCGACGATGTGCTCGCCGGGGCGGTGCGGCAGCGCACCGACGGGCAGCTGCCGAACATGCGGGCGATCGTCGGATTCGCGGCCGAGACCGGCGACGCGAACGGTGACGTGCTGTTCCACGCCCGCGCCAAGCTGGCTCGGAAGGGCTGCGATCTGCTCGTCGTCAACGCGGTCGGCGAAGGCCGGGCGTTCGAGGTCGACAACAACGACGGATGGTTGCTGGGCGCCGACGGCACCGAATCCGCGCTGGAACACGGGTCGAAGACATTGATGGCAAGTCGTATCGTGGACGCGATCGCCACGCTCCTACGGCGCGAGGCCTAGCGGCAATTAGAAGAAATGTGCGCAGAACGCTTGCGTGGGACGTACCGTCCCGGTTTGGTCTGTCAAGGGCGACGATAAGATTCGCCGAGCTAATTGGTATCGGAACATGCTTCCGCGGAAGGGAATGACACTGTGAGCGCAGGTCGGCTGTTTACCAGCGAGTCGGTCACCGAGGGACACCCCGACAAGATCTGTGACGCCATCAGCGATTCGATCCTCGACTCGCTGCTCGCTGCGGACCCGAAGTCTCGCGTCGCGGTGGAGACCGCCGTCACCACCGGCCAGGTGCACGTCATCGGTGAGGTGACGACCTCGGCCAAGGAGGCGTTCGCCGACATCAACCAGACCGTGCGCGACCGCATCCTGGAGATCGGCTACGACTCGTCGGACAAGGGCTTCGACGGCGAGACCGCCGGCGTCAACATCGGTATCGGTCGCCAGTCGCCCGATATCGCCCAGGGTGTCGATACCGCTCACGAAACCCGCGTCGAGGGTGCGGGCGACCCGCTGGACCTGCAGGGCGCCGGCGACCAGGGCCTGATGTTCGGCTACGCCATCAAGGACACCCCGGAGCTGATGCCGCTGCCGATCGCGCTCGCGCACCGGCTGGCCCGCCGGCTCACCGAGGTGCGCAAGAGCGGCGTGCTGGACTACCTGCGCCCGGACGGCAAGACCCAGGTCACGGTGCAGTACGACGGCACCACCCCGGTGCGCCTGGACACCGTCGTGCTGTCCACCCAGCACGCCGCGGGCATCGACCTGGAGGGCACGTTGACCCCGGACATCCGGGAGAAGGTCGTCAACACCGTGCTGGCCGACCTCAACCACGACACCATGGACACCTCCGACTTCCGGCTGCTGGTCAACCCGACCGGCAAATTCGTGCTCGGCGGACCGATGGGCGACGCCGGTCTGACCGGCCGCAAGATCATCGTCGACACCTACGGCGGCTGGGCCCGCCACGGCGGCGGCGCGTTCTCCGGCAAGGACCCCTCAAAGGTGGACCGCTCGGCCGCATACGCCATGCGGTGGGTGGCCAAGAACGTGGTGGCGGCCGGGCTCGCCGAGCGGGTCGAGGTGCAGGTCGCCTACGCGATCGGCAAGGCGGCCCCGGTCGGGCTGTTCGTCGAGACCTTCGGCTCCGAGACCGTCGACCCGGCCCGCATCGAGAAGGCCATCACGGCGGTGTTCGACCTGCGGCCCGGCGCGATCGTCCGCGATCTGGACCTGCTGCGCCCGATCTACGCGCCGACCGCCGCGTACGGCCACTTCGGCCGCACCGACGTCGATCTGCCGTGGGAGCGCCTGGACAAGGTCGACGACCTGAAGAACTCGGTCTAGGGCCTAGATCACGAAACCGCCGTCGACGTTCCACGTGGCGCCGGTGATGTAACCGGCCTCTGGGGACGCCAGGTAGGCCACCGCGCTGGCGATGTCGCGCGGCTGGCCGTAGCGGCCTACGGCGATGAACGGGCGCACCTGGTCGGAGAACCCGCCGACCTCGGGGTTCATGTCGGTGGCGACCGGCCCGGGCTGGATGGTGTTGATCGTGATGCCGCGGGGTCCGAGCTCGCGGACCAGGCCGCGGGTGAGGCCCGCGACCGCGGCCTTCGTGAGGCCGTACACCGACAACTCGGTCATCGGGACCCGGTCGGCGTTGACGCTGCCGATCGTGATGATCCGGCCGCCCTCGCCCAGGTGCGCGACCGCCCGCTGGATGGCGGCGAACACGCCGCGCACGTTGACCGCGATCGACCGGTCGAAGTCTGCTAGCGAGAACGTCTCGATGGGCCCGGCGAGGGCGATTCCGGCGTTGTTGACCAGGATGTCCAGACCACCCAGGGCGGCCACGGTTTCGTCGACCGCCGCGGTGACGGCCGCGGAGTCCGCGCTGTCGGCCTGGATCGCGACCACCTTGCCGCCCGCGGCCACCAGTTCGTCGACGAGCGCCGCAGATGTCTCGGCGGACGACTGATAGGTGAACGCGACCGCGGCGCCGTCGGCGACCAGGCGCCGCACGATCTCGGCACCGATACCGCGGGAGCCGCCGGTAACCAGCGCGCGCCGGCCTGCCAGGGGAGTGGTCATGGAGTTCCTCCGTTATGGGGTCATGGGACTGTCACAGGTGACAAGCGACGGCGGGCCCGGATCATTCCACAGGTACGGCCAGCCGGGTGGGTGTCGACCGGCCACGGAGCACGACCTCGTCGCCGAGTGTCCAGAACCGTTGTTCGGCGGCATCGGCGGCGGCCAGGGCCGGCGCCGAGGCGAGCACGCCCGCGTCGGTCTTCTTCGCCAGCTCGCACAGCCGGGCGGCTTCGTGGACGGGGTCACCGATCACCGTGTACTCGAACCGGTGATGGGACCCGATGTTGCCGGCCACCACGACACCGGCGGCCACGCCGATACCCACCCCGATCTCCGGGACGTCGCGGCGCAGGCGGGCGGCGATCGCCCGGGCCGCGGCCAGCGCGTTGGTCTCGGGCTGCTCCTGTGCCACCGGTGCGCCGAACACCGCGAGTGCCCCATCGCCCTCGAACTTGTTGATCAGCCCGTCGCAGCGCTCGACTTCCTCGACCACCACCGCGAAGAACGCGTTGAGCAGTTCGACCACCTCGACCGGAGGCCGACTGCCGACCACCTGCGTTGACCCGACGATGTCGACGAAAAGTACTGCGGCACGGCATTCCTCGCCACCGAGGTTGACGTTGCGCTGTTCGGCGGCGAGCGCGACATCGCGTCCGACGTGGCGGCCGAACAGATCCCGGACGCGATCACGCTCGCGCAGGCCCTCGACCATCGCGTTGAAACCCCGCTGCAATTCCCCGAGTTCGGTGCCGTCGAAGACCACCACGTGGGCGTCGAGGTCGCCCTCTTCGACGCGTTGCATCGCGGCGCGCACGACCTGAACCGGCGTGGCGATCAGCCAAGAGGCGATCAGGATCAGGATGAAACCGAAGATCGCCGCCGCGGCGGCCAGCAGCAGCACGGCGACCGAGAGCTGGGTCACCGTCATGTTGCGCAGCGTCAGGGTGAACGCGGCCGCCAGGGCGATCCCGATGACCGGCACGCAGGAGCCCAGCACCCAGGCCATGATCGTGCGGCCCAGCACACCCGGTCCGCCGCGATGCTCGGGCCTGCCGGTCTCGAGTGCCTGCGCAGCCACCGGCCGCAACGCGAACTCGGCGAAGAAATAACAGCTCGCCGACACCACGATCCCGCTGAACGTGATGCCGAACAGCATCTTGGGGATGTACCCGGTGTCGACCATGCCGTACAGCGTGGTCAGCAGCGCCGCCCCAACACCCCAGAGCACCAACGGGATAACGGTCAGCTGCCAGGGGGCGCGGAAGGTGTTGCGCTGATCGCGCGGCGTCGGCGGACGTCCCTCGATCGACCAGCGCAGCGCGTCGAGGAGGCGGCGCGTCGCCCACACCCAGCCGATGACCACCGCGATGACGACGTAGGCCGGCGCGACGACCGTGGTGATGACGTGTGCGCGGCCGGCGAAGATGTTGGGCACCGGGATCGCGACCGTGATCACCGACATGGCGACGGCGACGCCGATCAGGTTGGCGACCACCACGAACACGGTGAGGATGATCTGGATGCGGATGCGCCTGCGCCGCTCACTCTCCGACACCCGGCCCAACAGCCAGGAACCGTATTCGGGGGTGGCCGACGACTGGGGGCCCTGCTGGGTGAGCCACTCCAGGACCCGGCCGATCCGTTGGGCCGCCATCAAACAGTCAGCCCGGCCGTCGGGTTACCACGGCCGGGCTGCACTGGTCTGACTTGATCAGCCGACGAACTGGTCGAATGCCCACTGGTACTGCGGCGGGATGACCTGAACGCCGCACTGTTTCTGCAGCGTGCCCAGCGGGGCAAGGAGCGCGGTGAACTCCTGGTACTCCTGCGGGTTCTGCTGGGCGTAGGCCTGCAGGGTGGCGGTGGCCTGAGCGCGCGGCTGCAGGGCCGCGGTCATCAGTACCCGCTGACCGTCCGGGTGGCTGTTGAGGTAGCCCTGGATGGCGCCCTGGGACTGCGCGACCTGGGCGTCGACCGCAGGCTTGCTGCAGTCCGGAGCGGCCAGTGCGGCGGGGGCGGCGATGACGGCCGAGGCCAGGCCCGCGGCGACCACGCCGAGACAGACGCCCAGCCCGCGCCGGATTCCGGCAGCTTCAGCGATGTTCATGAGGTGAGTCCTCCCGATTGTGACGATTGGTGCCATTGTGGCCTGTCCGGACGGTCCCGACAAGGTTGCTGCTCTTCGTGCGTATCGAACCGCTCAGGCGTGCAACGCTGCGCGCAGAGCGGCTAATCCACGTTCGGTCGCCTCGGTGGCGGCCGGCACCACCCCGGAGTACCCGAGATAGCCATGCACCAATGTGTCGGCCGAATGCAGCTCGACTGTTACACCGGCCGCCGCCAGCAGTTCGGCGTAGCGGGCACCGTCGTCGCGCAGCGGGTCGTGACCGGCGACGGCGATGTAGGCCGGCGGCAGGCCCGAAAGGTCCGGCGCCCGGCCCGGCGCCAGGCCGGCGGGCGGGTTGCTCAGATCCAGATGGCCGGCATACCAGTGGGTGAACGCGGTGATCGCGGCGTTGTCGAGCACCGGCGCGTCGGCGTTCTCGGTGAACGACGGCAGCGACGTGTCCCACATCGTCGAGGGGTACCAGAGCAGTTGAAAGGCGATCGGCGGGCCACCGTTGTCCCGGGCCAGCTGCGCCACCACCGCCGACAGTGTGCCGCCTGCCGAGTCGCCCGCGACCGCCAGCCGGGAGGGGTCCGCGCCGAACCGCTCGGCGTTGGCCGCGACCCACTGGGTCGCCGCCCACACATCGTCGACCGCCGCCGGGTAGGGATGCTCGGGGGCCAGCCGGTAGTCGACCGATACCACCAATGAGCCTGCGGCGACGGCATGTTCGCGGGCTGTCCCGTCGTGGGTGTCGAGATCGCCGACGGCGAATCCGCCGCCGTGGAAGTACATGGTGACCGGCGGGCGATCGATGTCGGAGGGCCAGTACACCCGGACCGGGATCGGGCCTGCGGGGGAGTCAATGTGGTGGTTCTCCACCCGCAGGTCGGGATGCACCGGACGGCGCGGAAGGTCCCGCAGCCGGCGGCGGGCTTCGTCGATTCCCTGGTCGACGGTCAACTGAAAGGGCACGGCTTCCAGTACCTTCTGCAGGATGGCATCCACCGGAGGTCTGTCCGAATTGGGCATCCGCTCACCGTACTTACGCACACTGACAACGTGGTGGGTGGCCGGCGCGGCGGTCGCGGTCGGCTACGGCGTCTTCCTGGCGGTCGCCGCACTGCAATTACCCGACAACGCCGAACTCACCGGACGGTTCCCGGGCCAGCCGGCGGCCAAGGCGCTGATGGCGGTCCTGCTCGCGGTGGCCGCTTTGTGGCACCCGATCCGCCGCGAGCGGCGCTGGCTGGTCGCGGCGCTGCTGTTCTCGGCGGGCGGCGACTTCTTCCTGGCCATGCCGTGGTGGGAACCGTCATTCGTGCTGGGCCTCGGCTCGTTCCTGGTCGCCCACCTCTGCTACCTCGGCGCGCTGCACCCGCTGCGGGGACCGAGCGCCCCACGGCTGGTGGCTTCGGCCGTCGTCGTGGTCGCGTGTGTGAGTTTGCTGGTGTGGTTCTGGCCGCGGCTGTCCTCCGACGGGCTGACCGTCCCGGTGATGGTCTACATGGCGGTGCTGGCCGCGA
>JAEZIA010000263.1 GCA_023416315.1 Actinomycetes bacterium
AGCGCAACGCTTCTCGATAAATCACGGCCAAGTCATGCGGGGTGGTCACCGACTCCCAGCCCGGCCCGTCCAGGCCAGATGGAGATCCGGCGCGGGTGCTGCGGGCGGTGAGCTGGTAGGCCTTGGCGTTCATCTTCTGCACCGCGATCGCCGTCCCGCCGAGCATGTCGGCCAGCAGGTTCGCGGCGTCATTGCCCGACACCAGCAACAGCCCGTCGAGGAGTTGTCGCGCGGTGTAGACCTGGCCCGGCACCAAACCGACACAGGAGCACTCCACCTGGGTGTGCGCCGCGGTCGCTCGCACCGCGGTGTTCGGCGCCAAATGATCGAGCACGACCATCGCCAGCAGTGCCTTGATGGTGCTGGCCGGCGCGTGGGCGCTGTACGGCTCACGGCCGCCGAGGATCTGGCCGGTGTCGAGGTCGGCGACCAGCCATGCCTGCGCCGGACCCTCGGGCGGGGCCGCGACCGCCCCGACCGGTTGGGGAGCCGGTGCCGCAGCGGCCGGCGCCACCAGGAACAGGGCCGCGGCCATGCCCAGCAGCGCGACGAACGGGCGGGCCGACATGGGAGCCGACGCTAACCAGCGTGCACCTCGGCAATGACGCGAGTGAGTCTCGAAAGGGTTGCGATGACGTGCTGGCCGTTTAGCGCGAGGCAAGAGCGGTCGTAATGAATCGTGGTGATGCGAATCGAGGTCACTGAGACGTAGATCACAGTAAGATTTTTGGCAACGACCGTCGAAATGGTGCCATTGATCAGCTGGGAGAGACCGTGAAGATCACGAAAATGGCCGCAGTGGCCGCCACCGTTGTCGCGTGCGGCCTTGCCGGCGTCACCGCCGCACCAGCCTGGGCGACGGACAGCGTGCGAGTGTTCGGTGAGCAGGAAACGCTGAACGGGCCCAATGGCCTGCCCTACATCGGCTACGCCGTAGGCACGCTCGCGCCCAGTTCGGACCCGGTACCCCACAATGGCAGGCTGTACGCGGCCAAGCTGACGATCGACGGGTTCGGTGGCAATTACCCGCCGTTCATCGAGCGCTTCGGCGCCCGCGCTGAGTCCGGCGCTTTCTACCCATCCATCTGGGGGGCGTCGAATGGCAGCAAACTTTACTTCGACGTCGTCGGCGACACCCCGAACAGCGTTGTGTTCAACGACGGCATCCGCGACCTCCTGGCCTGGGTGCCGGGTCAACCCGGCAGCACCGCGGCGCCTGTCGTCGTGCCGGATGAAGACGAGAATTTCCAAGTCGTGCCGGACAACTCGGCCGCCGCGGGCGCCCCGCCGTCGGGCGACAACTCGGCGATCGTTGCCACCCCGAACGACCTGGCCGCCCCGCCGTATCAGATCACTGAAGGTGAGGCCGCTGAGCCGGGCTTCAACGGGGGCGGACGCCGCTAACGCGTTTTAGAGCTGCGCGACGCTTTCGGCCGGGTTCTGGGCGAACCCCCAGTCCAGCAGCGCGGCGGCCTGGTCCCAATAGGTCGGGCCGCCCTCGCGGACCAGGCCGTACATCATCGCGATGACCAGCCGGCGGCCGTTGCGGTCGGCGGCGCCGACGAACGTCTTGCGGGCGGCATCGGTGAAGCCGGTCTTGCCGCCGATGGCGCCGGGGTAGCGGGCCAGCAGTTCGTCCTGGTTGACCAGCGGCTTCTCGCCGGCGTCGGTGGGGAACATGGCCACCGGCTGGGAAGTGATCTGGGCGAACGTCGGGTTGGCCATCGCGGCGCGGAAGATCACGGCCAGATCATGCGGGGTCGTCCAGCCCGAACCGCCCGCGCCGTCGAGACCCGACGGCGTGGTGGCGTGGGTGTTGGTCGCCCCGACCGTGACGGCCTTGGCGTTCATCTTGTCGACCGCCGCCTGATAGCCGCCGACCATGTCGGCCAGCGTGTTGGCGGCGTCGTTGCCGGAGACCAGCAGCAAGCCATCGAGCAGCTGGCGCGCGGTATAGATGCGGCCGGGTCGCACCCCCGCACAGTTGCATTCGACCAGGGTGTTCGGATTGCTGGCCACCACAGTGGTGTCGAGGTTGGGCACCTCGTCGAGCACCACGAGCGCGAGCAGCGTCTTGATCGTGCTCGCCGGCGGGTGCGGGGCGTACATGTCCCGGCCGGCGAGCACCTGCCCGGTGTCCATGTCGGCGACGATCCAGGCCGGCGCCGGTCCGTCGGGAATCGGGAGCGAGCCGGGCGGCTGATCGACGTTGTCCGCGTTGGCAACTCCAGCCGTTGCCGTCAATAACGTGAGCGTCGTCGTCAGGGTCGCGAGGAGTCGGCGCATGGACTTGGAGCCTAACCCCGCCGCGACTTCGGCGCGCTGGCGCGCGCTGAGCGCCCGAAACCGCGCCCGAGCCGTGTTGAATCACACACATGCTGAGCCTTGAGGAAATTTCGGACCGGTTGGAGATCCAGCAGCTGCTGGTCGACTATTCCACGGCGATCGACAGTCGCCGCTTCGACGATCTGGATCGGGTGTTCACCGCCGACGCCCATATCGACTACACCGAGCTGGGTGGGATCGCTGGCACCTATCCCGACGTCAAGGCCTGGCTGGCGGAGGTGCTGCCGAACTTCCCGGCCTACTTCCACATGCTCGGCAACTTCGACATCCGCCTCGACGGGGACACCGCGACCTCCCGGACGATCCTGTTCAATCCGATGGCGCTGGGCGACGACGGACAGATCATGTTCTGCGGGCTCTGGTACGACGACGCGTTCCTCCGGACACCCGAGGGCTGGCGGATGACGCGGCGCGTCGAACAGAAATGCATCCAGAAGATCGTCTGAGTCGGCTTCGCGGGCGGGTCGGCACGATTAACACCTGACCTGGGCGATCTGGCACAATGGGCGGCTGTCCGATCCGCGACTATGGCCGCGGGTTGGTCACGCACGCGAGGCAAAACCGGATCCGGCAATCCGCCGGCATCGCTGAATTGCAGCGTGATTACCCACAGGAGTTAGTTCATGGCTGTCAAGATCAAGCTCACCCGGCTTGGCAAGATCCGCAACCCCCAGTACCGCATCGCTGTCGCCGACGCGCGCACCCGCCGTGACGGCCGCGCGATCGAGGTCATCGGCCGCTACCACCCCAAGGAAGAGCCGAGCCTGATCGAGATCGACTCCGAGCGCGCCCAGTACTGGCTGTCCGTCGGCGCCCAGCCCACCGAGCCGGTGCTGAACCTGCTGAAGATCACCGGTGACTGGCAGAAGTTCAAGGGTCTGCCCGGTGCCGAGGGCACGCTCAAGGTCAAGGAGCCCAAGCCCAGCAAGCTGGACCTGTTCAACGCCGCGCTGGCCGAGGCCGATGGTGCCTCCGGTGGCGAGGCCACCCAGCCCAAGAAGAAGAAGGCTCCGGCCAAGAAGGCCGAGGCCGCCGAGGCCGAGCCCGCCGCCGAGACCGCTGAGCCGGCTGCCGAGTCCACTGAGGCCGCCGCAGAATGAGCTCGGTCGTCGTCGACGCCGTGGAGCACCTGGTCCGCGGGATCGTCGACAATCCCGACGATGTCCGCGTCGACATGGTCACCAACCGGCGGGGACGCACGGTTGAGGTCCACGTCCACCCCGATGACCTCGGCAAGGTGATCGGCCGCGGCGGTCGCACCGCGACCGCGTTGCGCACCCTGGTCGCCGGTATCGGCGGCCGGGGCAT
>JAEZIA010000279.1 GCA_023416315.1 Actinomycetes bacterium
TGTCCTTGGCGGTGACGTGCACGATGCCGTTGGCGTCGATGTCGAAGGTCACCTCGATCTGGGGCACGCCGCGCGGAGCCGGCGGGATGCCGGTCAGCTCGAAGCTGCCGAGCAGCTTGTTGTGCGCCGCGATCTCGCGCTCACCCTGATAGACCTGGATCTGCACCGACGGCTGGTTGTCGTCGGCGGTGGTGAAGGTCTCCGACCGCTTGGTCGGGATCGTGGTGTTGCGCTCGATCAGCTTGGTCATCACGCCGCCCTTGGTCTCGATACCCAGCGACAGCGGGGTGACGTCGAGCAGCAGAACATCCTTGACCTCGCCCTTGAGCACACCGGCCTGCAGCGCGGCACCGACGGCCACGACCTCGTCCGGGTTGACGCCCTTGTTGGGCTCCTTGCCACCGGTGAGCTCCTTGACCAGGTCGGTCACCGCGGGCATCCGGGTGGAACCACCCACCAGAACCACATGGTCGATGTCGGACACCGAGATGCCAGCGTCCTTGATGACCTGCTGGAACGGCTGACGCGTGCGGTCGAGCAGATCCTGGGTGATCTTCTGGAATTCGGAGCGGGTCAGCTGCTCGTCGAGGAACAGCGGGTTCTTGTCGGCGTCGACGGTGATGTAGGGCAGGTTGATCGAGGTGCTGCCACTGGAGCTCAGCTCGATCTTGGCCTTCTCGGCGGCTTCACGCAGCCGCTGCATGGCCATCTTGTCCTTGGTCAGGTCGATGCCGCTGGTGGCCTTGAACTTGTCGACCAGCCATTCGACGATCCGGTCGTCCCAGTCGTCGCCACCGAGGTGGTTGTCACCGGAGGTCGCGCGGACCTCGACGACACCGTCGCCGATCTCCAGCAGCGAGACGTCGAACGTGCCGCCACCGAGGTCGAAGACCAGGATGGTCTGTTCCTTGCTGCCCTTGTCCAGGCCGTAGGCCAGCGCCGCCGCAGTCGGTTCGTTGACGATGCGCAGCACGTTCAGGCCCGCGATCTGGCCGGCTTCCTTGGTGGCCTGACGCTGGGCGTCGTTGAAGTACGCGGGCACCGTGATGACCGCGTCGGTGATGTCCTCGCCGAGATAGCTTTCGGCGTCCCGCTTCAGCTTCATCAGCACGCGGGCGCTGATCTCCTGCGCGGTGTAGTCCTTGCCGTCGATCTCGACGGACCAGTCGGTGCCCATGTGCCGCTTCACCGAACGGATGGTCCGGTCGACGTTGGTCACTGCCTGGTTCTTGGCGGGCTGGCCGACCAGCACTTCGCCGTTACGTGCAAAAGCGACCACCGACGGCGTGGTGCGGGACCCTTCGGAGTTGGCGACGACGACCGGGTCGCCACCCTCCAGTACCGCCACGACGGAGTTGGTGGTCCCGAGGTCGATGCCGACCGCACGAGCCATGTTGAATCCTCCTGATAGTTACGTCTTTGGGTCTGAGCGAACCAGACTCAAGACTGCCCCTCCTGCCGGGTGGCTGTCAAGCCAGAGTTGAGTCACATTCACTCAGGTTGTCGAAAGGGTCAACGGCGGGTGTTCCGGATTTGTTCCCCGCCGGCGTGCCGTGACGTGAGCACAGGGTGAATACCGCACCGGCGGCGTCGCCGGTAGTTTGCCAACGTGGGGATCTCGTTGGCCGATCTCGATAGGTGGAACCCGGAGTCGGTCCGCCGTGTTGCCACTGCGACAAGTGACCGCGCAAACCACTTTCGCGAGGTGGCACACAACCAGGACGCCATCATCGCCAAGCTCGAATGGGAGGGAGTCTCGCAGGAAGCGGCGGTAGCCAGAGCGAAGCTGATCAGCGCAACCCTGCTCAGTCATGCCGACGACTGCGATTTGGCCGCGGGCCGCGTCGCTTCTGCGGCCGCCGAGGTCGCGTCGATCAGAGCGGAATGGACCCGTATCCAGCGACTGGCCGATCGGTGGGGGATCACCATCGACATAGCGACCAACTCACTGGAGTGCTTCCACTCGACGGATCCCGAGCGCGCCGCTGAAAACGAACGGCACCTGCACATCATTCACGACGAGATCGTCGATCTGTTGCGGCGAGCCGATTCCACCGATCGGCACCTCGCCGCGGCGGTTGACAGCGCGGTGTCCGAGATCGCGGACGGTGATGGTGCCGAAGCCCCTCTGGGGCCCGACCCGGTCCAGAAACGAAACCAACTCGATGCATTCCGCCGGATGTTCGGACGCGACCCCGTCAGCGTCAACGACTGGACGACCGCTGCCGCCCTGGATCCGCATAGCTACAACCCGAAGAACGACGGTGTGGAGGCGAACATCGTCGTAGGTCGCATCACACCGGTACCGGGCCAGGGTGTCGTTCGGACGAATTTGTTTATTCCAAGTAAGGACGTATGGGCCCCGGCACTCGAATTGCCGTTCCTCGGTGGCCACGTCCTGCCCTACGACAACAACCTCGGCGACAACCGTGGCTTTGCCCCTTACGTCGGCCCCGAAGAATCACGCGTCGCCATCTACACCGACTTCGAGAACGGGCTCATCGTCGCCCGGCAGAATCCCTCGGTGAATGCCGACACCGGGCAAGTAAAAGCCGGTACGCCCAATGTCTCGGCAGTCCAACAATCAAACGGTGCAGTATTGCTGCGCTACAACGCAGCCGACCCGTTTTCCCCAGGCGGGGAAGGCCCCGCCAAGGCTATTCCGTTCAGCGTCAACGGAACTCTGGGCATCATGCCCTCCGCCGATGGGCCGCGGGTGGGTGGCACCGTTACGTCATTTCCCGCGCTCGAGGTGTACAGCGACCGGAGCGGGGCCACGACGCCGCTCCTGCAATCGTGGCCAAGCTTCACCGACGACGCGTCCGGGCCGATGTTCGGTCTGCTGCCCCACAAAGACATTGGCGACCCGAACATCGTGACCAGCTTCAACAGCGTCGTTCCGCAGTTCGAGCCGCCACTGCTCGGTCCGGTGCACGGCCTACAGCCTGCGCACATTGCACCACCGGTAGCGATCGTGCCACCGGGCAACCTCACCCCGTTCGGGCCGGCGGCAGCCGGTGAGGCCCCGGTGATACGGACATTCACACCGCTTCAGGGAGACGAATTCGTTGCCCCGCGTTGAGGAGGATTTCGGATTGCGACGCCCTACAGTCGAACTGCGGTGCAGACCACGATGCTCAACGTCCACCAGGCACGGGAGGGGCTGACATGACACGTCCGATCGTCGACTGGCAGAGAGCCACCCTGGTCG
Source organism: Actinomycetes bacterium (assembly GCA_023416315.1). GTDB lineage: Bacteria > Actinomycetota > Actinomycetes > Mycobacteriales > Mycobacteriaceae > Mycobacterium. Next base: position 3,212 of record JAEZIA010000279.1, read on the forward strand.
GCGCGGTTACCGGTGGAGTGTTTTGGGGGCTGGCCGCCGGAGCCATCTTGGCCTCGAAGGCATCTGCCGCGGTGATCGCCTTGGTCGGCGTTATCGCCGCGGTGATGGTGATCGTGGGGGCACTCGTGTACCGCCGCAGCGTCAGCCTCCGTAACCGCACCTTGGGTATCGCATTGGTGTTGGCTCCGTGTACCGGTCTGGCACCTGTGCTGACCATTTCGCTTCCCGGCCTACTCGCCCAAGCGATTTCGTGGAAGGGGTGAACACAAGCATGGATACCCCCCACGATCCCGATACGTCGCGTCTTGCCGAACAGCACCCAACCGCGTTGCTCATCGGGCTGTTCGCCGGATTCACATCGGTCCTTTTGACCTTCGGCTACCTGTGGCCAGTTGCGCCGCTGTTTCCCGCCGCGGTCGCCGCGGGAGCTTCGGTGATTCCGTTCAAGAACCACTGGTGGGTCGCACGCGGCGCGTTATATGCGTGCCTCGGAGTTGTTGCGTTCGAAGCCGCATTCGTGCCGATTCTTCTACTGAGTTGAAGACATCGGCTGACCGGTAGCGCGCCGTGCGTCTAGCCGACAGCGTCCGCCTGGTCGCCGAGGTGGACCAGTTCGCGAGCCCCTCGCCCGTCCATCGCCAGGAACACCTGTGCGGCGTCCGCAACATGCGCAGCCTGCCGAGTCAGGGCGGTGTGGTGTTTGTCAGCCACCCGCTGCCATGCGCTGGCCATCCGCACCAGCGCATCCGCCGAAGAACCCACCCATCCGGCCTCGGACTCACTGAGTCCCACCACGGACCGCAGGTGTGCGGCCGAGAGGATTGTTGCCTGCTCGCCGATATCGGACCCGCCGCGGACAAGTCCACCGACATCGACGTTCAGTTTGTCCGCCATGGCCCTCCTCCCCGAATGCTGATCGTTGGATTCTAAGAGCGTCGCGCGACACGCGATAGTCAGTGTCGGCGCCGCCCGCATATTTTGACGAGGACGTAAGACTCCTCACAGGTTGAGCCAACCGCCAGACACGACCGAGCACGCCACGCTACTTATAGACGAATGGGTGCAGGGGCGTACGTGGGGCGAATCGGTGGGCTTGCAGTAGCGCTGGGAATCGGGGTGGCGATCGCGTCGGGCGCCGGGCAGGCCGCGGCGGCGCCGCCGGATTCCCCGGGTTCGTCGGAGTCGTCGTCGGCGTCTCAGCACGCCGGTTCGGCGCGGACGTCACCAAACGCGCGCGCCAAGGCCGACTCCGCACGGGCGAGCAAGGCCGCACCGCGGGTGGCCGTCCGGTCGGTGCCCACGCCGCGGGTGACCGCGACCGCCACCGCAACGCGCACCGTCACGCCCGGCGATCCGGCGGCGCCGCTGGACACCGACTCCCCGGTGACTCTCGCGCTGGCCGCGGCATCACGGCGAGAGTCGCTGATGCCCAAGCAATCTCCCACTCGCACTCCCACCGCAGCGGCGAGTCCGGTGACGACCGCCGAGGTGCCACCCATCCCGACGACGGTCGTCGCGATCCCCCAACGACCGCCACTGGCCTTCCTGCAACACATCCCCGTGCTCGGACCGGTGGTGTTCACCCCGATCGTGGCGTTCATCCACCAGATCCCCGTCCTCGGTGACGTTCTCCATCCACTGTTCGGCTATCCGGTGCCTCCCGGCACCTCGCCCAACGCCGCCCGGCCCCGCGACGTCAAGGTGGTCTCGTTCGACGGCACCGAGATCTACGTCCACTTCATGCCGGCCGCCGGTCTGCAGAACGGGCAAAAGGCGCCGACGATCCTCGACGGGCCGGGATTGGGGATGCCCGGCCAGACCAGCCTCTACGGCAGCGTGGCCGACGGCCTTCTCACCAACGCCCTGGGCATACCGAGCATCCTCGCGCTGCGCAACGCCGGCTACAACGTCGTGACGTGGGACCCGCGCGGCGAGTACAGCTCGGGCGGCCAGCTGCAGATCGACGCCCCGGATTACGAGGCCCGCGACGTGTCGGCGATCATCAGCTGGCTGGCCAGCCAGCCGGAGGCGCAGCTCGACGGCGATCTCGATCCCCGCATGGGCATGGTGGGCGCGTCCTACGGTGGCGGCATCCAATTGGTCACGGCCGCAATCGATCACCGGGTCGATGCGATCGTCCCGACGATCGCGTGGAACAGCCTGACCACCTCCCTCTACAAGGCCCAGTCGTTCAAGAGCGGGTGGGGAACGATCCTGGCGGCCGTTCTCGTTGCGACGCTGGCGCGCACCAATCCCCGCATCCTTCCAGCCGCCATCTACGGCGATCTGACCGGACGCGTGTCACCGGCGGATCTGGCGTTACTGGAAGACCGCGGTCCGGGCTTGCCGGACAACCTGATCGACCAGATCACCGCCCCCACCCTGTTGATCGAGGGCACCGTCGACACCCTGTTCACGTTGCAGGAAGCCAACGCAAATGCCTTGAAGCTCATCGCCAACGGGGTGCCGACCAAGGTGCTCTGGTTCTGCGGCGGCCACGGCCTGTGCACCAACGATCTGTTCAACACCGGCGGCGTGCTCATCCAGGAGCGCACCCTCGCGTGGCTCGATCACTACGTCAAGGGCGATCCCGAGGCGCTGACCGGCCCGCAGTTCGAGTGGGTTGATCAACGGGGGCAACGGCTTTCGTCAACCTCCTACAACCTCACCCCGGGCGATTCGCTGGTGGTGACCAACACCACGACCCGGACCTTGCCGCTGGTGCCGTTCGTGGGAGCCGGCGGGCTGCTCGGGTTCGCGCCGGTCGGGTCGTCGCGGGCGATCAATGCCCTGAACCTCACGACGCCGGCCGCCACGACGACCACCTACGTCGTGGGCACACCGAAACTCACGTTCACCTATTCGGGCACCGGTATCGGCGATCACCTGTACGCCCAACTCATCGACAACTCCACCGGCTTGGTGCTGGGCAATCAGGTCACGCCAATCGCGGTGACGTTGGACGGAACCGAACGCACCGTTGATGTCGACCTCGAGATGGTGGCCCACACCCTCAAGCCCGGACAGAAGGTGACGGTGCAGCTGTTCTCGTCGTCGGCGGTGTACCGGGCCGCCGGGGCACTGGGGTCGCTCACGGTCTCGAACATGGAGCTGTCGCTGCCGACCGTCGACCCCTCGACCATTACGGTCAACGCGGCCTAGAGGTCCAGCGCTCAGCGGGCCGGCAGGTGATCGAACGCGTTGTGCGCGACGAACGCCGCGGCGACGAGCAGGAGCACCGCGACAATCCAGCGCCCGTGCACCTTCATGACGCGTTCGTATCCTTCTTTGATTCGATCGGCGGAGCCCGGCCGCAGGATCTCGATGACGCTGGGCGTCAACGCGGGGACGACGGCGATCACCGCGAAGACGATCGCGCCGAGCGCGCGTTCCGGTCGACCGGGGATCTCCAGAATCTGGTGGCCGGCGGCGATCGCGATCGGAAACACCTTCGGGTGTAGCCCGCAGATCGTGAAACCGGCCAGTGCGGCGCGGGTAATCCGTTGCCGCGGTGGGAGATCAGCCGTCACGTCGAGTCCGGGGAATCGCTCCAGGAGCCGGGTTCGCAGTCGGCTCGGCTGACGTTGCGGCTTGGCGGCGTCGGCGATCGGCTTGTGCCGGATCGCCCCGATCGCCCGGCGGATACCGATGGCCAGCAGCGCGGCCGCGATCAGGATGCGCACGATGAAACCCGGCCAGGAGCCGTGACCGGTTGGGACGGCGGCGGTCCCGGTCAGCGCGGCGATGCCGACGCCGATCCCGGTGGCGAAGGCGATACCGGCAATGGCGCCGGCGGAGAAGGCGAGCGTGGCCCGCTGCGGCACTTTCTTGTCACTGGCGATGAACAGCCCCAGAACCAGAGTCTCCGGGCTGAACAGCAATGCCAACGCCAGCGTCGCGAGGACGGCGAGATGCGTGCTCATGAACCAGTCCGCGCCGGCATGGCGGCAGATTACCCCGCCGGCCGTTCTACCGCGCGGAGCCCTGCGAAAGTTGTCGTGCCACCGCACCGTAACGCTCGAAGCGCTCGTCGTCACCGAGCGCGTTGTACAGCACGAGGCGGCTCGCGGTGGACCCGTACTTCTCCGCCAGCGCTCCGGCCAATCCATCCCAGGTCGACTCGGTGGCGAACGTGGCGATGTGCTCATCGGTGATCTGGGCTGCCATCCCGGCGATGTCGCCGGCCTTCTGCTTCTCCCGGATGCGGGCCGTGGTGCCCTCGAAACCGGCCTCATCCCAGATGAAGGCGTAGTTTGGCGTGCTGCCGTAGAAGCTCATGGAGAACCGCACCCGTTCACGTTCGGCGTCACGTTCGGCGTCGGTGTCGCCGACGATCGTCATCACCGGCACGATCAGCGCGATATCAGAGGCCGAACGCCCCGACTTCGCTGCTCCCTCAGCGACTTTCGGCACCACGTGGCGGGCGATGTAGCCGGGCTCACCGATCGGGTGGACATGCACGCCGTCGGCCACCTCGCCGGCCATCCGCAACATCCACGGGTTCACCGCCGCGATGTCGACCTTGGGATCAGGTGCATCGATGGGCCCGGCACTCCACTGCGGGGTGATGAAGTCGAGGTCGTAGAACTCGCCGTGGTGGTCGAGGGTCCCAGAGCGGAACGCGGCGAAACAGGCCTTGACGGCCAGCACGTAGTCACGCAGGCGGGGGCCCGGCCGTTCGAACTGCGTGCCGTACCGGCGAACGACGTGCGTGCGGACCTGGGTGCCCAGGCCGAGCCGGAACCGTCCGCCGGTCCCCTCCTGGAGTTCCCAGGCGGTGGCCGCCGTGATGAACGGGCTGCGCGGAAACGCCACCGCGACACCGGTCGACAGCTGCAAGCCGGGCGCGGCTTGTGAGGCCACCGCGGCGTTGAGGTACGGCGTGCGGCCGGTCTCGGTGAACAACATGCCGGAGAACCCGGCGGCCCGGGTGCGTTGCGCGAGGCTGCCGATCTGCCCCAGGGGCAGCGCGGTGGTCATGACGTCGACGTCCACCGAACAGATGCTAACGGCGTTTGCTGAAATCCCCTACGGCGCCTCGTCCCGCATCTAGTCTGTGCGACAACTGTGCAATAGGTGTGTGTGAGGGATCGGGGACGTGAGCATGACGACGATGAAACAGGTTTGTCTGGGCGTGGCGGTTGCCGGCGTGGTCGCCGGGGCCGGTTCAGTGGTCGCGACGGCGGTGGCGTCGGCCGAGTCCGGGTCGCCGGATTCACAAAGCGCATCGCGGGGGTCGAGTTCGACCTCGTCGGCATCGACCGCGCGGTCGCGCAAGCCCGCCGCGAAGGCAGGCAACGTGGTCACCGGGCCGCGGCGTCCGGCGGCAACTCCCAAGGCCGCGGTCACTGCCGAACCGGAGCCCGCGACCGCGGTGACCGCGCCGGCGACCCGCCGCGCCACGACCATCGCGCCGCTGAGACGCACAGCGGCGCTGTCACTCCCGGCGCTCCCACTGCCGCCGCTGCCGGTCGCGCCGGCCGGCGCCAAGACCACCGCGTACTCCTACCGCGACCGCAGCGTCACCGCGTCGGCGGTGGTCGTCACCAATGACGCGGCCAACCCCACCGACATGCACGTGCTGGTGATCGGGGTCGACGGCACGAACATGCGCCGGATCCTGGCCCAGCCCGACGTCAACGTGAACTTCATCAACCTGATGAACGCCAGCACCACCGGGATCGCGACAATCGTCGGCCACACCACGATCTCGAACCCGTCGTGGAGCGCGATCCTGACCGGTGCGTGGGACAACCAGACCGGCGTCATCAACAACATCTTCACCGCCGACACGTATATGAAGTGGCCGACGGTGTTCAACCAGCTCGAGGCGTTCAACTCCGACATCAAGACCATGGCGATCGCGGACTGGAGCGTCATCACCGACATCGCGAACGCCGGGCTGTACCCCGTCGACACGGCGATCCTGGTCCCGCAGGTCGCAGGTGATGCCAACTGGAGCCAGACCGACGCCGAGGTCACCGCCCAGACCGTCGCGGCGATCCAGAGCGGTGAGCCGCCGAACTTCCTGTTTTCCTATCTCGTGCAGGTCGATGAGGCCGGGCACCAATATGGCGGTGCCTCACCGCAATACGCCGATGCCATCCACCGCACCGACGAGAACATCGGCGCCATCATGGACGCGATCAACAACTCCGGCGAGAACTGGACCGTCATCGTGGTCACCGACCACGGGCACCAGCCGCAGCTGGGCTTCGGGCACGGATTCCAATCCCCCGACGAGACCGCGACGTGGGTGATCGCCAACGGCGACGGCTTCGGCCCCGGCCAGATGAACCTGGCGTACTCCATCGTCGACGTCACGCCCACGGTTTTGGACCTCTTCGGCGCTCCCCCGCCGCCCGGATCCGACGGGGTGTCGCTGAACACGCTCGGCTCGAGCTCGGTCACGCCGGTCGACCTTCAGCAGGCGCTCAAGGACGCCATCGCCCGCAGCGGTTGGCCGGACATCGCGACCAACGTGGCGCTGAGTGTGCGGACGATCTTCGCCAGCATCCCGTACTTCCTGGTCCAGGGCCTCGACGCGATCAACGCCACGCTGCAGGGCATCGTCGACGACAACATCTTCCTGGTCAGTCAGGTGGCCGCGGTCGCGAAGGTGGCGGTGCAGGTGATCGGCGGCGTGGTGTACGCGGCGACCGACGCGCTGGCTCAGCTGGTGGCGTTGATGACCGGGGTGGACATCTTCTCGAAGGGGCACCCGCAGGATCCGCCGTCGGGGGCCGCCGAACCCCAGACTCCCGCGGTGCTGGTGGCCTGACCTCCACACCGGTAGGCCATAATCCCTGCGATGGGAACCTACGTCGTTACCGGCTCGGCATCGGGCATGGGGCAGGCCGTCGTTTCGCGGCTCCAGAACAACGGCCACACCGTGATCACGGTCGACGTCAAACAGGCCGACGTCGTCGCCGACTTGTCGACCCCCGCGGGCCGGCGAGCTGCCGCCGACGCCGTGCGCGAGGCCTGCGGCGGTCGGCTCGACGGTGCGGTGCTGGCGGCCGGGGTCGGGCCCACGCCCGGCCGTGACCAGGCACGGCTGATCACGCAGGTCAACTACTTCGGTGTGGTGGAACTACTGACCGCGTGGCGGCCGGCGCTGGCGGCCGCCGGTGGGGCCAAAGTGGTGGTGTTCTCCAGCAATTCGACCACCACCATCCCGGCGATTCCGGGCCGCGCCATCCGCGCCCTGCTCGCCGGCGACGGCGAGAAGGCGGTGCGGACGCTTCGGCTGCTCGGTCGCGTCGCACCGTCGATGGCCTACGGCGCCTCGAAGGTTGCGGTGAGCCGCTGGGTGCGCCGCAATGCGGTGACACGCGATTGGGCAGGTGCCGGAATCCGGCTCAATGCCATCGCGCCAGGCGCGATCCTGACCCCGCTGCTGGAGAAGCAGCTGGCCACCCCGGCCGAGGCCAAGACCATCCACGCATTCCCGGTGCCGATCGGCGGCTTCGGCGACCCCGGCCACCTGGCCGACTGGGTGCTGTTCATGCTGTCCGAAGCCGCCGATTTCCTGTGTGGCAGCATCATTTTCGTCGACGGCGGCTCGGATGCCTACTTCCGCGCCGACGACTGGCCACGGTCGCTACCGGCCCGACGGCTGGGTGCGTACCTGTGGCGGTTCAAGCGTTTCAAGAGCTACCGCTAGGGCCGCATCGCGTACGCGCCGTCGTACGCCTTCACCTGCTCCCACACCCGGTCGAAGCGCGCCGCGTCGCTGACCGGTTTGCGCACCGCAGCCAGCGTCCAGTCCTGCTGCGCCGGAGTTGAACTCGCCTTGCCGTGGAGCGCCACCGCGTAGGCGGAGAAGTCGCGAACCTGGACGTCGAAGATCTGGTCGACCAGGTCGGAGTCGATACCGTGCAACTCCGCGGCCTCCAGGATCAGCTGGCCGTACACTACCAGCGTGAACAGATGGCCGACGACGAGCATGAAGTCGAGGTCGCGCTGCTGTTCGGCATCCGGCGCAGCGGTGAGCAGCAACTGCTGCAGTGCCCGCGCCTGCTCCAGGAAACGCGCGACATTCGGTATCGCCGAGGCTCTTTCGTAGACCGCCGCCCAGTCGGCGAACTTCACCGCCGACGCGCCGCCGGCCGGTCCCTGCGCCCAGAAGAACACATCGTCGCAGCTGTCGTCGCGGATGCCGATCTCGGGATAGTCGACGGGTTCGAACAGATAGTTCGGCATGAACTTGAGGATCTGGGCGACGTTGACGTGCACCGTCCCCTCCAGCCGCGGCAGTGCCCCGATCAGCCTGGTCACCTGAGTGAAGTAGGTGTCGCGTTCGAAACCCTTGGCGGCCATGATGTCCCACAACAGGACCACCACCTTCTCGCCCTCCGAGGTCACCTTCGCCTTGGTCGCGGGGTTGAACAGCAGGTAGCGGCGATCGTCTCGACTCGCGCTGCGGAAGTAGTCGACGGCACGATCGCTGAACAGCTTCATCGCGACCAACCGCGTGTAGGCGTCGACCAAACCGGCCCGCACGTGCGGGAAGTCGGTGACCGGATTGCCGTACAGGATGCGGTTGTTGGCGTGGCTGATCGCCTCGTAGAACGCGTGCTCGCACATGCCGATCGACGCGGTGCACAGGTTGAACTTGCCGACGTTCACGGTGTTCAGCGCCACCGAAAACGCTTCGGGCCCGGTGCACAAGATGTCTTCCTCGCGCACCGGGTAGTCGTGCAACGCGAACGTGCTGACGAACATCTGCCCACGCACGACGTTGCCGATCAGCTCGTAGGCGGGATGCGCGCTGTCGGCGACGAACCACACGTATCCGTCGGGGCCGTCCACGTCGGAGCGGCGGGAGAAGACCGACACCATGCCTGCCGCGTTGCCGTTGCCGATGTAGTACTTCTGCCCGTTGGCCCGGAAGGCGACCCCCTCGTCATCGGCCGGTGTGAGGATCATGTCGGTGTTGTAGATGTCGGCGCCGTGTGCGCGCTCGGACAATGCGAACGCCATCACCCCGCCGGCCTCGAGCTGCGCGGCCGCCCGTTCCTTGGCTTTGATGTTGTCGCTCTGCCAGATTGGGCCCAACCCCAGGATCGTGACCTGCTCGGCATACCAGTACGCCAGTCCGTAGAACCCGAGGATCTCGCTGAGCGCGGCATTGCGGGAGGTGTCCCAGCGCTTGTCGTCGTCACCGAGGCCGAACTCCGACGGGGTCAGGAACGTGGCAAAAATCCGCTCGCGTCCGATGAACTCCAGAAAGTCCGCCACCCACACCGCATCGTGGTCGTCCTGCAGCAGGCGCGCCTTACCGCGATCCTCGAACCACCCGATCAGCGCGGCGAGTTGGCGGCGGGTCGTGGGATCGAACTGTTGCGGGTCGTAGGCATTCGGGTTGAACAACAGGCCGCCGGTCTCGGTCATGGGCGCACCCTTTCGTCGCTTCCTCGAATCTAACGCGCTCACGCACCGCACAGTTCAAGTTCGCCACGTCGCCGACACCACCCCGCGAGCCACTGGAGTCACTCCCTCACCACGTACTCTGACATCCGACGGCAGGAGTTCGGTGTGCGGATATCCAACGGCGTGAAGGCCGGGGTGGCAGTGGTGTGGCTGGTCGCCGCGGGTGCGGCTGCCGGATGCAGCACCACCACCGATGGTGCGGCCCGGTGCCCCGGCTGCGGACCCGGCGGGGAGCCGAACTTTCCCACCAGCAAGCCAACTGTCTCCGCGCCGACGTCATCGCCCACCCCGACGTCATCGCCGTCGCTGCCCACCCCGGGCGGCCAGAACCTGCCACCCAGCGACACCGGGTACGTCTATATCGAAACCAAGTCGGGCCAGACCCGCTGCCAGATCAACGCCACAGCCGTCGGCTGCGAGTCGAATTTCACCAACCCGCCCGCGGTCAACGGCATCCCCGCCAACGGCGTCGAGGTGACGGCCGAAGGCACGCTGCGCTGGATCTCCGGCAACCTCGGTGCGATCCCGACCACGACGCTGGACTACGCGACCTATCACGCCGTCGGGTGGACCATCGACGCCGGCAGTGACGGCACCCGCTTCACCAACGACGAAACCGGGCACGGAATGCTCGTCGGCACCCAGGGGGCCGAGGTTTTCTAAGCTGGAGGACATGGACTTCCGCGTCTTCGTCGAACCCCAGCAGGGTGCCAGCTACGCCGACCAGCTCGCCGTGGCTCAGGCGGCCGAATCACTGGGCTACTCCGCCTTTTTCCGCTCCGACCACTATCTGGCGATGAGTGGGGACGGGCAGCCCGGACCGACGGACTCCTGGGTGACGCTGGCCGGGATCGCCAGGGAGACCAGCACGATCCGGCTCGGCACGCTGGTCACCTCGGCGACCTTCCGCTATCCGGGGCCGTTGGCGATCTCGGTGGCCCAGGTCGACGCGATGAGCTCGGGCCGGGTCGAGCTCGGCATCGGCGCCGGCTGGTTCGAAACCGAACACCTCGCCTACGCGATCCCCTTCCCGCCGCTCGGTGAGCGGTTCGAGCGGCTGCGCGAGCAGCTCGACATCATCACCGGGCTGTGGACCACACCCGACGGGCAGAGCTTCGACTACGACGGCACCCACTACACGGTCAAGGACTCACCGGCGCTGCCCAAGCCGGTGCAGGATCCCCACCCGCCGATCATCATCGGCGGCGACGGCCCCAAGCGCACCCCGGCGCTGGTCGCCCGGTTCGCCTCCGAATACAACCTCGCGTTCCCGGCGCTCGATTTCGTCGAACCCCAGTACGGCAGGGTGCGTGCGGCGCTGGCCGACGCCGGCCGCGCGCCCGATGACATCGTCTATTCGGCGGCGTTCGTGGTCTGCACCGGCCGCGGCGACGCCGAGATCGGCCGCCGCGCGCAGGCGATTTCGCGAGAGGTCGACGAGCTGCGGTCCAACACCCCGCTGGTCGGAACGCCGGGTGAAATCGTCGACCGGCTGGGCGCTTTCGCCGATGCGGGCGTGCAGCGGGTGTACCTCCAGCTGCTCGACATCAGCGATCTGGACCACATCGACCTGTTCGCCTCCGAGGTGGTCCGGCAGCTCGCTTGATTGCCGAACTCTGCATCTGCCCTGGCGGGGCGATTAGCATGGATAGCCGTGGCGAAGCACGATCCCGTTGGGGATGTCGACGAGGCATCGCCCGTCCCGTTCGGCGACCCGTTCGGGCCGTATCCGCAGCAGCCCTATCCCGGCTCGGCACCGTCCGCAGGCACCCCGGACAGCGACGATCCGGACCCGCCGACCGACCCCGCCCTACCGGTGTTCGCCGAGGACGGTTTCGACCCCTTCGCGCCGGATGCGTTCTGGTTCCCGGAGCGGCCGTGGTACCACAAGAAGCAGGCCACGCTCGCGATCGGCGCGATCGGCGCGGGGGTAGTGGCGATCGTGGTCGCGGCGGTCCTGCTGGTGGCGCTGGACTCCGACGACGCCGGCCCCGCCAAGACCACCCCGTCGACGACCGTCACCTCGCCGACCACCACCGCCCCGACCAGCTCTCAGCCACCTGAGCCGCCGCCCCCGCCCCCACCGCCGCCGGAGAGCCCGCCGCCGGAGCAGCCGCAGGGCACGTGGGCGCCGCGCTATCCGCAGAATCCGCAGAGCGGTGGTCGTCCGCATGTGACGACGCCGCAGACCAGGCCGCCGCAGATCAGCGTCCGTCCCACCCACCGCCCGGCATTCCCCAACCAGCCGGGTGGGGGCTGACGGTTAGACTCTGAACCCGTGGCGCGTGACGGTTCCCCCGACGACCCGAACAACTACTCCGACAGCGACCCGACGCAGTACGCCAACTACGGCGGCAGCGGCGGTGAGGCGTACAGCGACTACCAGCCGTCCGGCTACGGAGTGCCGACAGGCTATGGCCAGGCCCCGCCGCCCGAGCCCACCCCGTGGTACCGGAAGCCGGCGGCGCTGGTCGGCCTCGGTGTGCTGACCGCGATCGTGCTGGCGTTCCTGGTGTATGCGGTCGTGAAGTTCACCGGCAGCGGCGGGTCAAGTCCGACGACGACGTCGACCACGCCGACGACCCCCACGACGTCGGCGACGGAAGCGACGTCGGCCACGGTCGCCCCCGCGCCGGGCGTCACCCAGACGGTGACCGAGTCGCCGACGTCGGAGGCCCCGGTCACGACGACGACCACCGAGGCACCGGTCACCACGACCACCACCACGGAGGCCCCGTCGACCAGCACGAGCACGAGCACCACGGTGTCGACGTCGGTGAGCACGGTGACCGAGACGGTGACCACGACGCAGAGGTTGCTGCCGACGATCCCCGGCTTCCCGCGCCCGAACGGCTAGGGCCGTCAGCCCCGGGCGGCGTACATCGCGACCAGCGCTTCGGCGCTGCGCACCGCGGCGCGGCAGGCCCTGGTGGTGAACGGATCGTTGAGCGGATGTTCGGCGCGCCGGCGCCAGCGCTGGGCGGCGGCGAACGCGGCACGCGGCCCGTCGTCGAGGGATTCCTGACTCAACCCCAGCCTGCTTGCGGCGTCGGTACCCGACCCGCCGATGATCCGCCGCAGCGACGCCATCTCGTCGTCAGTCAAGTTCGTTGGGCGCGAACGTAATTGACTGAGCAGCCGCAATTCCTCGAAGGCATGGGTGTCGGCCAGCAGCGGGTCGATGTCGGCGATGATGTAGGGCGTCGCCGGGATCGGGTGCAGCTGAACGAACCGGCGCAGTGAGACCAGCGCGGTGTGCGCCTTGAGCAGTTCGGAGCGCTGCGCGAACTGCTGATCGATCACATCCCGCAACGCGACCAGCCCGCTGCGTTCGAGCAGCTCGTCGGCCAAGGTGACCGAATCGGTCGCCGCCCCGGCCCGCAACACCGCGATCGAGATCCGCAGACCGAACATGCCGAACCGGTCGAGTAGCTGGGCCCGGGTCTGCGCATCGACCGGCAGCGCACTGTCCTCGCGGACGAAGCGATCCACCGACAACATCGCCTTGTTGAGCTCGCCGGCATCGACGGCCGCCAGCTTTTCCAGCGCGGCGAACTCGCTCTGCCGCAGGGTGCGGGCGGTCAGCGCCAGCAGCCCGGAGACCGGAACCACCGCCTGACAGATGCCGGTGCGGTCCAGTTCGCCCGTGAAGCGCTGCGCGACGTCCTTGGCTGAGAGCATCGCGTCGAGGCGGCCGGCGCCGATCTCGTCGGCGCGGGAGGCCACCCCGATCACGCCGAGCGCCCCCGATGATCCGCCGACCAGCTCGCCGATCTGCTTGAGCAGAGCGATGTCGGCGGCGTTGAGCGTACGCAGCAGGAACACCACCGCGTCGACGCGCGGCACGCCGTCCTCGGGCACCAGCAGCCGCAGCGTGCGTTCGGAGACATCCCGGGACAGCGACGACGTGCCAGGGGTGTCGATGATCGTCGCGTCGACCAGTTCGGCGGCCGGCCACTCCACGTCGAGATCGACGACGTCGTTGGCGTCCAGCTGACCGAAGTCGAAGGTGAGGCCGGCCCAGCCGGCTTTGCCTCGGGCGATCGGCACATTGGACCGCCGGCCGCCGACATGGTTGGCGGTGACCTTCGGGATCGGGCCGTGCCGGAACCACGTGACGATCCGGGTGGCCTCGGTGGCGTCGGTGGGGGTGATGTTCTCCCCTACCAGCGCGTTGACCAGCGTCGACTTACCGGCCTTGAGCGTCCCGGCCAGCGCGATGCGGATCGGCTGATTGAGCCGTCCGGCGATGCGGTCCAGTTCATGGAAGACGTCCGGCCGCTCGCGGTACGCCGGTTCCCCCTGGTATGCGCGACGGGTGCCGCCCAGGATGGCGCGAACCTGATCGCTGGTGCTCATCGAACGACGAGTCTACGGTTCGGCGGCGTTGGCGCATCGCAGCTAGGATCAGCCGCCATGCCCCAGCACAAGGCTCCGTGGTACCGCTCGTCGGCGGCCACCACGGCCGCGGGGCTGCTCGGGCTGGCGCTCATCGCGATCCTCGTCTACGCCGTGGTGTCGATGTCGAGCAAGTGGAGTTCGACGGATACCGAAACCATCCCTCTGCCCGGGACGCGACTGCCGGCGCCGCCGCATATCGCGAAAACCACGTCGGGCACGACCAGCCCGTCGTATCCGAGCGTGCGGTTGTCGACCACCGATATCGGACTGCCCGGCGAGAGCACGACCAGCAGTTCCTCGGAGTCGTCCACCCCGCCTTCCCCGCCGGTCCCGCCGTCGGAACAGATCGCACCGACGTTCCCCGGTTCCTTCCCCACCCGCGTCACCAACCCGCCCGGACCGCGCACCAGCCGGCCCGGCCCGCGGCTCAACGAGACCCGGTCGTCATCGCCCTAGCTCGAAGCTCTTCGGGGCGATAACTTTTCGGCGTTGTCGATGACCTGCGTGAGAATGTTGGCCTGCCGTTCCAGTTCATGGATCCGGTTGTTGCGTTCGGTTTCCTCCATCCGCGCAGCGGCGATGGTGGATTGCAGCGACTCGTTGAGTGAGCGGTTGGTCTGATTGGCGATCTCGCGGTAGTGATCCCGCAACTGGCGCTGGACGTTCTTGAGCCGATCCCGGGATTCCTTGGACACCACGAACAGCACGTCGTCGACGAAACGGCGCAGGTTGGTTTTGGCCTCGTTGCGGACCCGCATCATGCGGTTCTCCATGTCCTCCTTGTAGGCCTTGCGTCCGAGCAGCAGACCCGCGCCCAGGGACAGCGGGTTGAACATGCCCAGCCCCGCCACCGAGGTGAGCATGCCGAACATCAGCACACCGCCGTAGGAGCCCCGCATGCTGGTGATCACCTTGTGGCCCTTGCCGATCGGCTTGGACTCCAGCCGTGCCAGCGATTTGAGCCTGCCCACCCCGGCGTTCATCTCGGCGGCGCTCACCTCGGGCATTTTGATGGCGTCCAGGCCCGCCTCGACGAAGGTCCGGGCGACGTCGGCGGCCAGCGCCTCGGCGCGCTGGTAGGCCCAGACGAAGTTGTCGCCGACGGCGTTGGCGACGGAATCCTCGACCTCGGCCCCGATCTCGGCCCAGTGCTGGGTCGGGTCGCAGGTATCGATGACGCCCTCGATGTGCTGGGTGATCGCCCGGAACCGCGCCCGCAGGTCATGCTCGACGTCGGCGGTCAGGTCGGCGATGCCGTCGTTGAGGACCTGCTGCCACAGCGCGGTCTGCTGCAGCGCGTCCTGGGCTTCCTGTTTGCGGCGTTCCAGATCCTCGGTGAGCCGGCGAGCCTGATCCGGGTCACCGAGTGCGGACAGTTCGGAGTTCACCGCCATGCTGAGATGCTCTGCCGCCGAACGGATTTCGTCGACCACATGGTCACGGACCGCGTCGCTCTCGCGGGAGAGCACCTTCTCGGAGAGCCAGGCGACGAGCGCCGGGAAATTCGACTCCTCGTTGAGTTCGGCATCGTTGAGTTGGATGGCATGGCTGCGCAACAGCGACGACGCCGGGATCAGCGGCAGCTGCAATCCGGCGCGCTGCAGGTGCGCGGTGTTGGCGGCAACGATCTCGCGCCAGAACGGGTAGAGGTCGGTCTTGGTGGCGATGATCGCACCGACCGGGCAGATCTCGTGGGCCTGACGGATGAACCGCATCTCGGGCTCGGTGAACTCCTGGCTGGTGTCGCTGATCATCAGCATCGCGTCGGCGTCCGGAAGCAGACCCAACGTCGAGGACAGGTGCGGCTGCCCGTGCCCGCCGACGCCCGGGGTGTCGATGAATGTCAGACCGCCCTGCAGCAGCGGGCTGGGCACGCCGACGTCCACCCGCAGCACTTCGGCGCCCTGCGCCTGGGGCGCGCGGCGCAGGTCGTGGCGGATGTCGTCGATCGGGATGTCGATGCTCTGCGGCGGCACACCGTCGCCGACCGAGACGATCAGCGTGGCCGACGGCTGCGGGGAGTAGCTGATGACGGTGACCAGCGCGGTGGTCTCGTCGTCACCGACCCGGGCCACCGGCATGTTGAGCAGCGAGTTGAGCAGTTGGCTCTTGCCCTGCTTGAGCTGGCCGGCGATCACCACCCGGATCTGCGGGTCGGTGATGCGCTCTTTGGCGACGGCAAGCCGCGCCACGAGGTCGCCGCGGTCGTTGAGGTCGGCGATCGCGCTGGTGTGATCGATCAGCTCGACGATCACCTTGACCCGGCGCGGGTCCTCCTGCGGTTGCGTCACATGTCCTCCCAGTCGTCCACGGTATGCGCAAGCAAGCGGCGGGGACCTCCAGACTTGCTGGAGATCCCCGCCGTCGCCGGATTGATCAGAAACCCAGCACGTGGTTGCCGGACGCGAGCGCGAGGTCGTGGCTGTTGTCCAGCTGGCTGTTCACCAGCGTCGTGTCGTGGCTGGTATCGAACAGCGTGTGGCTGGACGAATCGTGCGTGGAGGCGTCGGTGATCGTGGTCTGGTGCACCGAGCTGTCGGAGTGGTCGGTCAGCGTGGTGGTGGTGTGGGTGTAGGCCGGCGAGCTGGCCGTGTTCCCACTGTTGGTCGACGTCTGGCTGTCGATGATCGTGATGCCACCACCGCCGGCGTTGCCACCCGAGGCGTGCCCACCGCCGAGCCCGATCAGGCTGCCGCCCGCCGAGGCTCCGCCGCCGTTGCCGCCGCTGGCGTCCACGTCGTGCAGGACCGGGCCGTCGTTGTCCTTGATGACGGTGCTGCCGCCGGTGGCGGTGGTGCCGCTGTCGTGGACGTGGCTGTGGCCGACCGCGACGTTGGAGCCGGTGCCGGCCAGCACGTCGCCGTTGTTGACGTCGTTGCCGTTACCGAGGACGGCGCCGTCTCCGCTGACGATGTCACCCTTGTTGGGTCCGTCGACCACCACGCCGCCATTGGTGGCGGTGTTCGTGGTCTTGTTGCCGAAGGTGATGTCGCCGAAGCCGAGGTTGAACCCACCCTGCTGGGCGTTGCCACCTGCGTGCTGGTCCGGGCTCAGCAGCGACGTGTCGTTGTGGCTGGCCAGATCGGTCTGCGGGGCGAACGTCGGCGACGGCGCGTAGACCGGCTGGAAGGTCGGCTCATAGGCCGGGGCGAAGCCGTAGTGGTTGGACACCGCGCGCTGCAGGCCGACGACCGGGTCGCCGCCGCCGAGAACCAGTCCGGGGACCGCGGTGGCCGCCAGAGTCGAGACCTGGGCTGCCGACACACCGGCGAAACCGGCGTCGCGCATGGTCTGCTCCGGTGCGGCGACGAACGCACGTGCGGCGCTCTCGTTGCGGAACAGGTCAAGGATCCAGTCGAGGAGAGTGAGCATTGTCGGGCCTTTCGTGTGTCCGCCGGTGACTCCGGCGATCTGGAGACCACGTTATGGGCGTCCACGGCACCCGAAAACGGGGCCGGAACCCCTCGTCCACGGGCCCCTATTAGGGCTCGCTAGGGGTCTCCCCATAGGGGATTAGGGGAACCCTAGGGGGAACTCAGGAAACGACAAATCCCCACGTCACGTGGGACGTGGGGATTTGCCGGGGGATCAGAAGAGGTCGAAACCCGGGTGATCGGGCTGGTCATGACCGCCGTCGCCGTGGTGCTCCCAGGCGGACGGGTCCGTCCAGTCCTGGCCGGCGTCCGGGGCGTGATCGAGGACGGTGTCGGTGACCTGCGCCGCGGCGTCCGGGAGGTCGAGCGCCCCAGGGTCGGCGCCGAGGTCGGAGATCAGCGCGGGGGCCTGCTCCGGGTGCGCGACGAGGTCGGTGATCACCGGATGGACGTCGGGCGCGACCGCGGCGGGCAGGTGGGCGTCGAAGGCGTCGAACGCCGCCGTCGCCGCTCCACTTGCCCACACGTTGCCGTCCCCGCCGACTCCCGCGCTGGGGCCGAAGCCGGCCCCAGCCAGCGGACCCGAAAGCGAGTCAGCCACCATCGGAATCAGGTTGTTGACGTCGGCGCTGGTCACACCGGCGAGATGGGCGTCGGCGATGGCTCCAGCCGGATCCGCGGCGTACCGTGCGGCGGCGTCGGGATCTCGCACCAGCGACATCACGAAGTCGAGCAACGAGTTAGCCATGGAACGCCTTCTCCCCTACCGCCGGTAATCATGGTGGCGGTGCCACCGATAGTCACAGTGGAATCCCAGCTGTTGCCAAGAATGCTATCGGCGGCCGGGGCTGCCGGGATCGGTGTCGAAGCCACCCGATCCGCCCGCCCATTAGGGGGTGTGGCCTTAGGGGTTCCGAAGGCATTAGGGGATATGGTGTTGACGGCTGCCGACCAGGCGGCGGAGGGATGTGCGAATTGAGCGAATCGCTGGGGTTGTCGATCGGAGCGACCAACCTGGCGGCGGCGCGCCCGGGCCGCCAGCCGGTGACCCGCCGATCGGTGCTGACGCTGTGGGACAACCGGCCTCCCGAGGTCGGTGTCCCCTCCCAGAACCCGGAGCTGACGAGCCCGAACATCACCGACGCCGGCCGGGTGTTCCGCGGCTTCGTGGAGCGGGTCGGTGACCCGGTGCCACTGGTGGCCGCCGACGGTTCGCCACACCGCGGTGAGGACCTGGTCGCCGACGCGCTCGAAGCGATGGCCCGCACGGTGGACGACGGTTCGCCACCGTCCAACCTGGTTGTCGCGGTGCCCGCATACTGGGGCGCCGGAGCGGTGGGCGCCCTGCGCGGTGCGCTGCGCACCCGTCCTGCGTTGTCTCCCAATGGAATTCCGCCGACGCTGATCTCCGATGCGACCGCCGCGCTGGCAGCGCTGCAGGCGGATCCGGGTCTGCCGTCGCATGGCGTGATCGCGCTGTGCGACTTCGGCGGCAGCGGCGCCAACATCACGCTCGCCGACGCCGGGGCGAACCTGCAGCCGATCGGCGAGACGGTGCGCTTCACCGAATTGTCCGGTGACCAACTCGATCAGGCGCTGTTGTCCCAGGTGCTGGCCGGCGTCCGCGACGAGGCGAACCTCGACCCCGCCAGCACCAACGCCGTCGGCCCGTTGACCCGGCTGCGCGACGAGTGCAGGCAAGCCAAGGAGCGGCTGTCGTCAGAGACGGTGACGGTGGTTCCGGTGGAACTGCCCGGCTTCCGCTCCGATGTCCGGGTCACCCGCCCGGAACTGGAGGCGTTGCTCGCCGAACCGCTTGCGGGCTTCCTGGACGCACTCGGAGATGTGCTGGAACAGAACAGGATTCCGGCGATCAACCTGGCCGCAGTCGCCACCGTCGGCGGCGGGGCGGCGATACCGCTTCTGACGCAACGGCTTTCCGAGGAACTCCGGGTTCCGGTCGTCACCACGCCACTACCCGGGCTGAACGCGGCGATCGGGTCGGCGGTGATCGCCGCGCGCGGCGGCGCACCGGATGCGCCGACGGGCATGGCGGTGGCCGCCGCTGACGCCCCCACCGGGCTGGCTCCGGCCGCGTGGGCGGCC
>JAEZIA010000284.1 GCA_023416315.1 Actinomycetes bacterium
TACACGTGCTGGAGCACGTCGTCCGGCACGGTGTCGTCGCGCCCTCGGCCGGTGTGCCTGCGGCGGAGATCGCCGCGGCCGCCGCCGGTGTGCCCGCTCCGCCTGCTGCACTGCCCGCGGCCGCTGATGCCCTCGGCGGCGGTGGCATCCCGGCCCCGCCGGCCGCCGTTCCGGGTGGTCCGGGTGGCGGTGGCGGTGCTGGTGTGCCGACTCCTCCGGGTGCGGTTCCGGGTGGTCCGGGTGGTGGCGGCGGTGCTGGTGTGCCCACTCCGCCTGCCGCGGTGCCGGGTACGCCGTTCACCAACAATGTGGTCACGCCTGGCACGCCGCCTGCCGCGGTGCCCGGTGGCCCCGGCGGTGGTGGTGGCGCGGGGGTTCCGACTCCTCCCGCGGCAACCCCCGGCATTCCGGGCGGCAACCGGGTGGCGACCCCGCCGACCCCGCCGACGGTATTGCCGGGCGGCCCGGGCAGCTACATCGGGCCCACGCCGGGCGGTCTCGGAAGCCTGATTCCGGCAGCGCCGATCTCGGAGGCCGCGGGCACGCTGCCCACCCCGCCGGCGCAGCTCTTGCCGGCGATGGCCCAAGGTGTGGCGACGCTGCTGTCGCCGCCGCAGGTGACGATTCCCGGTATCCCGGGCTTCGGAATCCCGCTGCCGTCGACGATCTCGGCGCCGCGTGACCTGCTCTGCGTGGGCACCGGCTGGTCAGCGAAGGCGGATACCGTCGAGACCGGAGCTCCGGCCGGCGCCCTGCTGGGCGCCGAGCTGCCGCGGGCGAACCGGTGGTTCGGGGACTGAGAACCGCCGAGCGGGCCCGCGCCGGTGTAGCTTGCGGCGGGTGCTCGCTCCTGTCAGCCGGGTAACAGCCCCGCCGCGAATCGGAGATCGGCGACCAGCGCGTCGAAGTTCTTGGCCCGTTCCTCGGTCGGACCGCGCAACACCGCCGACGGGTGCGCGGTCGTCACCACACTCGGATCGGCTCCGAGGTCGGGCTCGGCCGGCAGGTGCAGTTCTTCACCACGATGCGCGGTGAGACGAAATCCGCTGCCCATCAAGGCTTGTGCGGCAGTCGCGCCCAGCAGCACCACGACTTGTGGCTCCACCGAGGTGATCTCGGCGAACAGCCAGGGCCGGCAGGCGACTACCTCGGTGCGGCTCGGCGTCTTGTGGATGCGACGGGTGCCGCTGGTGCGGGTGAACTTGAAATGCTTGACGGCGTTGGTGACATAGAGCCGGTCCCGGTCTACCTCGGCGGCGGCGAGTGCCTTGTCCAGCAGCCGGCCCGCCGGACCGACGAATGGTCGGCCGTGGCGGTCTTCCTGGTCGCCGGGCTGCTCACCGATCAGCATCATCGCGGCGCGCCGTGATCCCTCACCGAACACCGTCTGCTCGGCGTCGCGATACAGATCGCAGCCTCGGCAGGTCCGCGCCGCCTCGGCCAACTGGTCGAGGTCGTGGGTGTGGGGAACAAAGGGTTCGGCGCCGGTCATGATTGCGGCGTACCCGTCACCGCACCCGGCGACGCATCACCGGATCGACTTGGTGACCTGGGCGAAATTGAACTGCCAGCGCTCGACGATCCGGAAACCGAAGCGGTGCGGCACCTGGTAGGCCATCGTCCGCCCCAGTCGCGGGCCGGCATGCAGGTCCGCGCCCTGTTCGTAGGCGGGCAGTGACCTGTCGTGCTCGGACACCGTCCAGATAGCCGGGCAGCCGGGCATCTTGTCGGCCCACGTCCAGACTGCGATATGGGCGTCCCACAACATCTTTCGATCGATCCGGGTACGACCCCTGCCGTAGTCGTGCAGTTTCGCGTACGCCGCAGGTCGGGCTGCCATCAACGGGCGGATCGGTCCCGGCTTCCACGACGTCGAGTTGTCCATCACCAGGCAGTCACCGGGCGCGGCGTGGCGGGAGATGACGTCGGCAACCTGGCTGTAGTCCATCCCGTCTTTGGCGTAGGGCCCTCGCTGAGCGAGGTAGTTCGGTGTCGCGGCGAGCGCGAACACGATGAGCACAGCGGTGATCCCGGCGCGGGAGCGGCCGAGCGCCACGATGCAGGAGCCGAGCAGAAGCGCGATCGCAGGGGCCGTGAACGAGAGGTAGCGCGGGTAGTAAACCGGGTCGTGCAGCGCCGAAAACAGCAGCAGGGCAACGGTCGGCACCACGATCCAGGCCAGGCTGATCGCGACCAGCCGCCGTGGGTGTCGGCCCGCCCGCCGCCACAACACCAGGCCCGCGCCGAGCAGCAATCCGGATAGCACCGCAACCGCCAGTGAGTAGTCGAAATACTGGTCTACCAACAGCATTCCGACGGTTCGGCGGCTCAGCGGTGAGATCCAGCCCACTTGGAAGAGCTGAGTCCGGGTGAACAGCAGAAACGGTGCGGTCGCTGCGCAGGCGGCCGCTGCGGCCAACGCCCAATGCCACCGCGCCCGTCTCGAACCGGTCATCGCCGCCACGACGGCATGCACCGGTAACAGGAGAACCAAAAAAACATTCAGCAGCGTGGCGCCCAACATCAGCAGCGCATAGCCGAGCCACCATCTCGGCCGGTCGCGCCGCAAGGCGACCAGGCACAGCACCGTGAGCCAGACACCGGCGACCATCGTCAGCGCATAGGACCGGGTCTCCAGGCCGGCCCACGTCACGCGGGGGAGTACCGCGAAGACGACACCGGCCGTCACCGCCACCGGACGGGTCGACAGGTGCCGCCCCAACACCACGACACCGGCAGCCGCCAGACCAACCGCGACCGAACTGGACAATCGCGACCAGAACTCGGTGGCCGGGAACACCGTGTACCAGCCGTGCATGAGCAGGTAGTACAGGCCGTGAACGGCATCGATGTTGCCGAGCATGCGCCACAGGTCGGGCAGCGGCCGGGTGGCTGCCGAGATCGTGGCCGCCTCGTCGAACCACAACGACGGCCGGGCGGCGCCGGCGGCGCTGACGCAGACGGCGAACACGGCCACCCACACCCCGTCGAGCGATCGGCGCGCGGCCGCCAACGGCTGCTCGTCGCCGATGGCCCATTCGGACCGATGGGTAATGCTCACGCGGGCTGTCCTGGATCGGGCGTCAATTGTTGTGCGAAACGGTAACCCGGCGCCCGTCAATCCATCGGGTGAGGTATTGAATTGGTGCCATTGGACATCTGTGCTGTGGCAGCGCCGACAATCGCGAAACCGGTGCGATGTGGATTTGCAATTGCCGTCGCTGTCGTCCGGCTCACGCTTCTGTCGGGGCCGCTGTTTGCCCCGGTAAAGTGGCATCGCGCGGCGTTGAAGAAATTGCCACGTGCCGGGATTCGTACCCTTGCGTGGGGTCGAGGCGATAGTGTTCCGGATGGCGTTGAAATTGGAGACTGGAGGGTACGAATGGGCGGTTACAAGACCGTGGTCGTCGGCACGGACGGCTCGGATTCATCGCTGCGTGCAGTCGACCGGGCGGGTTACCTCGCCTCAGATCCGGATTCCAAGGTCATCGTGGCGACCGCCTACTTTCCCGCCAACGAGGACACCCGTGCGGCCGACCTGCTGAAGGACGAGGGCTACAAGATGTCGGGCAATGCCCCCATCTACGCGATCCTGCGGGAGGCGCGTGACCGCGCCAAGGCTGCCGGTGCCGCCAACATCGAAGAGCGGGCGGTTGTCGGCGCTCCGGTCGACGCGCTGGTGGACCTGGCCGAAGAGGTCGGCGCCGATCTGCTGGTCGTGGGCAATGTCGGCCTGAGCACGATTGCCGGTCGCCTGCTCGGCTCGGTGCCTGCCAATGTGGCACGCCGGTCGAAGACCGATGTGCTGATCGTCCACACCACCGGTTAACCACCCCGGTCTGCAGACTGGACACATGACCCACTGCCGAACCCGACTGTGGGTTGATGGCGAGTTGAAGCTGGAGGACTTTCCCCTCCACGACGTTTCGGAGCATCTGGCTCAGGAGCATGCGCTGGTCTGGGTGGACATGTGCAACCCGGACCGCGACGTGCTGTGCCAACTGGCCGACGAACTGGGCTTCGATCAGCACGCCGTGGAAGACACCGTCGAGCACGCCGAGCGGACCAAGGCGACTCGCTATGCGTCGCATACGTTTATGACGGTGTACGCCACCGCGTTGGCGCCGCCGCGGGCCAATGACCTGGAATCGCGGCTGTTGCTCACCAAGGTGTCGATATTCGTGCTGCCCAACGGGATTGTCACCGTGCGGCACGAATTAGACCCGCAGCGGCCGACTTTCGATATCGACGAGGTGGTTCGGCGCTGGGATGAGAACGCCGACTTGTTGCAGATGGGCGCGCCTGCGCTGTTGCACGGCCTGCTTGATGTGATCGTCGACGGGCAGTTCGACACCATTCAGCAGCTCGATGACGCGATCGAATCGCTCGAGGACGGGTTGTTCGACGACCGGGCCGCCACCCGCACCATTCAGCGCTCGACCTACCGGCTGCGCAAGGAGCTCGTCGAGTTGCGCCGGGTCGTGCTGCCGATGCGCGAGGTGATCAACACGATCATGCGTCGGCGGGCTGAGCGCGCTGACAGCGTCGAACTCGACAGCTGGTATGCGGATCTCTACGACCACGTCATTCGCGCGGCGGAGTGGACGGAGTCGTTGCGGGACATGATCACCACCGTGTTCGAGACCAATCTGTCGCTGCAGGACGCCCGGCTCAACACGATCATGAAGAAGCTCACCGGATGGGCGGCCATCATCGCGGTGCCGACCGCGGTGACCGGGTGGTACGGCCAGAACGTGCCCTACCCGGGCTACGGGAGTCCGACCGGGATGGTGACCAGCGTGCTGATCATTCTGGTGTCGTCGGGTCTGCTCTACGTCGCGTTCAAGCGCCGCGGCTGGCTCTGAATCCTCAGACGTGTAACCCCGTGAACGGTGCGAACGGCAGGTTGCGCACCACGAACCACACCACCACGAGGGCCAGCGCGACGAACGGCGCCCACCGGTGGTGCTGCCAGCCGATGATCTGCCGACCGGTGACGCGACCATAGGTCCAAGTGCCGTATGCGACGGCCAGAAACCCCAGAGCCACCGCGGCGAGCGCGTTGAACCGGACCGCTGCCAGCAGATCACCGTGCAGCAGTGAATAGATCATCCGAAGGGTGCCGCAGCCCGGACAGTCAACGCCCAGAAGGGCTTTCGTCGGGCACAGCGGAAGAATGCCGCCGGGAGTGGTCGGGTCACCGATCCACACGGCCGCGCAGGTGCCCGCCGCCAGCGTCGCAACTCCCAGCGGCGGGCCGAGGCGGGCGAGACGGCCGTTGGCCGCCTGCCCGACCTCTGCCGCGATCACGATGTGGTGGTGTCGACGTCCATGTTCATGACGCCCGCGGCGAACAGCACGCCGTAGATGACGATCAGGACCACCCAGATGACCACGCTCCAGATCACCCACTTCTTGGCGGCGGCGGCCGACGCCTGCGCTTCGGCGTACTGCCCCTGAACCCAAAGGCCGTTCACCTGAGCCGCCTTCACGATCGCGACGATGCCGGTGATCGGGAAGCAGAAAATCGTCGCCAGGATAGCGAGTGCCAAATTGTTCTTCGGCTGCTGAGCCGGCGGCGGTGCATAGCCGGGGGGTTGCTGGGTCATCGACGCCTCCGTATTTTTTCAAGTGAGTATCGGGGCAGAGCGGTGCCTACGCTACCGGATGAAAGCCCTGTACAAGGGGCATCGAATCGGGTGTTTCCGGACGGTTTTTCCAGCCGTCACAACTGTTTGCCAACGCGACTATTCGGGGATTGCCGTTTCGCTTTTTTCGACACCATCTTGTGGTCTATGCTCGCCGGTGAGTGGCCCGCTATGCAGGGGAGACGTCGACGACGATCCGATGTCTGAGAGTTGTTGGTGCAGTGGGTATTTTGTTGGTTGCGACCTGCTCCTGAGCCGAGATCACCAGCCGCGTTCGCGCCATTCCGCCAAGTGCGGGCGCTCGCTGCCCAGCGTGGTGTCGTCACCGTGCCCGGGATAGACGACGGTGTCGTCGCCGTAGGCGTCGAACACCTTGCGGTTCACATCGCCGAGCAGTTGCTCGAACCCGCCGGGCTCCCAGGTCTTGCCGACCCCACCCGGGAACAGGCAGTCCCCGGTGAACAGCTGCGTCGCGGTCCGCTCGCCGTCCGGCCGCAGCGCCAGCGCCACCGAACCGGGGGTGTGACCCTGCAGGTGGATCACGTCGAACACCAGGTCGCCGACCGTGATGGTGT
>JAEZIA010000296.1 GCA_023416315.1 Actinomycetes bacterium
CTGCGGCGCGGGCGATGTCGTTCATGCCGACACCGCCCACATCGTTGTCGGCGAACAGTTCACCGGCGGCGTCGAGGATGCGGTCGGCGGCCACCTCGGCGCGCCGCGAACTCAGCCAGTCCTTGCCCGCCATCAGCCGCGCACCCGGAACGGCACCGACAGCGGCCGCCGCACGTAGCCGCCGCCGGCCCAGACGATGCCCTCCTCGTCGATCTCGAAATCCGGGCAGCGTGCGAGTAATTCGGTCAGCGTCACCCGCGCCTGCATCCGCGCGGCGGCCGCACCGAGGCAGTGGTGGGCGCCGTGACTGAACGTGAGGATGTTGCGCGGACGGCGCGTGACGTCCAGCTCGCCGGCGTCCGGGCCGTATTGGCGTTCGTCGCGGTTGGCCGAGCCGTACAGCAGCAGCACCTTGCGCCCGGCCGGGATCGTCTTGCCGTGCAACTCCACGTCGCGAGTAACCGTGCGGGCCAGGCCCTGCACCGGTGAGGTCAGCCGCAGCAGTTCGTCGACGCTGTCGGGGATCAGCTCCGGCTGCTCGACGAGCAACGCGCGCTGGTCCGGACGCTGGT
This sequence comes from Actinomycetes bacterium, assembly GCA_023416315.1. Lineage (GTDB taxonomy): Bacteria > Actinomycetota > Actinomycetes > Mycobacteriales > Mycobacteriaceae > Mycobacterium. The sequence continues at coordinate 573 of JAEZIA010000296.1, forward strand.
GCAGCAGCGGCATCGACCCGCCGAGCATGCCGGTGGTGGTGTCGTTGCCGCCGGTGACCATCGTGAACGTGAAGGCCAGCACCGACAGCGTGCCGGCGAGGTCGCCGTCGGCGCCGACGCCCGCGGCCACCAGATGCGACACCGTGTCGTCTTCGGGCTCGCGCCTGCGTCGCTCGATCAGTTCGGTGAAGTAGCCCATCATCGATCCGACGGCGTCGCCGACGGATGCCAGGGCGCCCAAGCCGCCGGTGTTGGCCGCGACGATCGCCTCGGTCCAGCCGTCGAACTGGTCACGGTCCTGCTCGGGAACGCCGAGGTAGTGCGCGACGACCATCGACGGCAGCGGTTTGAACAGTTCGGTGACGATATCGCCGCCGCCTCCTGCGCGCAGCCGCTCGATGCGCTCGATGACGAACTCGCGCACCTTGGGCTCGACGGCCTCGACCTGCCGAGGCGTGAACCCGCGCGACACGAGCTTGCGAAACTCGGTGTGCACCGGCGGGTCCTGCATCACCATCGGCGGATTGTCTTGCAATCCAATGAGTTCCAGCTCGTTATAGGTGACCGTCAGCCCCTGCGCCGAGGAGAACGTCTCGTGTTCACGCGCCGCGGCGAAGATGTCGGCGTGCCGGGACAGCACCCAGTAGTCGTGCTCGGGGTTCTCCGGCACGACGTGGTGCACCGGATCGAGGTCGCGCAGGGCCCGGTACATCGGCCAGCGATTGCCCCACGTCTCGGCGGTGGCGAGCTCGAAGCGGGCTTCCGCTCCGTGAGACACAACAGCGGTCATGTCTTATGGTTACGACAATCCAACTGTTGTGTCAAGATCTGTTCTAAGTGGGCGCGCCCGGAAACTCCTCATCGAGCCACCTGCACGAAGCGCTCGATGAACCAGCCCAGCAGCAGCTCGCCCTTTTCGGCGCTGGCCGGCACGGGAGAGGACAGGGCGCCGCTGGCGGTGGACATGCTCCGGTCGATCGGAACCACGTCATGGCCGACCACGCGCTCCGGCGCGTCCGGGGCGATCCGATCGGTGCGCACGAGCTCGGGTTGCAGATGCAGCCACAGCGAGGTCTCGATGACCGCGGCGTGCTCCAGCGCCAGGCCCGGAAAGGCATCTGGCCACAGCAGATCGCGCCGCTGCGGCGTGTACTCCGGGTTCACGTCCTCGATGACGACGATCTTGACGTCGGGGTGGCGCTCGCTGACCAGGAATGCCGGTTCATAGATGAAGTTGCTGTTCTCGAAGTGCCAGTTGTAGAGCACGATGTTGCGAAAGCCACCGCGGATCAACTCGGAGAGCACATCCTCGATGACCGCGATCAGCGTTGTCGCCCGAAGCGACAATGTCCCCGGGAAGTGTTGCCCGCCCCCGCTTCCGGGCCGGCTTCGATATCCGAACGGCAGGAACGGCCCGACCACGAACCGGCGCTCACGGGCGGCCTGCAGAAGAATCTGCTCGGGCAGAACCCAGTCGGTGCACACCGGTAGATGATGTCCGTGCTGTTCGGTCGCACCGATCGGAATGACGACCGGCACCCCCTCCGCCGCGGCCTCGGCGATCTCGGGCCACGTCATGTGTTGGTAGAGCAGGGGTGTGTTTGCCTCTGTCATCAGTGCCTTCCAAGCAGTTATTAGTGGGTGGGATCGAGGCGCGCGCCGTCGTCGGGCACTGCAGGCGCCACCGGCGCAGGCGCTGACCACTTCTTGGACCCGGCCCAGGCAGCCAGCGCCAACGCGATCAACACCAACTCGCCGAGGATGTACTCCGTTCCCTGCGTCGCCAATGCGATCGCGGTGAACACCACCACGACCAGAGGGGGCAACGGCCACAACGGCATCCGGAACGGACGGGGTTCGTTGGGCATGCTGCGCCTACTGCGGAGTGCGGCGAGCCCGATGCACAGGTAGACCGCGGCGATCACGGTGCCGGAGAAGATGATCAGGAAATTCAAGGCCGACGTGAAGACCAGGATGGCGGCCGGTACCGCAAGGATCACGACACCAACCCCGGGTGCCCGGAACCGGTTGAGGCTGCCGATGACTCGGTTCGCCGCGGCCGGCCACGCGCCGTCACGCGCGGTGGTGTACACGCCGCGCCCGAAATACATGAGCAGGGCGAGCATGGCGTTGAACAACGCCACCGTGACGCCGATGTCGACGATCGCGCCGGCCTTGGCGCCCAGTGAAGCCTCTACGGAGTAGACCACCGGCGCCGGTGCGCTGAAGAACTCCTTGAGGTCCGGAGCGGCGATCACCGCTGCGATGAGCGGAATCATGATGAAGACACAGGCCAACACCGCGGAGATGATCACCGCCTTGCCGATGTTGCGCTCACCGCCCTTCAACTCCTCGGAGAAGCCCAGCGCGGCGTCGTAGCCGTTGATGACGTTGAAGGCCGGCGCGAGCGTGGCGAACATGACGGCGAATCCGACGGCGACGAGTTGGCCGTTGTCGAGAACGGTGGGGTGGAACGTCACTTCCGTAAACGACTGATGGGGATTGGCGAACGCCGCCACGGTGACGATTCCGAGAACCGCGAGTTCGACGACGACCATCAGCGCGGTGGCCCACGCTCCGACTTCGACGGTTGTCACCGCCAGCAAGGTGACCGCGGCGAGCAGGATCACCGCGAGCAACGGGTCGGAGATCGTGAGCCCCGGGATCAGGTTCTTCAGGAACGCACCGATGCCGAGCGCGATGCTGGCCGGAATGACGATGCCCTGAATGAGGTAGTTGAACATCGTGATCCAGGCGATCGGACCGGGCAGCACCTTCCTCACGAGCGAGTACATGCCGCCGGCGACCGGGAACATCCCCGCCAACTCGGCCAGACACAGAGCAATCAGAACGACGACGACCGACAGAATCAGGCCCGCACCGATGGAGAAGGTGCCCCCGACGGCGAACACCCCGGCGGACAGGAACAGGACCGCCATGGTGGGGGACACGTCGGCCATCGCCAGCCCGACGACCTCGGCGACATTGAGCCGGCGGTTCAGATCCTGCCGGTAGCCGAGTTGCTCGAGCCGTGTCTGTGCGGGCTTGTCATCGGGTGGGATCATGGCATTGCTCCTGTCGAGGTCGACTTCTCTTGGGCGGCAACGCCGATGCTGCCTACGGGGATGCAGTTGGTCCGGCCGCCGTCGACGACCATGTGTGTTCCGGTGACGTAGCTCGCCCGCTCGGACAGCAGAAACGCGACCACGTCGGCGATCTCGGCCGGTTCGGCGATCCGTTGCATCGCGACGCTCGCGGCGTTGTCCGCGAGCTCGGCCTCCGGGTCGGCGGCGCCGTCGAATTCGGCAAGGAACATGGGCGTTTTGGTGGTGCCGGGGCAGACCGCGTTGACGCGGATGCCCCATGAGGACAGCTCCGCGGCGGCGCTGCGCGTCATGGCGAGGATGGCGCCCTTGGTCGCGGTGTAGGCGACGTAGCCCGGCTGGCCGATCAGCGCCAACTCCGACGCCGTGTTGACGACCGCACCGCGTCGACGCGGTTGCATCACCCGGGCGGACTCTCGCAGGGTGTGGAACGAACCGGCGAGATTCGTGCGGACCAGAAGCGCGAACATCTCGTCGGTGGTGTCGACAAGCGGTGCGACGATAGAGATTCCGGCGTTGTTGTGTACGGCCTCGATCGGCCCGAGGTCGCGCTCGACGCGATCGAAGGCAGCCCGGACGGCGTCGGGGTCACCCACGTCGGCGCCGATGGCCAGGGCGCGACGCCCGTGCTGTTCCACCTCTGCGGTGCAGGGGCCGAAGTCGTCGTCGGCGCGCGATAGCAGGGCGACGTCAAACCCGTCGCGTGCGAGTGCTGCGGCGGTGGCCCGCCCGATACCCGAAGCCGCACCAGTCACCAATGCAACGCGGCCGTCTGTCGTAGTCATCCTGTCGGTGCCCCTCTAGTCGCTGTCGGTCGGGTGATCACAGGGTGGACCGGATCCAGTCGATCTGGTTCGCGAGCCCTCGCTCGAGATCCCACTGCGGTTGGTATCCGAGGTCGCGTCGCGCAGCCGTCAGATCGAACTCACCGATGACGTCCCACGCGGGCAGCATGCCGGATCCAATGTCGAAGCGAGCCCCCGGAATCAACCCGGCCAGCAGCTTCGCGGTCTCGGCGACGGTGATCTGCCGACCGCCGGAGACGTTGTACACCTGTTGCCGCGCTGTGGAAGTGGTCGCCGCCAATCGCGCAGCCGAGGCGACGTCGTCGACGAAGACGAACTGGAACGGGTGGTCCCCTCCTGACGGAAGCACGAATTCCTCGCCCTTCAAACCCGCGCGGATCATGTCGCCGAGCAGACTCGGCATCCACAGTCCCGGCCCATAGACTTCGGTGACGCGAAGTGACACCACCTCGAGGCCATAGAGCGCGCTGTACACCGAGCCGAGCAGCTCACCGGTCACCTTGGTGACGCCGTACACGGTGGTCGGCTCGGGCGTGACACTCTCAGCGACGAGGCCGCCCGGATGGATGTTGCCCAACGCGCATTCCGACGAAAAGTTCACCATCCGTTGCACTTGCGCCATGCGGGCACTTTCGAGAACCGACAGCGTTCCTTCCGCATTGGCGGCGAAGGTGGTGACCGGCAGGTCGATCGACAGGCCGGGGTGGCTCTGGCCCGCAGTGTGGATGATCCGCTCGACGCGGTGGGTGCGAAGGGTGTCCACCAGTCGGGGGATGTCGAAGAGCTCCCCTTGGACGAGCGTGAGTCCATTGCGGTCGTCGACCGCGTAGTCGCGGTTGTAGGACACGACCGATTCGCCGCGGCTCAGGAGTTGGTCGACGAGGTGTCGGCCGACGAATCCCCGGCCGCCCGTTACGAGTGTGGTCATAGCGCTGCTCCTACCAGTTCCGGTACACGGCGGGATCGGCGGTGACCGGCTCCAGCCGGCGTCGCTCGATGGTGGGGTCGGCCAGCGCGGCGTCGCGCACTTGGGACCCGGTCATGAACGTGACATCACCACGCTCATAAATGATTTCGATCATCCGGCGCAGGTTGCGCGCGCGGCCGGCACGTCCGGACAAAAAGGAGTGCGCGGTGAGCTGGAAGAGGCCGCCGAACTCGCGGAGGCCGTCGAGTTCGGCGGTCCAGAGTGCGAGCGCCTTCTCGGGCGGTTCGATGACGTATCCCAGATGCGGCTCGGGCAGATACGCGTACTGCTCCCAGTCGTCGAGTGACCAATGCGGAGGGAGCTCGACGAGAGGACCCCGCGTGGTCTCGATGATGTAGGGGCGATCGTCGTCCATCAGGCTGGTGTCGTAGCTCAACCCGTGTTCGACGGCCAGTTCGGCGCTCTGCCACGTCGCCGCCCACATGGGGGAGCGGTAGCCGCTCGGCGTGATCCCCAGCGCGTCGAGGGCGGCGTATCCGCGCTCGAACTCCTCCCGCTCTTCGGCAACCGATAGTCCGGTGGCCGGCCGGTGCGAATAACTATGGTGGGCGATGTCGTGTCCACGTTCGGCAATCGCGCTGACCACCGCCGGCCAGAGTTCTGCGGAAATGCCCGGCACGAAGAACGTGGCCTTGATGCCGAACTCGTCGAGGATGCCCAAGAGCCGCGGAACACCCCGACGCGCATCGAACTGCTGATGGGTGATCGCCATCGCGTTCGCGGCATGGCGGCGTCCGGCAGCCAGCACGGGTGTGACACCGTCGACTGCGAATGTCAGCATCGCCACCGCCGCGGCACCACCCCGCCAGTCGGCGTGCGGGGCTGATGACTGCTGCGGCGCGCTGTGGGCGTGCTCGGCGGCGACCATCTCTCTCCTTCGAATGTGAGGGCCAACGATCGTCCATCTGGGCCTGTGACTCAACGGACACACTGTCAGTTGTTTGACGTCCAGTTATGGGACATATTGGTCGGGTGAGCCTCACGTTGCGCGAAGTCATCGAGCACCCCCTGGTGCAAGCGGGCGATCCGGTGGTGCGCAGCGGAGGCGTGAATCTCAATCACACGGTGCGGTGGGTGCACTCGGCCGACCTCGTCGACATCGCGGGGCTGCTGCGCGGCGGCGAGGTGTTGCTCACCAATGGCGTGGGGTTGATCAGTGTCGATCAATCCGGCAGGCGCGGGTACGTGCGCAGCCTGGCCGATATCGGCGTCGCCGGATTGCTCTTCGAGGTCGGTCGCTCCTTCGAGGGCGTGCCCGAGGAGATGGTCGACGAAGCGAACGCCGTCGGGTTGGCCATCGTCGAGTTACAGCCCGCGCTGCGTTTCACCGAGGTGGCCGAAGCGGTCAACAGCGAGTTGATCGACCGCTCGGTGGTCCGCCTGCGGCACGCCGACGAAACCTCGCGGGCCTTATCGGTGGCGTTGGCCAGGGGCGCGTCACTGAGTGAGCTCGTCGCCCAGGTGGCCGCGACCCTCGGAACCTGGGCGGAACTCCGCGATCAGGCGGGCCAATTGGTGGCCGAGGCCGGAACCGCCCGCCGTGACGACGCCCACGCCGACGCCCCGGTCCTCGTCGACGGGGCGGCGTGGGGCCGGCTCATCATCGGGACCGCCGGGTCGCCGCAGTCCCTCGCCGATGCCGTACTCGACAGAGCCCCAACGGTTCTGGGCCTGTGCCTGATCCGCGAACATCGCGACATCGCCGGCTCGCTGCGAAGCCAACAGGCGCTGTTGGAACAACTCGTCGGCAACCGGCGCGCCTCGCGGGCGCTACTCGAATCACGCCTGGAGCAGGCGGGCGTCGCGTTGGCCGGTCACGATTATGTGTGCGTCGCCGCTGATCCGCACCGCATCCAGTCCGCAACACAGCTCGTGGACAACGTGATTCGCCTGTGCGGGCACGGCATCTTCGGGCTTGTCCGGGGGACGCTGTGTGCGGTGGTGGCTCGGCCCAGTGACAGCGGTCGCGCGACCCTCGGCGACTACCTCCGCAGTGTGGCCGGCGACGGTCTCGGCCGGGAGAAACGAGTGTGTGTGGCGGTAAGCCGAGTCGTGCGCGACATCAGCGGCTTGTCCCAGGCGATGGCGGATGCGCATGCGACCTTGCATCTCGGCCAGGAACTGCACCTCACCGAACCCGTCATCGGAGTTCAGGAACTGGCCCTGCAGCGCCTTCTCGGCGAGATCTCGGATGGCGAAGCGCTGCGCAATTTTGTGTCCGAACAGATCGGCGTTCTCGAGGAGTCCGACAGGGCCCGCGGTGGCGACCTCATTCACACGCTCGAGGTGTTAACCGCCTGTGCGGGAAGCAAAATGGACGCCGCCAAACAGCTGCACATCCGCAGGCAATCGCTGTACTACCGGCTCGCGCAGATCGAGCGGCTCACCGGTGCCAACCTCGACGACCCTGCGCAACTGCTGCCGGTGACGGTGGCGCTGACGGTGCGCCGGATGCTCGCCGCCGCCCGCTGATCCCAGGACGGCGCGCACTGACCGGCGCTAGATCAGCGTGCCCGGATTCAGGATCCCGTCCGGGTCGAGCGCGGCCTTGATCCGGCGGTTGAGCTCCATCGCCTCCGG
>JAEZIA010000308.1 GCA_023416315.1 Actinomycetes bacterium
TCACCCTTTTAGAGGGATAAGGCCCCCCGCAGACCACGGGATCGATAGACCAGACCTACACGCACCGCAAGGTGTTCAGGGAACTGGCACTAACCGGCCGAAAACTTACAACAACCAAAACAAACAAACCCGTTTTCGTTGACGTACACACATCAGACGCCTCGCAACCACACACCCACACCAGTCAAACGACTGCACCCCACCACCAAAACACACCTCCCCACACACGGGGATCACTAAAAAAGTGAATAGAGTTACGGCGGCCATAGCGGCAGGGAAACGCCCGGTCCCATCCCGAACCCGGAAGCTAAGCCTACCAGCGCCGATGATACTACCCACACGGGTGGAAAAGTAGGACACCGCCGAACACAATTTAAAGTCCTGTGCCCCCTAATTTCGATTAGGGGGCACAGGCATTTGTGTATCTGAATATCAATCGAAGAGCGAGAGATCGGCTGGCCTACGGCTTTTCTCCAGCGCCAGCAATGCGCGCTTTCGGTCAATTCCGCCGCCATATCCGGTCAATCCACCCGTCGATCCGATAACGCGATGGCACGGCACGATAATTCCGATCGGATTGCGGCCATTGGCCAATCCCACTGCCCGCGAGGCGCCCGGTGATCCGATTTGCATTGCGATTTCACCGTAGGACCGAGTCTCCCCATAAGGAATGGTGCGCAGTGCCGCCCAGACTTTGCGTTGGAATTCCGTTCCGCCGAGGTCCAGATCCAGGTCGAATTCGGTGAGTTCGCCCGCGAAATACGCGGCCAGCTGCTCGACGGCATCGGCGAAGATCTCGTCGTCGGACTGTGCCCAGTCGGAGCGGTCCGGTTCATGCGTCTGATCCACCATCCGTAGATGCCGCAGCGTCGAGCCGGTGCCGGCCAGCGTCAGCGGGCCCACCGGGCTGTCGATGATTCGATACCGCATTGTCGTCGTCACGTCGTCTCCTTCGGTGGCCAGTGATTCACGGAATGGTCCAGAGTCGTCCAGAGGTGTTGCACCGCGTAGGACCGCCACGGTCGCCAGCGTGCACTATGCGCGGTCAGCGCACGCACGTCGGTCGGCAGTCCGAGCTGATCGGCTGCCAGCCGCACGCCGAGGTCGCTGGCCGGGAAGGCATCGGGATCGCCGAGTCCCCGCATCGCCACGATCTCCGCGGTCCACGGCCCGATTCCGGGTAGCGCCAGCAGCTGCTGACGTGCTCGCTCCCAGTCGCAGCCCGGATCCAGGGTCAGCTCGCCGGAGCCGAGGGCGGCGACCAGCGCCATCACCGACCTGCGCCGGGGTGCCGGCATCGCCAGGTGCGCCGGGTCGATATCCGCCAGCTGTGCGGTACTGGGGAAGGTGTGCGTCAGCCCGCCGTGCGGGTCGGGCACCGCCGTGCCGTAGGCGGCGACCAGCCGGCCGGCGTGGGTACGTGCGGCCTTGGTCGATACCTGCTGGCCGAGCACCGCCCGCACGGTCAACTCCTCTTCGTCGACGCTCCGCGGGATGCGCTGTCCTGGGGCCTTGGCCACCACCGTCCGCAGGTCACTGTCGGTGCCCAGCACGTCGATGACCGCCTCGGGGTCGGCGTCGAGATCGAGCAACCGCCGGCAGCGGGCGATCGCCGTCGCCAGGTCTCGAACCTGCTCGAGGACCAGCGTGCACCGGACGTGGTCGGGTTGCGGGATCAGGCTCACCACCCCGTATCCCGACGGCAGCCGCAGGGTGCGACGGTAGGCGCCGTCGCGCACCTCTTCACAACCGGGCACCGCGCCGGCGGCCAGATGCCCGAACACCCCCTCGTAGGCGAACGGAGTCCGCACCGGCAGCCGCAGCGACAGTGCTTGACCGCCCGCGGCGTTCTCGGCCCAGTCCCGGCGGGTTGCCTTGTCCCGCAGTGCCGTTGGCGTGGTGTCGCAGGCTGTCCGGATCGTGTCGTTGAACTGGCGGATGCTGGCGAATCCCGCCGCGAACGCGATATCGCTGAACGCCAGGTCGGTGGTCTCGATCAGCACCCGCGCCGTCTGCACCCGCTGGGCGCGGGCCAGCGCCAACGGGCCCGCCCCGACTTCGGCGTGCAGCATCCGCTCGAGCTGGCGGGTGGTGTAGCCGACCCGGTCGGCCAGCCCGGTGACACCTTCGCGGTCCACCGCGCCGTCGGCGATCAGCCGCATTGCCCGGGCCACCGCGTCACCGCGGACGTTCCACTCCGGCGATCCGGGGGAGGCGTCCGGTCGGCAGCGCTTGCACGCCCGAAAGCCCGCGCGTTGGGCGGCGGCCGAACTGGGGTAGAAGCACACGTTGCGGGCCAGCGGCAGGCGCACCGGGCAGCTGGGTCGGCAATAGATTCCGGTGGTCTTCACCGCGGTGACGAACCAGCCGTCGAACCGGGAGTCCTTGGACTGGACGGCCCGGTAGCAGCGGTCGAAATCGTCGTGCATATCTCGACCCTTACACGCCGGCACCGACACTACTAGCGGAAAACCGACATCGTGGTCGGGCGGGAAGACACTGGTGAGGAGCGATCAGTCCGGCGAGGTGGCGTCGGCGGCGCGCCGCTCTTCGAGCAGTCCGTCGCAGGTGCTGACCAAGTGGCGCAGCATTTGTCCAGCCGCCTCGTCAGCGTCACCGGCGAGGATCGCGTCGTAGATGAGTTGGTGATCACGCAGCGACTGTTCAGGCTGTCCGGACCGCGTCAGTGAGGTCTCTGACGTCCGGTCCAGTGAGCCGCGGATGCCGTGCAATAGCTCCATCAGAACGGGATTGTGGGCTGCGGCGGCAACACCCATGTGGAACCGGCGATCGCCCTCCAGGCCGGGCTTGCCGCTGCCGATCTCGCTGGCCATCAACTCCAAGCCGGCCTCGATCTCCGCGATGTCGATCGGCGTGGCCCGGGTTGCCGCAAGGCGTGCGCATTGCGTCTCGAGGGCTTGGCGGGTTTCCCAGATATACGGATGGTCAGCGTGTGTCTCGATCAGCTCGGCGGCCAGGGACGAGATCAGCTCCTCCGGCCTGCGCATGAGGTAGATGCCTTCGCCGTGGCGCACCTCGACGATGCCTTGTGCGCGCAGTGCGGTGATCGCCTCACGAATCGAAGAGCGCCCTACCGACAGTTGCTGGGCAAGTTCACGTTCTGTCATCAGGCGATCACCGGGCTGGAGCTGGTTGATGTCGATGAACTCGCGCAGCTGATCGCTGACCTGTTCATAGATCGGCTTGCGGCTCACAGGACGCAGCGTGGTGTTGCGTTTTGCTGGGCTCGGCATGTCCATCCCGTCGCACTGAATCCGGTGTCAGGCCAGGTTACCTCCAGCAGCGCAGGCCGGCGCCCACGCAGAGCTGCATCGCAGGCCCGCACCCGGTCACATTGAATCGTCGCCGTTGACGAGAGTGAACTCAGATCAGGTGTCGGATCAAGGCTCGTCCTCGAATCGGACAGCGGTGCGGCGATCCCGCCGCACGGTATTGACGAAGACATCAGGTCGGCTGTAATGACCGGTGGGATCGAATGTCAGCCGTTCCTCGGCCACTTCCGGCAGCGCGAGGTCGGCGACAATCAGCCCTTCCACGCCGGCAACCGGAGCGACGAGCCAGTCACCGCCTGGACCCGCGATCGCCGAACCGCCATTGAACGGAACCGCGCTCGAGTGCTCACGCAATTCATCGGCAAGGGGAAAGTCGTCGGGCACGTCGTCGGCGCGCAACAATCCCGACACAGCGACGCTGAACACTCGGCCCTCCAGTGCGATGAATCGGGTGATGTCGGTGGTGAGACCGGTTGAGCCAGGCCATATCCCGATATGGACGTCTTCGCCGCCCGCATACAGCGCCAGCCGGGCGGCCGGCATCCAGTTCTCCCAGCAGTTCAACGCACCGAGGCGGGCCGCCCCGACCGTATGGGTTCGCAGCCCCGCGCCGTCACCGGGCGCCCAGACCAGTCGTTCGTCGTAGGTCGGAACCAGCTTGCGATGGTGGATGAGCAGACCGTCCTTGGCATCGAAGGACAGCAGCGAACAATAGGTTGAGCCGCGGCCGTTGCCGGTGCCGCGCTCGGTGATCCCCACCATGACAGCTACGCCGAGATCACCGGCCAGTGCTTGAAGCTGACCGACCTCGGGCCCGTCGATCTCGATGGCCGCGTTCAAATAGTAGGCATAACAAGCCTTTTGGGCAGGATCATTGAACCGGGCACCCTGGGTGCGTGGCAACCAGAACGGGTATCCGCTGAGATAGGTCTCGGGAAACACCACGACGTCACAACCCTGGCCGGCCGCGGCTTCGGTGCACGCGATGATCTTCGCCATCCGGGCCGCCGGGTTCAGCCACGGACCGCCGAGTTGAGCAGCCCCGATGGTCAGCAGTGTCGCTGGGTCGTGATCGGGCCGCCGATACGACGCGATCGTCTCGATTGTGGTAGCGCCCACTTAGAACACCTCAAAGTATTCGCGCTGCTCCCAGTCGGTGACGAAGGCGTTGAAGCGGGCCACCTCATGGCGTTTGATCGCGAGGAGATAGTTGACGAACGGGTCGGTGAACTCGTCTCGGAGCAAATCCGACGCCTCGAATCGGGACAGCGCAGCTTCCAGGTTGGCCGGCAGGCTTGGTGCGTCCGCCAGGTACGGTTCGTCCGCCGACGGGCCGGGATCGGTCTTGTGCCGCAAACCGTCTCGTCCGCTCGCGATCTGCGACGCCAGATAGAGGTAGGGGTTGGCGGCCGGCTCGCCGACCCGGTTCTCCAAGTGGGTGGTCGCGTCACCCCGGCTGCCGGCCACCCGGATCAGCGCCCCCCGGTTCTCCTCAGCCCAGGCAACCCGGTCAGGGGCGAAGGAATCGGGTCGGAATCGCTTGTACCCGTTGATGGTCGGCGTGGTCAGGACCGAGCACGCCAGCGCGTGTTCGAGCAGGCCTCCCATGAAGTGCATGCCGGTTGGTGAGAGCAGCGTTCCGTCGGTGGAGGCGAACGCGTTGGGGGTATCGGTGTTGCGGAGCGATTGATGCAGGTGCCAGCCACTGGAGAATGCGTTCGGAAACGATGGCCGGGCCATGAAGGTGGCGTGGTAGCCGTGCCGTCGGCAGAGCTGTTTGATGGTTCCGCGAATCAACACGGTCGCGTCTGCGGCCGCGGTGCCCACCATCGGATCGAAGGTGAATTCGACTTGGCTGGGCCCCCATTCGTCTTCGACGGTGGCCAGCGGCATGCCGAGCGCAACTAGGTTGTCTCGCAGAATGCTCAGGATCGGCTCGATCTCATCACCGCGATTTTCGGTGAGGTACTGGAATCCGTGCGAGACCGCCTGCACCTCCGGCGGCGCAGGGGGATAACCCGAATCGACAAACGAAAGCTTCGGGTCGACGAGGCGGGTGATGTAGCACTCCAACTCGATTCCGGCGACGTAGGAAAATCCTTCGGCCGCCAGGCGCTCCAGCTGGGTCTGTAGGACACCGCGGGTGTCGAATGGAACCCGCTCGCCGGATTGGTAGTAGAGATCGCACAGCACCCAGCCGGTACGGTCCAGCCACGGCAGGATCTTGAAGGTCGTCGGGTCAGGAACGAGCACTCCGTCGGGCAGGCCGGTCATCCGCGAGTCGCCCAGCGCCGAGGCGCCGAACGGCGCCACGACCGGGTTATTCGTGGTGTCGAAGATGAGTGTGGCGGTCTGAAAGTCCTTGCCGTCGCGCAGTGTCGATTGAAAGTGGCCTACCTCGACGGTCTTGCCGCGCAAAATGCCGTGCTGATCGCTCCAGGCGATCCGGATTTGACGCAGCCCCTGCTCGGCGATCTCGGCGGCCAGGGCAGCCGCCCGGTCCGTTTGCTCATCAGTCCACAGGCGATGACGAGCGATGAATCCTTCTTGCATCAGGTCCTCCGGTGATCAGGTGGTCTGATGAGTATCCTTGACCTGCGATATTTCCGACGCGTTACATACTTGAGGCGCGCGTGGGTCGAAAAATCAGGCGGGCACCGCGAGCTGGACCGGTTGTTCGTGGCCCCGCAGGATCACCGAATCGCCGAGTACCCAGTGCGACCGCTCCTGCTCGCCCGCACACTCGACCGTCGTGGCCGTCGCCAGGAGCCGCCTCTCGGTGGTCTTGGCCAACTCCGAGAGCCGCGCGGCCTCGTTGACCGGCCCGCCGATCACCGTGTACTCGAATCGCTCGTTGGCGCCCACGTTGCCGGCCACCACCTGGCCGGCGGCCACCCCGATACCGGCCGGGCATTCGGGCACCTCCCGTTCCAGTCGCTGCGCGATCACGCGTGCGGCGGCCAGGGCGTCGTCTTCGGGGTTCTCCAGCGTGACGGGCGCGCCGAACACGGCCAGCGTCGCGTCGCCCTCGAATTTGTTGAGCAGTCCGCGATGCCGGTTGACCTCGTCGACGATCACGGCGAAGAACCGGTTGAGCAGATCCACCACCTCGATCGGGGGCAGGGTGGCGACCAGCTGGGTGGAGCCGACGATATCGACGAAAAGCACTGCGACATGGCGTTCTTCGCCGCCGAGCTGAGGTCGCTGTGCCTCCGCTGCGGCCGCGACCTCGCGTCCGACGTGGCGGCCGAACAGATCACGCACCCGTTCCCGTTCCCGCAGGCCGGCCACCATCGAATTGAATCCGCGTTGCAGTTCACCGAGTTCGGTGCCGTCGAAGACCACCGTGCTGGCTTTGAAATCGCCGTCCTCGACGCGTTTGAGGGCAGTTCGTACCACCCGCACCGGGGTGGCGATGAGCCAGGCCAAGACCCACATCAGGCTGAAGCCGAATACCAGCGTGACCCCCGAGACGATCACGATCGCGACTTCCAGCTGCGTCTTGGTCAAGTTGTCCAGGATCAGCGAGATCAAGGCGGTGAGTCCGATGCCGATCACCGGCACGCCCGAGCCCAGCATCCAGACGGTCATCGTGCGCCCCATGATTCCGGGTGCAAACCGGTGTGGTGGCGGCCCCGCGGCGAGCGCCAGCGCCGCGACCGGGCGTAGCGCGAATTCAGTGGCAAGGTAGGCGCCGGTGGCGACGAGAAGACCGGCGAAGCCGGTGACGAGCAGGATCCGGGGGATGAAGTCGGTGTCGAAAAGCCCGTAGAGAATCGTGAACACCACGGTGCCGACCACCCACAGCGACAGTTGGGCCACCGCCACCCGCCAGGGGGTGAAGAATGCATTGCGCTGTTCAGTCCGCGACGGCGTCCGCCCCTCGGCGGCCCACCGGAGGTCGTTGACCGTGCGTGTGGTGATCCACCAGCTGCCGAAAGCCAGCGCGGCGACCGCGTAGGCGGGCGCGACCATATAGGTCAGCCAGGGCGGCACATCGGTGAACACACTGGGCACCGGATAGGCCAGGCTGATCAGCAATGCGGCCACCACGATGCCGATGACGTTCACCGCCAGCAGCGACACGGTGACCAACGTCTGGATCCGGATCCGGCGTCGGGCCGGGCTCTCACTGACCCGGCCAAGGATCAGCGAGCCGTAGGCCGGCGTGCCGCCCAGCCGGCCGCTCTGCCGGGTGACTCGTTCCAGAACCCGGCCCAACCGCTGCGCGAGGCTCGGGTGGGAAGTCATGGTGGTGTCAGCCTAATTCGCCGGGTGTCGCAGACCCTAAGCTTGTGCGGTGCGCCTCGTGATCGCCCAATGCACCGTCGACTACCTCGGTCGCCTCACCGCTCACCTTCCTTCGGCTCGCCGGCTGCTGCTGATCAAGGCGGACGGCTCGGTCAGCATCCACGCCGACGACCGCGCCTACAAGCCGCTGAACTGGATGAGCCCGCCGTGCTGGCTGACCGAGGAGGCCAAGGACGACTCTTTGCCGGTCTGGGTGGTGGAGAACAAGGCCGGCGAGCAGCTGCGGATCACGATCGAAGGGATCGAGCACGATTCCAGCCACGAACTCGGCGTCGACCCGGGTCTGGTGAAGGACGGTGTCGAGGCCCACCTGCAGGAGCTGTTGGCCGAGCACATCGAGCTGCTGGGCGACGGCTACACCCTGGTCCGCCGCGAGTTCATGACCGCGATCGGGCCGGTGGACATCCTGTGCCGCGACAACGAGGGCCGCACGGTCGCGGTCGAGATCAAACGCCGCGGCGAGATCGACGGTGTCGAGCAGCTGACCCGTTACCTCG
>JAEZIA010000385.1 GCA_023416315.1 Actinomycetes bacterium
CAAAAGGAGTGTGTCGCAGTGACACTCACACCGGAGGTCAAGCCCGAGGCGCTGACCCAGGAAGAGACCATTGCTTCCCTGGGCAAGTACGGCTACGGCTGGGCCGACTCCGACGTCGCCGGAGCCAGTGCGCAGCGGGGGCTGTCCGAGGCCGTGGTCCGTGACATCTCGGCCAAGAAGAGCGAGCCGGAGTGGATGCTCGACATCCGTCTGAAGGCGCTGCGCACCTTCGACAAGAAGCCGATGCCGAACTGGGGCTCCGACCTCGACGGCATCGATTTCGACAACATCAAGTACTTCGTGCGCTCCAGCGAGAAGCAGGCCGCCACCTGGGACGACCTGCCCGAGGACATCAAGAACACCTACGACAAGCTGGGCATCCCGGAAGCGGAGAAGCAGCGGCTGGTCTCCGGGGTGGCCGCGCAGTACGAGTCCGAGGTCGTCTACCACTCGATCCGCGAGGATCTCGAGGCCCAAGGCGTGATCTTCCTGGACACCGATTCGGGCCTTCGCGAGCACCCGGAGCTCTTCAAGAAGTACTTCGGCACGGTGATCCCGGCTGGCGACAACAAGTTCTCCGCGCTCAACACCGCGGTCTGGTCGGGCGGCTCGTTCATCTACGTGCCCAAGGGCGTGCATGTCGACATCCCGCTGCAGGCCTATTTCCGGATCAACACCGAGAACATGGGCCAGTTCGAGCGGACGCTGATCATCGTCGACGAGGACGCCTACGTGCACTACGTCGAGGGCTGCACCGCGCCGATCTACAAGAGCGACTCGCTGCACTCCGCCGTCGTGGAGATCATCGTCAAGCCCGGCGGCCGGTGCCGCTACACGACCATCCAGAACTGGTCCAACAACGTCTACAACCTGGTGACCAAGCGCGCCAGGGCCGAGGCCGGCGCCACCATGGAGTGGGTCGACGGCAACATCGGCTCGAAGGTCACGATGAAGTACCCGGCGGTGTGGATGACCGGGGAGCACGCCAAGGGCGAGGTGCTCTCGGTGGCGTTCGCCGGTGAGGGTCAGCACCAGGACACCGGTGCCAAGATGCTGCACCTGGCGCCGTATACGTCGAGCAACATCGTCTCGAAGTCGGTGGCCCGCGGCGGCGGCCGGGCGTCCTACCGTGGCCTGGTTCAGGTCAACAAGGGTGCGCACGGATCCCGCTCCAGCGTGAAATGCGATGCGCTGTTGGTCGATACGGTCAGTCGAAGCGACACCTACCCGTACGTCGACATCCGCGAGGACGACGTCACGATGGGCCATGAGGCCACCGTGTCCAAGGTCAGCGCCGACCAGCTGTTCTACCTGATGAGCCGCGGTATGACCGAGGACGAGGCGATGGCGATGGTCGTGCGCGGCTTCGTCGAGCCGATCGCCAAGGAACTGCCGATGGAGTACGCCCTCGAGCTGAACCGGCTGATCGAGCTGCAGATGGAAGGTGCGGTCGGCTAGTGAGCAACCTGACCAAGGCAGTGGAGGGTTCGCGCCTGGCTGCCATCAACAAGGGTGAACAATTCAGCTCGTTCGACGTCGACGCGTTCGAGGTGCCCGGCGGCCGCGACGAGATCTGGCGGTTCACTCCGCTCAAGCGGCTGCGCGGCCTGCACGACGGCACCGCCGTCGCCAACGGCACCGCCCGGATCACGGTGACCGAACGCCCCGGCGTCACGGTCGAAACCGTCCGCCGCGGTGACGAACGACTCGGCCAGGGTGGCGTGCCCGCCGATCGCGTTGCGGCGCAGGCGTTCTCCTCGTTCAACGCGGCGACGATCGTGACCGTCGCCCGCGACACCGAGGTCGACGAACCCATCGAGATCACCGTCGACGGCCCCGGTGCCGGCGGGGTGGCCTACGGGCATCTACAGATCCGGGTGGAGGAGCTGTCCCGCGCGATCGTGGTCGTCGACCTTCGCGGCAGCGGCACCTACGCCGACAACGTCGAGATCATCGTCGGCGACTCGGCGGGGCTCGGCGTTATCTGGATCGCCGACTTCGACGACGACATGGTCCACGTGAGCGCGCATCACGCCAAGCTCGGCAAGGACTCGGTGCTCGGCCACGTCAACGTCACCCTGGGTGGCGACGTGGTGCGCACGAGCACGACGGTCCGGTTCACCGGTCCCGGCGGCGACGCCAAGCTGCTCGGCACCTATTTCGCCGACGACGGCCAATTCTTCGAGTCCCGGCTGCTGGTCGACCACGCGCAGCCGAACTGCAAGTCCGACGTGCTGTACAAGGGTGCGCTGCAAGGGGATCCGGATTCGGCGAAGCCCGACGCGCACACCGTGTGGGTGGGTGATGTGCTGATCCGGGCCGAGGCCACCGGCACCGACACCTTCGAGATCAACCGCAACCTGGTGCTCACCGACGGCGCGCGCGCCGACTCGGTGCCCAACCTGGAGATCGAGACCGGCGAGATCGTCGGCGCCGGCCACGCCAGCGCGACCGGCCGGTTCGACGACGAGCAGCTGTTCTATCTGCGCGCCCGCGGTATCCCCGAGGAGCAGGCCCGCCGTCTGGTGGTGCGCGGCTTCTTCGGCGAGATCATCAACAAGATCGCCGTCCCCGAGGTGCGCGAGCGCCTCACCCAAGCCATCGAACGCGAACTCGCCATCACTGAATCGAGAAGCAACTAACCATGAGCACTCTGGAAGTCAAAGATCTCCACGTCAGCGTCGACAACGAGGACGGGACCAGCAAGGAGATCCTCAAGGGCGTCAACCTGACGGTGAACTCCGGGGAGACCCACGCGGTCATGGGCCCGAATGGATCCGGCAAGTCCACGCTGTCCTATTCCATTGCCGGACACCCGAAGTACCACGTCACCGCCGGGTCGATCACCCTGGACGGCGACGACGTGCTGGCGATGAGCGTCGATGAGCGCGCCCGCGCCGGGCTGTTCCTGGCCATGCAGTACCCGGTCGAGGTGCCGGGGGTGTCGGTCTCCAACTTCCTGCGCAGCGCGGTCACCGCCGTCCGCGGCGAGGCGCCCAAGCTGCGGGAGTTCGCCAAGGACCTGAAGAACGGCATGGAGGCGCTGCACATCGACCCCGCCTTCGCCAACCGCAACACCAACGAGGGCTTCTCCGGCGGCGAGAAGAAGCGGCACGAGATCCTCCAGCTGGAGCTGCTCAAGCCGAAGATCGCCGTGCTCGACGAGACCGACTCCGGCCTGGACGTGGACGCGCTGCGGGTGGTCTCCGAGGGCATCAACCGGTTCCGCGCCGCCGGCGACACCGGCGTGCTGCTGATCACCCACTACACCCGCATCCTGCGGTACGTGACCCCCGACTTCGTGCACGTCTTCGCGGGCGGCCGGATCGTCGAGGAGGGCGGCCCCGAGCTGGCCGAGCGGCTGGAGGCCGAGGGGTACGAGGCCTACACGAAGGCCGCGCTGTAATGACCCAGGAATCGTTCGACGTGGACAGGATCAGGAAGGACTTCCCGATCCTGTCCCGCGAGCTGCCCGGCGGGCGCCCGCTAGTCTACCTGGACTCCGGCAACTCCTCGCAGAAGCCGGTCCAGGTCATCGACGCGATGCGGGACCATCTGTCGCTGCACTACAGCAACGT
>JAEZIA010000412.1 GCA_023416315.1 Actinomycetes bacterium
GCGACGGTCAAACTCGGGTTGAGTCCCGCACTCGAAGGGAAGAACGACGTGTCCACGACGTACAGGTTGTCGACCTCGTGTGCGCGGTTGTGGGCGTCCAGCACGCTGGTGGCCGGATCGGTGCCGAAGCGGACGGTTCCGCAGACGTGGCCCATATTCGAGTTGTCCTTGCCGCTGCCGAGCGTGCGCTTGCGGTAGGGCGCGAGCGCTTCCTTGAACAGCCGCAAGAAGGCCGCGTGCCGGGCGCGTTCGCCGGCGTGCAACCGGTACTGAATCCGCATGCGCTGGCGCCCGTCGGAACCGGGGCGGTCGGGGAGCAGCACGCGGTTGTCCAGGTACGGGAGGTCCTCCATCATCGCGGCCAGAATCAGCCCGCCGGTGAAGAACTTCTCGTAGATCCGGCGCACCGCCGGACTCATCACGCGCAGCGTCCTGGCGAGCGGGCCGGGACGGTTGATGATCCACTCCATCGGCGGTATCGCGCCGAACGACTGCACGGTCCCGTACTTCTGGCCCTGATAGAAGTAGAAGTCGTTGAGTCCGATCTCCTTGTTGGCGGTGCTGATCGTGGAGTCGGGTTGCGGCCAGATCATGATCGGATCCAGGAGGTGACGCATCAGGTTGCGGCCCACCAGGTCTGAGCCGTTGGCCAGTCCGCGCGGCCAGTCGCCGGAGCGTGAGTTGAGCAGCAGCATCGGGGTCGCCAGCGCACCCGCGGCCAGCACCACCACCTTCGCTCTCAACGTCAACCGGCCGGACGGGTGCTCGCAGATCACCTGGCGGACCCCGGTGCGGTCGGCTTTCAGGTACATGACCCGGCATTCGGTCAACAGCTGAGCACCGTACTGGGTGATGGCGGGGAGCACCGCGTTGCGGGCGGCATCGTTCTTGCACGCTCGTGGGCAGAGATAGGTCTGGCACGTCGCGCAGTCGGCGGTGTAGTCGCAGGCCATCGGCAAGTGATAGGGATGCAACCCACGGCCTGTCAGATAGTCGACGAGCGGTTGGTTGTCGGCGGAAAATGGCGGAGCGGCAGGCAGATTGAGACCAGCCTCGGGGCGGAGAGGATCGGGCTGGCCGCGGACCCCCAACAACTGCTCGGCCTCGGCATACCAGGGGCGCATCTCGTCGTAGGTCACCGGCCAGGCCTCCGGCACCGTGGAATCACCGGGGTCAGAGAAGTTCTGCCGAGGCGTGAAGTCTCGAGCGAAAAATCGCTCGCACACCATGCCGTACAGAGCCGACGATCCACCGGTCCCGCTGCCGATGAACGGCACATAGCGTTTGACGCGCCGTCCGCTGATGTCCTCGACCTCGTCGGTCGTGCGTCCGCCGCGCGCCAGCGCCTCGAAGTACGCCGACATCGACCGGGCGGCCTGTGGCTCGGCCAGTTCTGGCATCGCCGAACGGATCGTTCCCGCAGTTCCGGGCAGTGTCGAACGCCCTTTTTCGACGAACAGCACGCGGTGGCCCGCTTGGGCCAGTCGGTAACCCAGCATGCCGCCGCCCATGCCGGTGCCCACCACGATCACGTCCCAGTCGATACGTTCCGTCTCGCGCGCAGTCGATGCGCCGTCAGCCAACTCAAGCTCCCTCAGCGTGATGGCCGAAAGATTGGCCTGGACTGGGCGATTCGGGATCGTATCAACGATGTGCCGTCGGCACGGCCGAACGCTGACAGCCTCGTCAAAAAACCGGTAATAATGGCCGTTGCTCCTGGCGGTGCGCCACCAGGACGACCGAGAGGCCAGAACCTTCGATGAAACTTGTGCTGTCCAGCTACGGCGGTCGCGGCGATATCGAGCCCGCGGTGGTCGTCGGCCGCGAGTTGCTGCGCCGGGGGCATGACGTCCACATGGTGGTGCCGCCGAACCTGGTCGGCTTCGCCGAGGCGGCGGGACTTCCGGCGGTTGCCTACGGGCTGGACTCCACGGATGTCCTCGAGCTGCAGTGGCGGTACTTCACCCTGTACGGCCGCACGCCCTGGAGGCTGCGGGAGTTGAACAGGTTGGCCAGCGAAACCGCGCGCTTCGCGGAGCGGTGCTGGGCGGACATGACCGCGACACTGGCGTCGGTGAGCCAGGACGCCGACCTGTTGCTCACCGGGCTGATCTTCGAGCAGCCCGCCGCCAACGTCGCGGAGGCCTACGACATCCCGTTGGTTACCTTGCATTACTTCCCCTACCGGGTGCACGGGCAGCTCCTGCCGCTGCTGCCCGCGCCGTTGAGCCGGCTGGCGATGGCGGTCAACGAATGGACGGCCTGGCGCGGCACCCGCGCGGGCGAGGATGCCCAGCGCCGCGACCTGGGGTTGCCCAAGGCCACCCGCCCCGTACCGCGCCGCATTGCCGACCGAAATTCGCTGGAAATCCAGTGCTATGACGAGTTGGTCTTTCCCGGCCTGGCGGCCGACTGGGCCGCATGGCATGGCATGAGGCCCTTTGTCGGCGCCTTGGCGATGGCGTCGCCGACCGAGTCGGACGACGAGGTGGCGTCGTGGATTGCAGACGGGACGCCGCCGATTTTCTTCGGGTTCGGCAGCGTGCCGATCGGATCGCCCGCGGAGACGGTCGCGATGATCGCCGCAGCGTGCGCGCGGTTGGGGCAGCGCGCGATCATCGGTGCGGGCGGAACCGATTACGGTGGCGTGCCGCAGCACGATCACGTGAAGGTGGTCGGCCAGGTGAACTACGCGACGATCTTCCCGATGTGCCGTGCGGTCGTGCATCACGGCGGCTCGGGCACGCTGGCCGCGTGTCTGCGAGCGGGTGTTCCCCAGCTGGTCCTATGGACCCTGCCTGACCAGCCCTTTTTCGCCGCTCAGCTGAAGCGGCTCAAGGTCGGCAAGGGCCGGCGCTTCTCGACCGCCACCGAGAAAGCGCTGGTCAACGACCTGCGTCGGATTCTGGCCCCGGAGTACGCCGAGCGGGCCCGCCAGATCGCCTCCCGAATGACCACGCGCGCCGACGCAGTCGTTGCTGCAGCTGATCATGTGGAGGAATTTGCGCACCGGAAGTGCCGGGCCTGATCAGTTTGGACGACCGGCCGAATTTCGGGTCGAGGCCGTCAATATTCGATTAGGCTGCGCAGCGACCAGCCTGGTCGTGAAGCCTGGTTCAGCCCAGGACGCGCACGGTGATGTTGTAAGGAGCTAGGGACGTCAATGGCTAGAGGCGCGTTCGGGCAAAGCGACGCTGAGATCGATCTGCTGGTCCGTGGCATGCGGTCGGGGATCGCCGTGGTGGGCTTCGGCTACATCGGCACGGTGATCGGAGCTGTGCTGGCGGATCGGGGCTGGCCCGTCACCGGTATCGATGTGCGGCCGAACATCGTCGAGGAGATCAACCAGGGCCGCACGAGCGTGCCGGAGCCGGGACTCGGTGAGCTCGTCGCCGAAAGCGTCCAGGTCGGCCGCCTGCGTGCCACCTCGGACTTCAGCGTCATCGCCGACAACGATTTCATCATCGTCACCGTCGGGACCCCGCTCGGCCCGGATTACGAGCCCATCGTCGACGACATCAAGGCGGCGGCGCGGGCCGTCGGGGAGCATCTGCGCGCGGGCCACCTCGTCATCTTGAAGAGCACCGTGCCGCCCGACACCACCGAGACGCTCGTTCGGCCGATTCTGGAAGAGGTGTCCGGGCTCAAGGCCGGCGTCGACTTCGGCTTGGCGTTCTGCCCTGAACGGTTGGCCGAGGGCCAGGCGATCCGCGAGCTCACCTCGATTCCCGTGGTGGTCGGTGCTGTCGATGAGCGCAGCGCACGCAGCTGCGCCACACTGTGGCGCCATGGCCTTGGGCTGGAGTCGATCATCGTCGAGGATCCGCGAACGGCCGAGATGGTCAAGCTCGCCGACAATCTCTGGATCGACCTCAACATTGCCATGGCCAACGAACTGGCCAAGGTCTGCGACCGGCTCGGCATGGACGTCTTGCAGGTCATTGCCGCGGCCAACTCGATGCCGAAGGGCACTCACAACGTCAACATCCTGATGCCGAGCATGGGCGTCGGCGGATACTGCCTGACGAAGGACCCCTGGTTCGTCAATCACCTCGGCGAGACGCTCGGGCTCGATCTCAACGTTCCGAAGACGTCGAGGACCGTCAACGACACGATGCCCAGCTACACCTATGGGTTGCTCACCCAGCTGCTGGCCGATCAAGGCAAGGCAATCGAGAACAGCAAGATCGCGGTGCTGGGCATTGCGTTCAAGAACAACACCGGTGACTGCCGCCTCACCCCCACCAAATACGTTGTGGCGCTGCTGGAAGAGTCTGGCTGCCAGCTTTCCGTCCACGACCCGTGGGTGCCCGACGAGGAAGCCCATACGGTGACGAAGATCCCGCTGAGCCCGGACATCGAGTCCGCGGTGAAGGATGCCGATGCACTGGTTGTCCTGGCCGGACACCGGGAATTCCACCAGATCCCGCTGGTCCGCCTCGCCGATCTCGCGGCGGATGGCTGCGTCTTCCTCGACGGGCGCAACAGCTTCGACCCGGCCGCCGCACGCGCGGCTGGTTTCATCTATAAGGGCATCGGCCGTTAACGGCCGGTCGTCTTCGTCAACCGATAGAACGAAAGAGCAACTATGTCCAATGTCGTCGTGACCGGCGGCTACGGCTTCATCGGATCGCATTTGGTGACCGCATTGCTGGACCGCGGCGATACCGTCACCATTTTCGACTTCGCGAAGAACACCCGTGATAGCAGTATCGATTTCGACAACCATCCCAATTTCCGGTTCGTCCAAGGCGACGTCACCGACCTGGCGGCACTCGCGGAGGCGTTGACTCCCGACGTCGACACGGTGTTTCATCTCGCGGCTGTCGTCGGCGTCGAGAACTACATGAACGATCCGCTGCAGGTTCTCGACGTCAATGTGATCGGAACCCGAAACGTTCTGGAACTGAGCCACCGCAATGGAATTCGCGTGGTGTTCGCCAGTACGTCGGAGGTGTTCGGCAAGAACCCCAACCCGCCATGGGCCGAAGATCACGACCGGGTGCTGGGTTCGACCAAGACTGCGCGCTGGAGCTATAGCACCAGCAAGGGGATGGCCGAGCACCTGGTGTTCGCGATGCATGCCGCCCACGGACTTCCGGTCACGGTGGTCCGCTACTTCAATGTGTATGGGCCGCGGCAGAATCCGATCTTCGTGGTATCGCAGACAGTCCACCGGATCCTCAACGGCCGCCAGCCGTTGCTCTACGACTCGGGCGACCAGACCCGCTGCTTCACCTTTGTCGACGACGCGGTCGCCGGAACCCTGCTGGCCGCCGACAGTGATGCGGCGGTCGGTGAGGCGTTCAACGTCGGCAGCATGGTCGAGACGACCATGCGGGAGGCGGTGGATCTGGCCATCAAAATTGCCGGTGTAGATGGTGTGTCGTCCGCCGAATCCGTTGATACGGCCGCCCGCTTCGGTGGCCGCTACGAAGACATTCCACGGCGTATCCCGGACTCGACCAAGGCGCAGCGGGAATTGGGCTGGCGGCTGAAGGTCGACGTCGAAGAGGGAATCCGTCGCACCATCGAGTGGGCCCGGGCCAACCCGTGGTACCTCGAGCAACCTGCCGGGGACGGCAAGCGCTAGGTACGCAATGAAATTCGTCTTGGCGAACTGGGGTACTCGCGGCGAAGTGGAGCCGTTCGCCGCCATCGGCCGAGAGCTGGTGCGCCGCGGGCACGACGTGCACATGGTCGTCGCCCCGGAGATGGTGGCGTTCGCGGAATCCGCCGGTCCGCAGGCGGTTGCGTACGGACCGACGCTGCAGGCCATCGACGACCCGCATCACGAGTTCTTTTCGTTGTTGTTCAGCAAGCCCTGGAAACTGAAGCAGCTCAACAGGTTGTTGGGCGAAGTCGGGGATCCGTTGACCGCGCATCGCGCCGATGCGCGAAAAGCCCTGCTTTCGGTCGCGGATGGTGCCGATGTGTTGCTTACCGGAATGAATTACGAAGACGTCGCCGCCAATGTCGCGGAATATTGCGGTACCCCGCTGGCGACGCTGCAGATCATCCCGCTGCGGGTCAACGGCTCGTTCCCGCCGCTTCTGCCTGCACCGTTGGCCCGCGCGGCGATGAAGGCGATGGACTGGATGGCCTGGCGGGCAAAGAAAGCCGACGAAGATGCCGAGCGTGCTGAGTTCGGGTTGCCGAAGGCCACCGGGCCGTGGACGCAGCGGATGAGCGACCAAGGCGCGATGGAGATCCAGGCCTACGACGCGGCGTGCTGGCCTCGGTTGGCCGACGAATGGGCGTCGTGGAACACCGATGAGCCGCCGCGGCGCCCGTTTGTCGGCTCGCTGACGATGCAGTTATCGGCCGACCAGGACGACGAGATCGCATCGTGGATCGCGGCGGGAAAGCCGCCGATCTTCTTCAGCTTCGGCAGCATGCCGGTCGACTCTGCCGCCGACACGATCGCGATGATCGCCGGGGCGTGCGCGCAACTCGGTGAGCGGGCGCTGGTCGGCGCGGGCTGGTCCGACTTCAGCGGTGTTCCGAGCTACGGCCACGTCAAGATCGCCGGCCCGATGAATTACGCGGAGATCCTCCCGACCTGTCGTGCGGTGGTCCACCACGGCGGCTCGGGCACCACCCACGCCGGGCTGCGTGCCGGGCGTCCCACGCTGATCCTGTGGATGCTGCCGGATCAGGGGTGCGGGGGAGCTCAACTCAAGAAGCTGAAGGTCGGCGCTGCCCGTCGCTACGTCGCAACCACCGAAAAGACATTGGTGAAAGACCTGCGGACGATCCTCGCTCCGGAATATCTCACTCGCGCAGAACAACTCGCGGCCCGGATGGTTCGGCCCGACGATAGTGTCACTACCGCGGCCGATCTGGTCGAGAAATTCGCCCGCGCACGGCGGAGCTGACATCAACCCCGAACGCCGCCGGATTCGGCGGCGGCACGGTAACTGCGCACTGCCAGCGGCCCGATGATCGCGGCACCACCGATGGTCCAGAGCACGCCCCACAGCAGCGGCCACCACGGAAGCTCGCCGTGGGCCAGCGCCCGCATCGATCCGACGATCGGCTCCATGGGCTGAAATTTCAGCAGCGGCCACATCCACGACGGCAACGATTCCACCGGCGGTGAACCGGAGCTCGCGAACACGGCGGTGATGGCAGGCAGCCCCAGCCAGATGAGCACTGTGCCATCCTTGGCCCGCACCGCGACCGCGATCACCGCCATCGCGAAGACGAGTACCACCATCACCGGCACCAGCAGATATAACAGCAGTTCGATCGGCCCGCCATGGAACCGGAGTCCGAGTCCAATGCCGACCGCGGTGATCAGGGCGGTACTCACGACCGTTCGCGCGGCCTCGGCGAGGAGCCTGCCGGTCAGGGCGCTGGCCCGGTTCACCGGCAGCGCCCACAATCGGCTGATCATGCCGATGTCGCGTTCGAAGGAGAGTGTCAGCCCGGCAGCGAGCGTGCCGGAGAATGCGCCGGCTATCGCGCATGTCGGCACCAGTCCGTACAGGGCGTCACTGCCGGTGATCCGCAATACCGATTTGCCAACCAACAGGTAGTAGGTGATCAGCAAAAACGTTGGGAAGACCAGGGATTGGATCGGCACCGTCGGATTACGGCGCCAATGTGTGAATTGCTGGGCCGCGAACACCACGCTTTCGGAAATCAGCGAGCTGCGCAGACGTGTGTGGCTGGTCATTGCGTCCGCCTCTGCATCCGCACCGCGATTGCGCCGAAGACCACCAGCATGCCAAGGCACCACGCGAAGCTGCTGGCCACGCTGCTGGCCGCAACATTGCCCGCGGCGAGTCCACGCAGAGTATCGGTGACCTGCGAAACGGGTTGGTAGCGAACGAATCCGTGCAACCACTCGGGGAACGAGTCGACGGGTGCCATCCCGGTGGACAGCATGACAAGCAGCATCTGCGGGACCAGGAGGATCTGGGAGGACCCTCCAGTCCTGCCGATCGCCGCTCCCGAGACCTTCACGCCCGTCGCATCGGCAGCAAGTGACAGGGCCAGCGTCAATGCCAGAACGAAGAGGATGAAAGTTGCCAAATGACCGGGCCCGCCGAGCATTCGGAAGCCGAACGCGTACCCGGCGGCGATCGTGGCAATCAGGGCAATGACGCCGCGGATGAGGCAGTACAGCATGCGGGCCGCCAGCGGGGTGACCGCTCCGATGGGCAACGTGCGGAACCGGACTCCGAGCTCGGACTGATGGTCTCGGGCGGCCCGGTCGACGGTGGTCAGCGCGCCGAGCAAAGTCACTTGGACGATGATGACGGGCAGCAGGTACTGGGGATACCCGATCCCGCCGGTGTCGATCACGTTGCGCAGTGCGAGGTTGAAGATGATGAAATTGCCTGCGGGCGCCAGAACCGCAAAGGGCAGATCGCTGCGCAGTGTGTTGCGCACCATCCGTTCGGTCAGAACGACAACACCTGTCACGCGGGGACGCTACCCGTGAGGTGAAGGAAGACCTCGTCCAGGGACGGCTTGCGCAGCGAAATATCTTCCAGCTCAACGTCAAGCTGGTCGACCCGGCGGAACACCTCACTGAGCGTCGCGACACCGTCGGGGGCCAGGACCGACACCGAGTTGGCCTCTTCGTCGGCTTGGGCGTCCTGAAGATCGGCGACCGCGGCGAGGACCTTGGGTAGATCGGCCGGATTCACCGGACTGACGGTGCAGTAGCTGTAGCCGACGCGGCGCTTCAGGTCGTCGGCGGTCCCGGTGGCGACGACGCGCCCCTGATTGAGAACGACGATCGAATCGCTGAGCACATCGGCTTCTTCGAGGTACTGGGTGGTCAGCAGGACCGTCACGCCGTCGTTGGTCAACGACGACACCAGGTCCCACACTCCGCGGCGGCTGCGCGGGTCCAATCCGGTCGTCGGCTCGTCGAGGAAGAGCACTTTCGGCGGCACCACGAGTGCCGCGGCGATATCGATGCGCCGCCGCATGCCGCCGGAATAAGTGACCACGTTCCGGTCTGCGGCATCGACCAGGTCGAACTGGTGGATCAACGCATCGGCTCGTGCCTGGGCTTCTTTGCGCCGCATGCCGCGCAGCCGGCTGAACATCACCAGGTTCTCTCGGCCGGTGAGTTCCCAGTCGATTGCGGCGACCTGTCCGGTCATCGAGATGGCTGCACGCACCCCGGCCGGGTCCTGGACGACGTCATGGCCGGCCACGACGGCTTTGCCGTAGGAGGGCTTCATCAACGTGGACAGGATGTTGATGGTGGTGGTCTTTCCCGCACCGTTGTGGCCGAGTAGCGCGCACACCGACCCCCTGGCAACGGAGAAACTCACGTCCTGTAGCGCGAGGATGTTTCCGTCGAAGGTCTTCGCTATGCCGTCGAGCTCGATCACAAATATTGACCATAGCGTGAGCGAACGCAATTGGGGCGCAGTAGCGAAGTCTTGACCGCAACCGAGACATGGGAACCCGCGCCTAGCTCAGTTGCCTTAGGGTGGCAAATTCGTGTCCTACTCATGCGCCGAGGCGACCGAGGCTGGTGATCTCGAGACTGACCGACTTACGTTGCCCAACCGCGCCGAGCATGAACCGGATATCGCCCCACGGGGCACCCAACCAGAACCGCCAGAACCGCTGGTCCCACGCCTTCCATACGAAGCTGCCATCTCCGAGCAACCGTTGAGCCTGGACCGCCTCCACCCGGTGGATGAGTCGTTTCACGCGGTTCTGGACCATTGCGGCGTTCATCTCCATGATCTCCAAACCCCATGCGCGATACCGGAATCCAAAGCCGTACTTTTCCTGAAACTCGTAGAACGCGCGCATCTCACCGTTCGTCACCAGATACTCGTCGAAGACGAGGACCGACCCGATCTCAAAGCGCTGCTTACACGTTTCCAACGCATGCAGGCAGCTTTCGTAAGTGTCCAGGTCCATGTGGAACAGGCGGATGGGCCCAGGATGGGTATCGAGGAATGGCGCGAGAGTGTCGTAGGTACTGCCTTTGATGAATTCGACATCGCGGCCCAGCGCTGAGGGGATCCCGTTCTCGATTGTCACGCCGGTGTCCTCGATGAGGCGCTGCGCCCACGGTTCGGAGATTGACAGAGCGCCCGCCTTGACGAGATTCCCGTCGTCGACCTGCCAATCCTCGACGATGCCCTCGAAGGTGTCAAAGCCATACACCCGCCGGCCTGACTTCTCAGCAAGCAGCCGCGTCGACCATCCGATCCATACGCCGAGGTCGAGCAACAGTCCGTCGCTCCTCAGCCTGGAAGCCTCCCAGAGCAGCGTATGGCCGCGGATTTTCTTCTGCCGCAGGTCCGCCATCGTTTGCCGGATGAAGCGCTGGTAGTCGGCCTCGTAGACCTCGATGTCGCGGGCGTAGAGATTTGGGATGTAACGATCGCTGTTTCGCGGCACGTCAGTCCTTTGCCTTGTGCGGGTGGTATCGGATTATTTGCCGATCCAGTCGAGTAGCGCGCGCATACCTTCCTCGAGCGACCACTTGGGACGCCATCCGAGCTCACTCGCGGAGGGCTCGATGTCACACCGCGCGGCGCGCACGTCCCCGTCGCGGAACTTCCCGACGACGACGGGCTCGGGGGCACCGCAGATGGCTGCGAGTTGTTGGGCGAGTTCGTGGATGGTGGTCGGGACACCCGATCCGATATCGACGTACCGGGCCGGCGCCGCCGGATTCTCTATTGCGGAGAACAACCCCTCGACGACGTCGTCGATGTAGACGAAATCGCGTACGATCCGGCCGTCTTCATAGACCTCCAGGGCCTGCTTCTCCCGCGACAGCCGGGCGAACAGTGCGACGATCCCGGTGTAGGAGTTCGTCAGCGACTGGCCGGGTCCATAGACATTCTGCAGCCGCAGCACGCTCAGGCTGGTGTCATGCGCTGCAGTCCACGCCGCCAGAATGTGCTCCTGGGCGAGCTTGGTGGCGGCGTAGATATTGGTGGGCCTCGGCTCGGTGTGCCGGGCGCTGCTCGCAAGCGGGACGGCGGGGTCCCCGTTGGGCCCCTGGGGATCCCAGACGCCTGCGACCAGCTGGGCATGGCTTCGAGGTGCCGGGTAGAACACGTCGGCGCCGGATTGCCAGGCGCCTTCGCCGTAAACGGCCCGCGATGATGCGAGTACCAGCTGATCGGGCACATGCCCGCAGCGGCTCAATGCGTCGAGTAGTTGTGTCGTCCCGACGACATTGACCGACCCGTGGCGCGTCGCCTCCGAAAGTGACTGTGCGGTGCCCGTTTCAGCGGCCAAGTGCACGATCTGGGATGGCTTGAACAGCCGCAGCACCGCATCGCAGTCAGCGGCGTGGGTGACATCGCCGGTGAATAAGCGCACCGACGGCGGCAGGTCGATCAATGCGCCCTCGGCGTGCACCTGCGGATGCAGGATGTCCATCACGGCGACGTCGTATCCCGCTTCGACGAGACGCCGCGCGAGCGTGGATCCGATGAATCCGGCGCCCCCGGTGATCAGCACAGATCTGGACAAGTCGAGCCTCCTTAACTTTGGGCGATCGCTCGGTCGGCCAGGGCCGCGATGGCCGGCGTCAGCACTCGCGAATATTGCAGTGTCAGATGGCTGACATCGAGGTAGACCAGAGTGTTGCCGACGATGACCGGGCAGCGTTCGCTGGTGCAGAACAGGTCGGACAGGTCGGCGTACTGTCCGCCGCCCGCGGTGGTGGCGGTGGCCTCGGCGGCGATTCCGGAGACGTCAACCGAAGCCGACCGCGAGAGTGCGCAGGCGCTCGCGTCGTCGAGGTGGCCGGATACGCAGATCGGCACATTGGCATGGGGACTCGGTATCGGTCCGAGCACCAGAACCTGCGCGCCGCTGTCACGGATCTGGCGCACCAGATGCGTCATACCCTCGATCCACGCCGCGTCGTATCCGGTGAAACCCGACATGGTCTCGTCGATGCCGTAGCCCCGCCACATACTGACCACGACCAGCTTGGGTCGCTCGGCCGCGAGGCGGGCGATGATCCCGTCGCGCCACTGCTGGCAGTGCTGGAGATCTTCGACCAGATTCCCGAATGCGTTGCCGGCCCGTGCATCCATGAGCGGGCAGGCTTCCTTGGCCATCATCATCAGCCGCCAATGCCGTTGCGCGGCAATGGCTTGGAAAGCCGGAGTCCACATTGCGGCATGCGAGTCGCCGATCAGGGCCACCGTGGTGCTTGAGGTGGGGTCGCCCATCACGCACTCGGGTTGCCCGCTCTCGTACGGCGTGCGCAGGCAGCCCTGATACGTGTAGTCCGCCTGCTCGGCGGCGAGATTTGTCAGCGGTGGGGTCAGGTTCGACGGGACCGCCGTTGTGCCGAAGGAGGCCGCGAGCGCGGTCTGCATCTGAGCGAAGGTCGCAGCGACGGCCTTGTCATAGGCAACCACGGTCGCACCTGGCGGCAGCGAGACGCTGTTGAGCGCCACCGCGGGTGCCGGTGCGCCGTGGCCGACGGGGGCGGGCACGACCTTCAGCAGCCCGAGTCCGACCCCGACCGCGAGCACGGTGGCCACCGCGCCGAGGCCGAGACTGCGCCATGCGGAGTTGCGGATCGCCGGGGCGAAGCGCAGCGGGTTCTCCAGCCAGCGCAGGGTCAGCCAAGCCAGCCCGGCGGACAGCAAGGCCGCGATGATCCGTTCGGCCAGCCCCAGTGGGTGGCCCAGCAGTGCGGGGGCCAAGACCAGCACCGGCCAGTGCCACAGGTACCACGAATAGGAGATTCGGCCGACCGCTCGCATCGGCGATGTACTGAGGAGCTGCCCGCAGCCCTGCGACGGCGTGGCGCAGCCGGCCCCGATCACCAGCACCGCGCCCAGGGTGGGCAGCAGCGCGGCCGTGCCGGGAAACGGGGTGGCCGGGCTGAACCAGACGCATCCCAGCACGATCATGGAAAGCCCGGTCCAGCCGGTGATCGATGCCATCCGCGCGGAGAGCCGTTGCCAGTGAATGACGGTCAGCGCCACGAGCCCACCGGCGGCCAATTGCCAGGCACGGGTGGCCAGCGAGAAGAACGCCAGGGCGGGTACGACGTAGGTGACCACCAGGGACAGCCCGAAAGACACCGCGGTGACCAGCGCGAGGACCACCAGGTAGGGGCGTCGCGAGGCGGCGATCGCGCGCGTCTTGTCCCGTCGGAACCGCCGGATGACCCAGGCGGTTGCGAGCATCAGCGGCGCCCAGACCAGGTAGAACTGCTCCTCGACGCCCAATGACCAGTAGTGCAGGAACGGCGAGGGCGTAAGCAGGTCGGAGAAGTAGTTGATGTTGTCGATGACAAACCAGTAGTTGCCGACGTAGAGCGCGCTGGCGATGCCGTCGTACAGGACGGTGGGAACCCGCAGCGGCGGAAGCAGAAGGACTGCGGCGATCATCGTGATGACGCCGACGGTGGCGGAGGCCGGCAGTAGGCGGCGGGCGCGGGCCCCGTAGAAACTGCGCAACCGCACCGTGCCGGTTCCGCTGACTTCGCGCCAGAGCAGCCCGGTGATCAAAAATCCGGAGATGACGAAGAACACGTCCACACCGACGTAGCCGCCACTGACGCCGGGCACCGCGGCGTGGAACAGCACGACCGCCGTCACCGCGACGGCGCGCAGGCCCTCGATATCGGCGCGGAAGTACGACTGTTCCGGGCGCCGACTTTGCTGTTCTTCGCTAGCCCTGAGGCTGTCGGCGTGGGCCAAGATCACCTACCTGCTTAATCAGCGAACACGTCAATTGAGTCGAGGCATTCTTACATTCGGGCGCAGCCAGGAGGGGTGTTTCGCGAATGGCCATCTGGTGCCTAGTTCTGGGCGAGGGCGCGGTCGGCCAGCGCCCCGATGACCGGGGCCAGCAGCCGGGCGTACTCGAGTGTCATGTGGTTCTCGTCGACGTAGACCAGGGTGTTGCCGACGATGACCGGGCAGCGTTCGCTGGTGCAGAACAAATCGGTGGTATCGACGTACTCGCCGCCGCCGGCTTCGGTGGCGGCGGCTTCAGCGGCGATACCGGCCTCGTTGACCGCGGTGGCTCGCGCCGGCGTGCAGGCCGCTACGTCGTCGAGGTAGCCGGACAGGCAGATCGGCACCTGGAAGCCGGGGTTCGGAATCGGGCCGAGCACCAGCACCTGCGCCCCGGTGGCCCGGAGTCGCTTCACCAGGCGCGTGACACCGGAAATCCATGCTTCGTCGTAAGCCCGGTAGCCCGACAGCGCCTCGCCGGTGCCGTAGCCCCGCCACAGGCTCAGCACGATCAGCTGTGGGCGTTGCGCCTCGAGGCGGGAGACGATCTCGGCCCGCCACTCCGCGCAGTGCTCGAAGAGTTCTGCCAAGCGGCTCAGGGGATTGGTGATCGTTAGGTCAAGCAGCGGGCAGGCCCCCTTGGCCAGCATCTCCAGCCGCCACTGTCGCTGGGTGGCAACCTGTTGCAGCGCAGGCGTCCACATTGCGGCGTGTGAGTCGCCGACCAGCGCGACCGTCGTCGACGAATCGGTGTCGCCCATCGCGCACTCGGGTTGGCCGCGTTCGAAAGGTTCACGCAGACAGCCGTTGAAGGAGAGCGCCTTCTTCTCGGCGAAAGCCCCGGCAAGCGGCGGGGTGAGGTTTTCGGGAACAGCCGTGACACCGGCCGCGGCTGCGACGGCGGCCGCAACCCGGGCGATGTTCTGGCGCACCGCTGCGTCGTAGTCGCCGCGCGGGGACCCGGCGGGCACCGGTGCCGTGCTGAAGTTCAGCGGAGTCGCCGGCGCCCCATGCCCGACCGGGGTGGGCAGCACTCGTAGGAGAGCCAGCCCGACGCACACCGCGATGATCGTCGCCACCGCCCCAAGGCCGAGGCTGCGCCAGGCCGACCTGCGGATCTTTGGGGCGAACCGCAGCGGATTTTCCAGGTAACGCAACGTCAGCCATGCCAGCCCACCCGACAGCAGGGCCGCCGTGATCCGTTCGGCCAATCCCGGTGAGTGACCCAGCACGAAGGGGGCGAGTACCAGCACGGGCCAGTGCCACAGGTACCACGAGTAGGAGATGCGGCCGATCGCACGCATCGGCGGCAGGCCCAGCAAGCGCCCGCCACCCTGATCCGGGGCGGCGCAGCCGGCCCCGATGACCAGCACCGCGCCGAGGGTGGGCAACAGCGCCGCGGTGCCTGGATACAGCGTCGCCGGGCTCAACCAGATGCAGGCCAGCAGGATCAACGCGAGTCCGGTCCAGCCGAGGGCGGCGGCGGCTCGCGGCGAAAGTCGTTGCCACGTCAGGGCGGTCAGTGCCACCAACCCGCCGGCGGCCAGTTGCCAGGCCCGGGTGGGCAGGGAGTAGAACGCCGCCGCGGGCACGATGTAGGTCGCCAGGAACGACAGTGCGAAGGACACGAGTGCCACCAGCGCGAGCAACACGATAAACGGCCGCCGCGACGTGATGGCCGCAGGTGGGCGGCGCCGGGCCCGGCGTGCGGTCCGGATCAGCCAGACCGTACCGAGCAGCATGGGTGCCCACACCAGGTAGAACTGCTCTTCGACGCCCAGCGACCAGTAGTGCAGGAATGGGGATGCGGTCACATGGACGGCGAAGTAATCGACGCCGCGCATGACGAACTGGTAGTTGCTGACATACAGCGCACTGGCGATGCCGTCGGTGATGGCGGGCCGAGCTTGCAAGGGCGGCAACAGGATTGCCGAAGCGACCATGGTGACGACACCGACTGCCGCCGACGCCGGCAGCAGTCGGCGGGCGCGGGCGCCGTAAAAGCTGCGCAACCGGACGCTGCCGGTGCTGCTCACCTCGCGCCACAGCAGGCCGGTGATCAGGAACCCGGAGATCACGAAGAACACGTCGACTCCGACGAAGCCGCCACTGAGGCCGGGCACGGCAGCGTGGAACAACACGACGGCCAGCACGGCGACGGCGCGCAGGCCTTCGATGTCCGCGCGGAATGTCTTCTGTTCGGAGCGCTGGGTGTGTTGACGGTCGGTAGGGCTAACGCCCTGCGCCTGGCGCAAGATCACCTACCTGCCTCATCAGCGAACACGTCTGTCGGTCGACGCATTGTTGCATTCGTGCGCGTCAATAAGGGCGGCTTTACGGGTGTTCGGCGATCCAGGTGGTGGTGTAGCGCAGCGTCGCGGGGATGCTCGCCGCCAGGCTCGCGCCGATCGACTTCTCGAGTTTGCCGCCCACCAGAGGAACCTTGACGTCGACTTTTCCGATGGTGCGGAGCTGCGATGCGGTACCGGCCGGCGTCAGCAAATTGTCGGCCCGGCTCGATCCCAGCCCGCCGGATGCGACAACGTGGCTCAGCCCGCGTACCTGCCCGTCGGCTGCGGGTCGCCACGTCTCGCGGTAGGTCAGCAACATGTCACCGGGGACGAAGTTCGCCACCAAAGCCGGCAGAATCTGGCGGCCCAGGTGCTGGGTGATCTGTACCTCGACCACACCGTCGGCGTCGACGCTCAGCGAGTCGAGGGTGGATGCGGCGTCGCCGGCCAGCCGGTCGAGCCAGTAGTCCTCGCGCCGGAACGCCGCATGAATCTGCTCGACGCTGGCGGCGGATTCACTGACGATTTCGAATGAACGCGACATAGCCGACCATTCTTACGCTCGCCGGGGAGTGGCCGAAACCCTCATGTTGCGCAACCCCTTTGTGGTAGGAACCTCGCGTGAATATCAACCAGGGTCTGGTCATGTTGGCGGACGCGATGCCAGGTGTGAACCGGATCAGGGCCGTCCAGCAAGCACTCGCCATGCGGTCCAACCCCGTGTATCTGGAGATCGGCGTTTCGCGCGGACAGGCGTTCCAGCGCATCAGCGCCGACGTGAAGATTGCCGTCGACCCGGCGTTCCGGCTCACCGAGCGCACCCGCGAGCTCGCCAACGCCAAGGGGCGCGTCGTTGAGTACTTCGAGATCACCAGCGACGCATTTTTCGACCGCGAGAAGGCTCTGCTCGAGCAACACCCGGTCGACGTTGCGTTGATCGACGGATTGCACACCTACGAGCAGGTGGTCCGCGACGTCGAAAACACCGTTCGGTATTTGAAAGACGACGGCGTGATCTTCCTGCATGACTGCAACCCGCCGTTCGAGTTGGCCGGTCGCCGCGCAGAGTCATGGGACGAGTTCATGGCGCAGCAGTCCGGGCCGTTGAAGATCGGCATCTGGAACGGCGATGTCTGGAAAGCCATCGTCGAACTCCGCAGCACCCGTCCCGACCTCCTGGTGGGCGTGCTCAAGTGCGACCAGGGCGTCGGGTTCGTCCGGAAAGGGTCGCCGGAGTCGACGCTGCCGTACTCACCGGAACAGGTGAAGGCGCTGACGTACGCCGACCTCAAGGCCGACCGCACCCGTCTGCTCAACCTGAAGCCACCCCGGTATCTCGGCGAGTTCCTCGCCATGAGCGCCGCCCAGTAGCGGTCACGTGGCGAAGGTCGGACATCGGCAATGAAATTCGTGTTGGCAACGTGGGGCAGCCGCGGTGATGTCGAGCCGACCGCGGCTGTCGGCCGGGAGTTGGTGCGCCGCGGGCACGAGGTGATCATGGCGGTTCCGCCGGACCTCGTCGAATTCACCACGGCGGCAGTGCCCGACACGCGAGGGTTCGGGCCGAATTCGAGGTCGATTCTCGATGCGCACCGCGACTATTGGACGTGTTTTTTCAGTAGCCCGTGGCGACTCAAGGAGATGGCGAAGGCGCGGGGGGAAATAGCCGGACCGCTTTTCCAGGGTTGGCAGGATATGAGCGCGACGTTGATGTCGCTGGCCGACGGCGCCGATCTGATATTCAGTGGTATCAATTTCGAAGACGCCGCCGCCAACGTTGCCGAGCATTACGACATTCCGTTGGCGACGTTGCATTACTTCCCGCTGCGGCCCAACGCGCGGGTTCTGCCGTTCCTACCCGCGCGGCTGGGTCGTGCGGTGGTCAGGGCGTTCTGGTGGGTTTCGTGGCGCGCGACGAAGAAGGTCGAGGACACCCAGCGCCGTGACCTGGGGCTGCCGAAGGCGACGCGGTCCGCGCCGCGGCGGATCACCAAACGCGGATCGTTGGAGATCCAGGCCTATGACGAGGCGTGTTTTCCCGGGCTGGCGGCCGAGTGGACGCACTTCGACGGCCAGCGACCGTTCGTCGGGACACTCACGCTGGAACTGGCGACGGCAACGGACGACGAGGTCTCGTCGTGGATCGCCGAGGGAACGCCGCCGATCTTCTTCGGTTTCGGCAGTATCCCGGTCGAATCGCCGGCGGACACGATCGCCATGATCGATGCGGCCTGCGCCCGCCTTGGGGAGCGCGCGCTGGTCGGCGCCGCAGGCACCGATTTCAGCAACGCCCCGCATTCCGAGCGCGTCAAGGTGGTCGGTCTGCTGAACTATCCGACCGTGTTTCCGGCCTGTCGTGCGGTCGTCCACCACGGTGGTTCCAGCACCACGCCGATCGCCATGCGCGCCGGCGTCCCCCAGTTGATCCTGTTCTGGGACCTCGTGCACGCGATCTATGGCACCGCGGTGAAGCGTTTGAAGGTGGGCACTGCGCGGCGGTTTTCCACCGTCACCGAGGACACGTTGGTCGAGGATCTGCGCGCCATTCTCGCCCCCGATTACGTCGCCAGGGCCCGCGAGCTCGCCACCCGGATCACCGAACCCGCCAAGAGCGCCGCAGACGCCGCCGACCGGTTGGAAGACTTCGCTCGCCGGGGCCGGCACCCCTGACCTCGGGTGCTTGCTGGCTTGCGGCGTTAGCGACCGTAGGCGAAATTCCGCGCACATCGGGTCTGTGGTCGACGCGACGTGAAATGCCTCGAAGGGAAGCAGAAGCGCGTCATCTGAGAGAAAACGGTGGCTACCACTGTCAATCGGCAGCGTGAGGGCGCGAATGGTAGCTGCCGGTGATGTGAGTCACATCGAAGTTCATGACATGTGTCACACCACGAAGTATGGTTTGGAACTTGTTCTACCCAAATTGACGAGAGTGTCGGGAGACCTGGTGAGCAGCACCAATCCGTTCGATGACGACGAGGGCCGGTTCGTCGTCCTGGTCAACGACGAAGAGCAGCACAGCCTGTGGCCGACGTTCGCTGAAATCCCGGCGGGCTGGCGGGTGGTACACGGCGAGGCCGACCGTGCGGCGTGCCTGGACTACATCGAAGCGAACTGGCCGGACATCCGACCGAAGAGTCTGCGCGATCGGTTGGCGGGCAGCCGGGCGTCCGACTAGTTCAACGATTTGGGTCTGGAGACTTGATGGAGTTCAACGAGGATGCGCTTCCGCTGACGCGTGCGCAGCTGGATATCTGGCTGTCGCAGGAGACAGGTGACGCCGCCGGCCCCGACTGGCAAATCGGCATGCTGCTGAAAGTCGGGGGACCGCTGGAACGCGAAGCGCTCGAGTGGGCGCTGCAACGCGTGATGCGCGAAGCCGAGCCGGTGCGGGCAGCATTCTTCGAAGAGGACGGCCAGGTCTTCCAGCGGGTGCTCGACTACCCGGAGATCGAGCTGGACTTCTACGACTACTCCGGCTCGGATGATCCCGCCCATGACGTGCACGCGACGGCGCTGTCGATCCAGCGCACGCCGATGCCATTCACGGGCCCGCTCTTCAAATATGCGCTATTTGAGACCGGACCCGCAGAATTCTACATTTTCGGATGTTTTCACCACATCGTCATTGACGGAGCCGGTATTTGGTTGCTTGTCAATCGACTTGCGTCAATTTATTCTGCCACCATTTCCGGCGATCTCGTTCCGCCTCCCTTTTTCGGTTCATTAGCGGATCTCCTGGAATGCGAAGCGGAATACGAAGGGTCCGACGACTACCGAGACGATCAGGCCTACTGGACCGCGCATCTGCCCTCCGGAAACGGATCGAACAACCCGCTGACAGACGGCTCCGACGACGGGGGCTGGCGATCCCTGCCGGTGCCGCTCGATCCGGCTGTGGTCCGAAGGGTCGACACCCTCGCCCATGAGTGGGACATCGCGCGGACGTCGATCATCGCCGCGGCGAGCGCACTGCTCGTGCGCGGGCGCAGCGCCGGGGGCTCCGAGGTGGTGTTCGACTTCCCGGTCAGCAGGCGAATCCGACCGGAGCTGAAAACACTTCCCGGCAACGCCGCCGGTTTGGTTCCGCTGGTGTTGCGCACCCCGGCACAGTCCTCGGTGCGCGATTTCTGCGCACACGTCGACACCCAGATCGCAGCAGCCGTGAAGCACCAGCGGTTCCCGGTGCACGCGCTCGAACGCGGTACCCAGACCGCCGACCGAATGGTCATCAACTTCTTCCCGGCCGCGTTCACCTTGGACTTCGGCGGCGCCCCGGCCTCGGCGAACATGACCAACTCGGGTCTCGGCGGCACCACCGGGTTCACCTTCTCCGGCCTCGGCGACGATCTGTGTCTGAGCACGTTGGGGCACATGTTCGCGGGTTGGGATGCTGCCGAGGTGACCAGGCGCCTGCTGGAGGTGTTGGCGGCGATGACCGCCGACCCGGCCAGGCCGCTGTCGTCGATCGACGTCATCGACACCACGGAACGGGATTCCCTTGAGGCGTGGGGCAATCGGGCGGTGCTCGCCGAGCCGATGTACACACCGGTCTCAATTCCGGCGCTGTTCGCCGAGCAGGCGGCACGAGTCCCGGATGCGGTGGCGCTGACCTGCGGCGAGCAGTCGTGGACATATCGCGGGCTCGACGAGGCCACGAACCGGCTGGCCCACCTGCTGGCTGCGCATGGTGCGGGCCCCGGCCAGCGCGTGGCGCTGTTGTTGCCGCGATCCGGCGAGGCCATCGCGGCGATCCTGGCGGTGCTGAAAACCGGGGCGACCTATGTAGCGGTCGATCCGTCCGTGCCGGAGGCACGGATGCAGTTCGTGCTCGACGACGCCGCCCCCGTCGCCGCGATCACCACCGCTGAACTGCGACCCCGCCTCGACGGACGGGATCTGCTGGTCATCGACTTCGACGATGCCGGCGTCGGCAGCCAGCCCAGCACGGCGTTGCCGGGGCCGGCTCCCGACGACATCGCGTACATCATCTACACCTCGGGCACCACGGGAACGCCCAAGGGCGTAGCCATTCCGCACCAGAACGTCACCCGCCTGCTGGCCGCGCTGGCCACCGATATGGACGTGGCGGAGCAGGTGTGGACGCAGTGCCATTCGCTGGCCTTCGACTTCTCGGTGTGGGAGATCTGGGGCGCGCTGCTCTATGGCGGCCGGGTAGTGGTGGTCCCGGACGCGGTAGTCCGCTCGGCGGAGGATTTCTACGAATTGCTGGTGGCCGAACAGGTCGACGTGCTGAGTCAGACCCCGACCGCCTTCTATGCCCTGCAAAGCGTTGACGTGCCCTCGGACGAATCGAAACAGCTCGCGCTCAAGGGCGTGGTGTTCGGTGGCGAAGCCCTTGAACCGCACCGCATTCGGACCTGGTTGCAGAATCACCCGGGGTCACCGCGGATGATCAACATGTACGGCATCACCGAGACCACCGTGCATGCGTCGTTTCGGGAGATCGTCGACGCGGACACCGACCACGCGGTCAGCCCGATCGGGCGCCCGCTGGCCAACCTGGGCTTCTTTGTGCTCGATGGCTGGTTGCGGCCGGTTCCCGCGGGCGTGGTCGGCGAACTGTACGTGGCCGGCTCCGGGTTGGCCTACGGCTACGTGGGGCGAGCGGGGTTGTCCGGAACACGGTTCGTGGCATGCCCATTCGGGGCGCCGGGAGCGCGGATGTACCGCACCGGCGACCTTGTTCGCTGGAACGCCGACGGCCAGCTCGAGTACATGGGCCGGGCCGACGAGCAGGTCAAGATCCGCGGCTATCGCATCGAACTCGGCGAAATCCAGGCAGCCTTCAGCGAATTGGAGGGCGTCGAGCAGGCGGTCGTAATCGCCCGCGAGGACCGCGCCGGTGACAAGCGCCTGGTGGCGTACATCACCGGATCCGCCGACCCGGCGGCTGCACGCTCAGCGGTGGCCGAGCGACTCCCGGTGTACATGGTTCCCACCGCAGTGGTGGCGATCGACGCATTGCCACTGACGGTCAACGGCAAGCTCGACACCAAGGCGCTGCCGGCGCCCGAGTATCAGGACGCCGAGTCCTATCGCGCCCCGGCCGACGCGGTCGAGGAGATCCTGGCGGGGATCTACGCCCAGGTCCTCGGACTCGAGCGGGTCGGTGTGGACGAGTCGTTCTTCGAACTCGGCGGGGACAGCATCCTGTCGATGCAGGTGGTGGCCCGAGCGCGGGCCGCGGGCGTGTTGTGCCGTCCGCGTGATGTTTTCGTCGAGCAGACGGTGGCCCGGCTGGCGCAGGTGGCCACGGTGCTTGACGCGGACGATGCCTCGAGCGTCGACGGTGTCGGTCCGGTGATCGCCACGCCGATCATCCGCTGGCTCGAGAGTCTGGAAGCCGCAGGCAGCCCGGTCGCCCACTTCAATCAGACTGTGGTGGTACAGGCGCCCGTCGGCACCACCGAAGCCGACGTGCTCGCGATGCTCCAGCTCTTGCTGGATCAGCACCCCATGTTGCGGCTGCGCGTCGACCGCGACGACGCCGGCCGCTGGTCACTGGAGGTGCCCGAGGCCGGCTCGGTGGACGCCCGTTCGCGCCTGCACACCGTCGACGAATTGACCGACGACGCCGTCCTGCACGCCGGAACGCAGTTGAACCCGGCCGCCGGCGTCATGCTGAGCGCGGTGTGGGTGACCTCCACGCGCCGGCTGGTGGCGATCATCCACCACCTGGCGATCGATGGTGTGTCGTGGCGAATCCTGTTGGAAGACCTCAATTTTGCCTGGTCCCAGTACCGCGCTGGGCAGCAGCCGGTGCTGCCTGAGCCGGGAACACCGTTCACGCGGTGGGCCTCGCTACTGGCTGAGCATGCGCAGCGTACCGACGTCGTGGCGGAGGCCGACGTGTGGCGCCACATCGCGGCGACGCCCCCCGCTCTGCCCGCGGTGGACGCCGACGTCGACACGCTGCGGACGTCGGGGAACCTGTCGGTCTTCTTGGATATCGAGACCACTCAGACACTTCTCGGTGAGGTCCCGGCGGCATTCCATGCCGGCGTGCACGACATCATGCTGATCGCGTTCGCCTTGGCTGCAACGGAATTCCTGGGTGTCGTCGGTGCGCCGATCTCCATCGACGTCGAGGGCCACGGGCGTGATGAGGAACTGGTCGCCTCGGCGGCTGAGCATGTCGACCTCTCGCGCACCGTCGGATGGTTCACCGCCAAGTATCCGGTGGCGCTCGATGTTGCCGGATTGAGCTGGGCGCAGGTGGTGGCCGGCGACGCGCGGCTCGGTGCGGTCATCAAGAGCGCCAAAGAACAACTTCGCGGCCACCCGGAGGGCATCAACTACGGGGTGCTGCGCTACCTGAACCCTGAGACCGACCTCGACGGCTCCGACCCGGTGATCGGGTTCAACTATCTCGGCCGCCAGGGGGCGACCACGGCCGAAACGTCCGGTGACGCTTGGCAGATCTGCTGGGACGGGTTGGCGAATATCAGTCCGAGTGTGAAGCCGGCGATCCCGCTCATGCACACCCTGGAGTTGAATGCCGGCACGGTGGACACCGACGCGGGACCCTGCCTGTGCGCGGCATGGACCTGGGCACCCTCGGCGCTGACCGAGGCGCAGGTGAACCGGTTGAGCCAGTTGTGGTTCGAGGCGCTGTCCGGGATATGCGCACATGTCCTCAGCGGCGGGGGCGGGCTCACGCCGTCCGATATCGCGGTCGGCCTGACCCAGGCGCAGATCGACGAGCTTCAGCGGCAATATGCAGATAGCTGACGTTCTGCCCCTGACTCCTCTGCAGCAGGGGTTGTTGTTCCACGCGGGCGCGGCGCAGGCGAGCGACGATGTGTATGCGGTGCAGCTCTATGTGAGCTTGAGTGGGCCGCTGGATCAGGACAGGTTGCACACTGCGGTGCAGGCGGTGGTAAGCCGGCACCCGAATCTGGCAGCCCGGTTCTCTCAACAGTTCGCCGACCCGGTGCAGGTCATCCTGGCCGACCCGATTGTGCCCTGGCAGTACGTCGAGCTGGACACCGAGGAACA
Source organism: Actinomycetes bacterium (assembly GCA_023416315.1). Classification (GTDB taxonomy): domain Bacteria; phylum Actinomycetota; class Actinomycetes; order Mycobacteriales; family Mycobacteriaceae; genus Mycobacterium. Next base: position 24,026 of record JAEZIA010000412.1, read on the forward strand.
GATCGCCCAGCTCTATGTCGACGAGCGAACTGCGGTCTGCGACTTGGCGAATGGATCGCCATTCCGGGCGGCATTGATCCGTACGGCCGACGGTCGGCACCGGTTTGTCCTGACCAATCACCACATCGTGCTGGACGGCTGGTCGCTGCCCATCGTACTCGGCGAGATCTTCGCCAGTTACTACGGACAGCGCTTGCCACCGGCTCCGCCGTACCGGCGTTTCGTCACCTGGCTGGCCGCCCGAGACCTCGATGCTGCGCGCGCGGCGTGGGGCCAGGTACTGGCCGGCTTTGATACCCCGACATTGGTCGGCCCGGCCGGGCGAGAGCCGGGTGGGCGCACCGTCGCGTCGTTCCAGCTCTCCCAGGACATCACGCGCGGTCTTGGTGAGCTGGCCCGGTCATGCCACACCACGGTCAGCACGGTGTTGCAGTGCGCCTACGCGCGGACGCTGACATCGCTGACGGGTCAGCACGATGTCGCGTTCGGCACGACGGTGTCGGGGCGGCCGGCTGAGGTGTTCGGCGCCGACTCGATGGTGGGCCTGCTGATCAACACCGTGCCCGTCCGGGCCCGTATCACGGCGACGACTACCACTGTGGAACTGCTCGAGCGGTTACAGAGCGATTATGCGCAGACACTGGATCATCAGCATCTGGCGCTCAGCGAGATTCATCGTGTCACCGGTCAAGACCAGCTGTTCGACTCGTTCTTCGTCTACGAGAACTACCCGATCGATGCCGCGAAGCTGTCGGGGACCGACGGGCTCGCGGTCACGAACTTCGCGCACCACGAGGTCAACCATTATCCGCTGTCGGTCCAAGCGATTCCGGGCGACGAGCTGACGCTGCGCGTCGAGTACGACACCGACGTGTTCGAGCCGCGTGACGTTGACGCGCTGATCATGCGACTGCAACGTGCCGCGGCAGCGATGGTCGCCGATCCCACCCGTCCGTTGTCATCGATGGACCTGCTGGCCGACGACGAGTCCGGCAGGCTCGACCGGTGGAGCAACCGGGCGATGTTGACGCAGCCGGCGTCGCCATCGCCGTCGATTCCCGAGTTGTTCGCTCAGCAGGTGATCACCGCTCCGGAGGCGGCCGCGCTGAGTTTCGAAGGTCGCTCGTGGACCTACCTCGAGCTCGACGAAGCAGCCAATCGCTTCGCACATATCCTGGCCGACAATGGGATTGGGCCGGGTAACCGGGTAGCGCTGCTCCTGCAGCGGTCGGCCGATGCGGTCGTCTCGATTCTGGCAGTGCTCAAAACCGGGGCGGCCTACGTGCCGATCGACCCCGCGCTTCCGGCCGCACGGATGCAGTTCGTTCTCGACGATGCTGTGCCGGCAGCTGTGATCACCTCGCCCGATTTGGCTGACCGGCTGGCGGGGCTGGAGCTGCCGATCATCGACGCGCAGGGCGTCGCCGAGCCCGGTGTTGTTGGCGCCCAACGGGATATGCCATTGGCTGCACCGGCGCCCGATGACGTGGCCTACCTCATCTACACCTCGGGCACCACGGGGGTGCCGAAGGGTGTGGCGGTCACCCACCGGAATGTCACCCAGCTGTTGGCGATGCTCGATGAGTATCTGCCGACGGCGGGAGTGTGGACGCAATGCCACACCTTCGGATTCGACACGTCGGTCTGGGAGACGTGGTCGCCGCTGCTCCACGGCGGACGGACCGTGGTCGTGCCCGACTCGGTGACACGCTCACCGGACGAATTCCACGCCCTGCTGGTGCGCGAACGGGTGGATGTACTGACCCAGACACCCTCGGCGGTAGCGATGCTGTCGCCGGCGGGTTTGGGATCGATGGCGCTGGTGGTGGCCGGTGAAGCCTGCCCTCCCGAGGTGGTGGACCGGTGGGCTCCCGGTCGGGTGATGATCAACGCCTACGGCCCGACCGAGACGACGATGGTCGTGATGCTCAGCGCTCCACTGGCTGCCGGATCAGGGTTTCCGCCGATCGGTGCGCCCGTGCCGGGCGCGGCGTTGTTCGTGTTGGATGGCTGGCTGCGCCCGGTGCCGCCCGGGGTGGTCGGGGAGCTGTACGTCGCAGGCCGGGGTGTGGCGTGCGGGTACGTGGGCCGGCCGGGGTTGACCGGCGCGAGGTTTGTGGCGTGCCCATTCGGTGCGCCGGGTGAGCGGATGTATCGCACCGGCGATCTGGTGTGGTGGGGTCCCGACGGGCAGTTGCGGTATGTGGGGCGTGCCGACGAGCAGGTCAAGATCCGCGGCTATCGCATCGAACTCGGCGAAGTGCGCACCGTGTTGGCCGGGCTCGACGGGGTTGAGCAGGCGGTCGTGATCGCCCGCGAGGATCGCGCAGGCGACAAGCGCCTGGTGGGTTACGTCGTCGGGACCGCGGATACGGCGGACATCCGCGCTGCGCTGATCGAACGGTTGCCCGCATACATGGTTCCGTCCGCGATCGTGGTCATCGACGCGTTGCCACTGACGGTCAACGGCAAGCTCGATGCCCGCGCGCTACCGGCGCCGGAGGTGCAGGACACCGGTCACTATCGCGCGCCGACCAGCGACGTCGAGCGGATCGTGGCCGATATCTACGCCAAGGTGCTCGGCGTGAAGCGCGTCGGAGTCGACGACTCGTTCTTCGATCTTGGCGGCGACTCGCTGTCGGCGATGCGTCTCATCGCGGCGGTCAACACCGCACTGAAGGCCCAGCTTTCGGTGCGGACATTGTTCGAGGCGCCGGCCGTTGCCCAGCTGGTGTCGCGCATCAGCGGCAACGGCGCTGCGCTGACACCGTTGGTGCGCATGGAACGGCCCGCGGTGATCCCGCTGTCGTTTTCCCAGAAGCGGTTGTGGTTCCTCGACCAACTACAGGGACCGTCACCGACCTACAACATGGCGGTGGGCTTGCGGCTCACCGGACCGCTCAATGTCGAGGCGCTCGGTGCCGCGCTGGCCGACGTCGTGGTCCGGCACGAAAGCCTGCGCACGGTGTTCACCGCCCCCGATGGCGTACCTCAGCAGGTGGTCGTGCCCGCCGAGCAGGCCGATTTCGGTTGGGCCATCGTCGACGCGTCCGGCTGGTCACAAGACCAACTGGACGAGGCGGTCAGCGCGGTCGCATTGCACCCCTTCGACCTGGCCAACGAAATCCCGATGCAGGCACGACTGTTCCGGGTCCGCGACGACGAGCACGTGGTGGTGGCGGTGGCCCACCACATCGCTGCCGACGGGTTGTCGATGGGCCCGCTGGTCAACGACCTGGGAATCGCCTACGTCTGCCGCGGCGCGGGAATCGCTCCGGCGTGGGACCAATTACCGGTCCAGTACGTCGATTACACGCTGTGGCAGCGCGCGCAGTTCGGTGACCTCGACGACGAGGGCAGCCTGATCGCCGCCCAGCTGGCGTACTGGGAAGACGCGTTGGCAGGTATGCCGGAACGGCTGCCGCTGCCGACCGACCGCCAGTACCCGCCGGTGGCAGATCAAGCCGGCGCCACCACCTCCTGGCAGTGGCCCGTGGAGTTGCAGCAGCGCATCGCCGATGTGGCGCGCGAACACAACGCCACCAGCTTCATGCTCGTTCAGGCCGCGCTGGCGCTGCTGCTGAGCAGGGTCAGCGCGAGTTCCGATGTGGCGGTGGGCTTCCCGATCGGCGGCCGCAGCGATCCGGCGCTCGACGCGCTGGTCGGATTCTTCGTCAACACCCTGGTGTTGCGGGTGGATGTCAGCGGAGACCCCAGCGTCGCCGACCTGCTCGCCCAGGTACGCACCCGCAGCCTGGCCGCCTACGAGCACCAAGACGTGCCGTTCGAGGTCGTCGTCGAGCGGATCAACCCCACGCGTTCGCTCAACCACCATCCACTGGTCCAGGTCATGCTGGCGTGGCAGAACCTGCCCGCCGACACCAGCGAAAGCATCGCGCTGGCATTGGGAGACCTGCGGGTCACCCAGATTCCGCTCGACACCCACACCGCGCGAGTGGATCTGGCGTTCTCGTTGACCGAACGGTGGACCGAGGCCGGTGAACCGACCGGCCTCGGCGGCATGGTCGAATTCCGCACCGACGTCTTCGACGCCGCCAGCATCGAGACGCTGGTTGCGCGGCTCGAGCGAGTGCTGCGGGCGATGACCGCCGACCCCGCGCAACGGGTGTCGTCGATCGATGTGCTCGACGCCGCCGAACACGCTCGCCTCGACGCGGTCGGCAACCGGGCCGTGCTGACCGGCCCCGCCCACGCGGCGCTGTCGGTGCCGGAATTGTTCTCCGCGCAGGTCCGCCGCGCCCCGCAGGCCGTCGCACTGACCGCGGGCGAGAAGTCGATGACTTATCAGTCCCTCGACGAAGCGGCGACCCGCTACGCGCACCTGCTGTCCGAGCGTGGGGTCCGTGCCGGCGACTGTGTGGCGCTGCTGCTGGATCGGTCGGCCGAAGCCGTCGTCGTGATGCTGGCGGCGCTGAAGGTCGGCGCCGCATACCTGGCGATCGATCCGGCGCTGCCCGAGGCGCGAATCGCGTTTATGCTCTCCGACGCCGCGCCGGTCGCCGTCGTCACCACCGAGTCGCTCCGGTTGCGGCTCGACGGGCACGATGTGGCGGTCATCGACGTCAATGACCCCGCCGCCGCGAACCGGCCCACCACCGCGCCGCCGGCCCCCGATCCGGACAACATCGCCTACCTGATCTATACCTCGGGCACGACGGGAACTCCCAAAGGTGTTGCGCTGAGCCATCGCAACCTGGCACACCTGGCGGACTCGGCCCATCCGGCGCTGCCAACCGAGCAGGTGTGGACGCAGTGCCACTCCTACGCGTTCGACTTCTCGGTCTGGGAGATCTGGGCGGCACTGCTCGGCGGCGGCCGACTGCTGGTCGTGCCCGATGCGGTGGTCCGCTCGCCGGACGACTTCCACGCGCTGCTGGTCGCCGAGCACGTCACCGTGCTCACCCAGACTCCGTCCGCCGTGGCCGCGTTGCGGCCGCAGGGCTTGGAGTCGGTGGCGCTGCTGCTCGGTGGTGAGGCCTGCCCGCCGGAAGTGGTGGACCAGTGGGCGCCGGGCCGGGTCGTCATCAACGCCTACGGCCCCACCGAGGTCACCGTCTACGCGTCGATGAGCGCTCCCTTGTCGGCCGGTGCCGATGTGCCGATCGGCGCGCCGCCGCCCACCGCGGCCCTGTTCGTCCTCGACGACCGGTTGCAACCGGTGCCGCAGGGTGTGGTCGGTGAGCTGTACGTCGCCGGCCGCGGTGTCGGGGTCGGCTACATCGGGCGCACCGGGCTGACCGCATCCCGTTTCGTGCCATGCCCGTTCGGCGCTCCCGGACAACGGATGTACCGCACCGGCGACCTGGTGC
>JAEZIA010000413.1 GCA_023416315.1 Actinomycetes bacterium
GTGGTCACCGCGGTGACCACCGCGATCAGCCCGGTCCAGCCGGGCGGGGTGGCGGCGAACCCGAGTGCCTGGGCACCCAGCACCACGGCGACGGCGGCCACCCCGAACGGGCCCGCCGTCCCGTCGCGCATGACCTGCAGCGCCCGCTCGGGCGGGCCGTAACAGCCGAGTCCGTCAACGGTGTCGGAGAGCCCGTCGATGTGCAGGCCCCTGGTCGCGAGCAGCAGCACCGCGACCGCGAGCAACCCGGACAGTGCGTGGTGGGTGCCGAACGCCCAGTCCCCGGCGCACAGCACCGCGGCGGCGAGCACGCCGAGCGTCGCCCCGACGATCGGCAGTGCGGTCATCGTGGACCGGCCGATCGCGCCACCGCGCAGTGGCAGTACCGTGCCGAATGCGAAAGCCGTTGCCAGCGAACGGAACACGTCAGTCCGCGGCGCGGTCGGAGACGCCGGCGTCGGTGAACGTCGCCATCGACGACAGCGTCGCGACGGCCGCCTGCAGCACCGGCAGCGCGACCGCGGCGCCGGTGCCCTCACCCAGGCGCAGCCCCAGGTCGAGGATCGGCACCAATTCCAGGTACGCCAAAGCCAGCGTGTGCGCCGGTTCGGTGGAGCGGTGGCCGGCCTGCCACCAGGCCCGTGCTCCCGGCGCCAGCCGGTCGGCGACCAGCGCGGCCGCCGTCACCACCACGCCGTCGAGCAGCAGGGGAGTGCGCGGCACCGCGGCCTGCGCGCAGAAACCGGCCATCGCGGCCAGGTCCGCGCCGCCGCAGGTGCGCAGCAGCCCGACCGGGTCGGGCCGGTATTGGCGGGCCCGGAACATCGCGTCGCGCACCGCCGCGGTCTTACGCCCCCAGCCCGCATCGTCGATCCCGGTACCGCGGCCCACCACGGCGACCGGCTCGGTGTCGGTCAGCGTCGCGATCAAAGCGGTTGCCGCCGTGGTATTTCCGATGCCCATGTCACCGGCGATCAGCAGATCGGCCCCGGCGTCCACCTCGTCGTCGGCCAGCCGGCGGCCGGCTTCGAGAGCGGCGATGGTCTCGTCGGCGCTCAGCGCGTCCTCGACCGCGATGTTGCCGCTGGACCGGCGCACCTTGAGCGCGCCGATCTCCGGAGTCAGCGGCTGCTCGCTGTCGACAGCGATGTCGACCACCCGCACCGTCGCGCCCGCGACGTGCGCCAGCACGTTGATCGCCGCGCCGCCCGCGTCGATGTTGGCCACCATCTGCGCGGTCACCTCCGGTGGGTAGGCCGACACCCCGGTGCGCGCCACCCCGTGGTCGCCGGCGAACACCACCACCCGTGCGCGTTCGAATTGCCGTGGCGGGCAGGCACCTTGGCACGCCGACACCCACACCGACAGTTCCTCGAGCCGACCCAGCGCGCCGGCCGGTTTGGTCAGGAGGTCCTGGCGGCGGGTGGCCGCGGCGGCGGCACGGGAATCGGGCGGGGTGACCGCGGGAAAGTCCATCAGCTCAGCGCTTTCGTCGGTTTGACCCAGACCGGCAGCCCGGCAACCACCAGAACCACCTGTTCACAACACTGGGCGAGTCGTTGGTTGAGTGTGCCGAGTTCGTCTGTGAAGCGCCTGCCAGACGCCGTCGCCGCCACCACGGTCAACCCCACCTCCGGGCTGACCAGCGCCAGCGGCCCGCTGAACTGCTCGACCGCGCTCACCAACTCGTCGACGTCGGCGGTGACCGAACCGCCCTCCCAGCCGCGGCGGTCCAGCGCCGCGGTCAGCCAGCCGCCCAGATCGTCGACCATCGTCGCGGTGCCCGGTTCGTCGCGCAAAGTGGCGGCCACATCGGTGCTTTCGACGGTGCGCCACGAGGACGGGCGGCGTTCGCGGTGGGCGGCCACCCGCCGGGCCCAGGACTCGTCGGTGTCGGCGGCCGCACCGGTCGCGACATACCGCACGGGCCGGTCGCCGGTCATGATCTCTTCAGCCCAGCGTGACTTGCCCGACCGGATTCCGCCGAGCACCAGTGTGCGCACCGGCCGTGACGGGGTCAGACGACCTTGGCGCCGCGCTCGACCTGCGGTCGCGGCGCGCGCATCCGGCGCATCTGAGAGGCCCGGCCCGCGGCGTACAGCCCGAGCTTGAACGATCCTTCGGTGTTGTCCGGGAACTTGGCGTCGACGGCCTTGTTGACCTTGCGGCCCAACAGAACTCCGTCGATCGCCATGATCGCCATCAGGACCAGCATCGCCGGTGAGATGAGCAGCTGAACCTGCGGCACGGCCAGCATCACGAAGATCAGGCCGAGCGCGGCCGGCATGAACAGCCCCAGCACGTTGCGCCGCGCGTCGACGATGTCGCGGGCGTAGCGACGCACCGGGCCCTTGTCGCGGGGCAGCAGGTAGTCCTCTTCGCCGGCCATCATCCGCTCGCGCCGGTCGTTCATCGCGCTGCGCCGCTGGGCCTTCTCCTCGCGGCGCTCCTCCTTGGTCAAGGTGGCGCGCAGCTCCTTGCGGCGCTTGCGGGCCTCGGCGGCCGTCATCGGCGCCGGGGCGACCGGCCCGCGGCGCTTGGCCGAGGCGTTGCGCTTCGGAGTGGGTTTGCCCTTCGGCGCGGTGGTGCCTGCCGCAACGGCAGGCTCGTCCACCTCGACCGATTCGGCCTTGGCGGCGTGCTCATCGTTCTTGCGGCCCAGCAGTTTCACGCCTGCCAGGTTACCCTGCACGAATGCGGGTGCTGATCGCGCCGGACTGCTACGGCGACAGCCTGACCGCCGTCGAGGCCGCCCAGTCCATCGCCGCCGGGTGGTCGCAGGCCCGGCCCTGTGATGACCTGGTCCTGGCGCCGCAGTCCGACGGCGGTCCCGGGTTCGTCGGTGTACTGGCCGACCGGCTCGGCGAGGTATGCCACACCCGGGTGTCCGGCCCGCTGACCGACGACGTCAACGCCGAATGGGTGTACGACTCCGCCACGTCCACGGCCTACATCGAGTGCGCCCAGGCCTGCGGGCTGACGCTGCTGCCGGGCCCGCCCACCCCGGACACCGCGGTCGCCGCGCACAGCCGCGGCG
>JAEZIA010000421.1 GCA_023416315.1 Actinomycetes bacterium
GGGTCGTGGCGAAAGATCACGTGATCGGTCATCGGTTGGCCGCCCGTCGTGTGGGGCGCGCACCGACGACGATCGTCACACGTTGCCGCGCAGGCAGGTACAGATCGACGCACACCGCTTCACGCCATCGCAGCAGGGCTGCCAATGCCCGGATCATGACGGCACCGCCGACGTGCGACGTTGCAGCGCCACCGAGATGGTCAGCACGACCAAGCCGACGACCGCCAGCGCGGCACCGGCAGCGGCCGGTGCTGTGTAGCCGTAGCCCGCGGCGATCACCAAACCACCGATCCACGCTCCCGCCGCGTTAGCGATATTGAGGGCCGAGTGATTCAGCGCGGCGGCCAGCGTCTGCGCTTCGGCAGCCACGTCCATCAACCGGGTCTGCAACGCGGGGGCGATGGCCGCCCCGCTGGCGCCGATCCCGAACAGCACCACCATCGCGGTGAACGCGTTGTGGGCGGCGGCCACGAAGATCGCCAGCACCACCGCCAACGCCACCATCGAGATGTACAGCCCGCGAACAACCGAACGATCGGCCATCCGCCCACCGGCGAAGTTGCCGACCACCATACCGATACCAAAAACCATCAGCCCCAGTGGAATCCACGACCGCGATACTCCCGACACGTCGGTAAGCGTGGTCGCGATATAGGTGTAGACGGCGAACATGCCACCGAAGCCGACCATGCCGATCAGCAGCGCCAGCCACACCTGCGGGCGACGCAATGCGCCGAGCTCGGTGCGGGTGCTCGTGGCGTGGCCGCCGCCGACCTCGGGCAGCCAGAAGAAGATCGCCACCAACGTCAGCAGACCGATGGCCACGACCAACGCGAATGCGCTACGCCAGCCGAGCAATTGGCCCAGCCAGGACGCCATCGGCACCCCGACGACCGTTGCCACCGTCAGGCCGGTCATCACCTGCGCGACCGCCTTGGCGCGCCGTTCGGGTCCGAGCAGGCGGGCGGCCACCAGAGCGGCGACACCGAAGTACGCGCCGTGCGGGAGACCGGCGAGAAAGCGCGCGCCGATCAAAACCGCATAGTTGGGAGCCAGCACGGTGGCCACGTTGCCCATGGCGAACAACGCCATCAAACTCATCAGCACGATCTTGCGGTTGAACGTCGCGGTGACCGCGGCCAGCACCGGGGCACCGACCACGACGCCGAGCGCGTACGCGGAGATCACGTGCCCGGCGGTCGGCTCGGAGATGCGCAGTCCGCCGGCGATCTCGGGCAGCAGCCCCATCGCGACGAACTCGTTGGTGCCGATACCGAACGAGCCCAACGCCAGGGCCAGGATGCCCAACCCTGTCCTGGTCGGGCACAAGGTGGGCGACGCCGCCGGTACGGCGGGTCGGGAGGTGAGAGTCACGGGAGCTATCGCCTTTCTGTGCGGTGGCGGTTGCTGCCGCGTTGCAGCGCTCGATCCCTGCTTCGACCCTAGTGCCACTTACACCGCTCTTCAACCTGACTTTTGTCTTTAGGAGGTAAAAGTGACGCGTGTCTCGATCGCTTTGCAGGACAGATAGTTCTTGGTTCAATAGAAAGGTGGCGGTCACCAGGCGTTCTGCCGCCCCCGCCACGGCGGGGGACATTTTCGTGCTCATCCGCGACGGCGTCGCCACCACGCGCACCGAGCTGCGCGAGCTGACCGGACTCTCCAGGACCGCCGTGGGAAGCCGCATTGCGGCGCTGGGTCGCCGCGGCTTGGTCTCCGAAGGCGAGGAAGGCCCCTCGACCGGTGGTCGGCCCCCGGCGCTGGTGCGATTCAACGCCGACGCCGGCGTGGTCCTGTCGGCTGCCATCGGGCGCAGCCGTACGCGGTTGGCGGTATGCAATCTGGCCGGTGACATCCACGCGTTGACCGACCTGGACTCCGAAATCCGCATCAGTCCCGACGACTTGATGCCCGACCTGGTCAAACACCTCGAGGCACTGCTCGACGAGACCGGCCGGTCGGCTCGCGACGTGCTCGGCGTCGGGGTTTCACTGCCCGGCACCGTCGACCAGCAACGGGGCTGCAGCCTGGCGTCTCCGGTGATGAGCGGCTGGGACGGCGTCCCACTCGAGCCATACTTCCGCAATCTGACGTCGGCCCCGATCGTGCTCGACAACGACACCAACGTCCACGCTCTTTCAGAACGCCGGGGCCCGTTGAAGATTCACGACGACCTGTTGCTGATCAAGGCGTCCACCGGGCTCGGCGCGGGGATTGTGTCCGGCGGCATACTTCAGCGCGGTGCCGTCGGCGCGGCCGGCGAATTCGGCCACAACAAGACCGCGGCCGCGGCCGGGATCCCGTGTCGCTGCGGTGATACCGGCTGCTTGGAAGCCATTGCCGGTGGCTGGGCACTCGTGCACACCCTCCAAGAACAGGGCCGGCCCGTCAACCACATCCGCGACGTCGTAGAGCTGGCCAATCAAGGTGACGGTGAAGTGCGCCGCCTGCTGCGCGAAAGTGGCCGTCACGTCGGCGAAGTCGTCGCCGCCGCGGTGAATCTGCTGAACCCGGAAGTGCTGGTCGTTGGCGGCGACATGTCGGGCGCCTACGAGGTCTTCGTTGCCGGATTGCGAGAGACGTTGTACGGCAACGCAACTGCGCTTGCTACTAAGAACCTTCGGGTTGTGCCCTCCACCTACGGAGACAAGGCAGGCAACATCGGTAGCGCGGCGCTCGTTCTGGACAAGATCCTGTCCGCCGACGCGATCGACGCCTCGCTGCGCTGACTGCCTACTGCCGCACCGGGTAGCCGAGATCTTCGAGGATGCCGAGCTCGACCGGACTCAGCACCCGCACCCCCAACCCGGAGTCGTCGTCGCCGGGATTCATCAGCTTCTTGTTCTCGCCAGTGAACACGTGGCCGTTGAGATGCGTCACGTTGCTGACGTTCCAGTCCGGGTCGGTGAGCAGCGGCACCGGCTTGCCGTCGTAGGCGGCCATGGCGTTCGGCCCGCCGAAGAACAGTCCGCCGTCGCCGCCGGTCAGGTTCGGGTCGAACGCGGTGTTGAACGTGTAGTCGGGGTTGATGACCTTCACTCCGTCGGCGTTCACCACGAAGCTGTCGAAGATCGGCCGGTTGGTCACCGGCGCAGAGCCCGGGCCCTGGATCCCGGTATCGAAACCCAGGGTGTGCATCAGCTCGTGCATGATCGTCGCCTTGAAGTCGTCCTGATCCGCGGTGCCGGCATCCTCGTCGCCAACGACGACGTCGTCGCCCAGCGCCCAGTTCGCGTTCCAGTTCACCTCGATATCACCGTCGGGCTGATCCCCATTGCCGTCCTCACCGGTGATCAGCTTCTGCTGGACCAGCGTGCGGAAGAAGCCGGGTGACTGTTGATCGACCAGGTCGCTGCCGGCCTGGGCGAGGTGGTTGGGCTCGTTGTCGTCGGCGACCGTGTACGTGACGGTGACGGGTTTGGGGACCACGAGGTACGCGGCGATCGTGTTGGCGGCGTCGTTGAGCGACGCTTTGGCCTCATCGGTCCAATGCTGATCGCCCTCGGGGTAGATGAAGTTGAAGGTGATGGCGTTCTCTTTGCCCACCACGTGGGCGGGTTCCTCCGGATTCGGCGCGGCAGCGCTCGAGGCCACGGCACCTTCTGCCGATGTCGACTCCGCTTGCGACTCGTCCGACGAACACCCTGCGACGACGACGCCGACGGCCGCACTTACCGCCCCGACCCGCAGCCAGACCATGATCACCACATTCCCCCCGAACCCTTGATTTACCGGGAGTGTACGTGAGCGGTTCAACGGCCAAGCGCAAATGCGTTGCGCCACGCGCCTATTCGGGCAGGCGCAGTTCGGGCTTCTCGACCTCTTCGATGTTGACGTCCTTGAACGTGATCACCCGCACCTGCTTGACGAACCGGGCCGGGCGATACATGTCCCACACCCACGCATCGGTCAACCGCAGCTCGAAGTACACCTCGCCGTCGGTGTTGCGGGGCACCAGTTCCACGCTGTTGGCCAGGTAGAAGCGGCGCTCGGGCTCCACGACGTAGCTGAACTGCCCCACGATGTCCTTGTATTCGCGGTACAGCGAGAGCTCCATCTCGGTCTCGTACTTTTCGAGATCTTCGGCACTCATC
>JAEZIA010000423.1 GCA_023416315.1 Actinomycetes bacterium
CGCCGCGGCTGCGCGGCGCGAACTCGACGTTGGCCCGCACGTTCAGGTGTGGAAACAGCAGCGGATCCTGCAGCAGCAGACCGACGCGGCGGTCGTGGGTGGGCACCGAGGCGCCCGCCACGGTGTCGGTAAGAACCCGGCCGCCTACCCGCACCAGGCCCGAATCCGGTTGCAGCAGACCGGCGATCACGTGCAGGGTGGTGGACTTGCCCGCGCCGTTGGGTCCCAGGATCGCCAGCACTTCCCCGGCCGCGACCTCGAACGCGACCTCATAGCAGCGATCGGTCACCGCCGCCGCGAACTGCAGCTCAGCCATTGCCGGTCCAGCCGGACAGCCGTCGCGCGCCGAGGCCGAGGACCACCACCGCGGCCACCACGACCAGCAGCAGCGACAGCGCGACGGCGGCGTCGGGGTCGCTTTCCCGTTGCAGGTAGATCTCCAGAGGCAGCGTCCTGGTGACGCCCTGCCGGGATCCGGCGAACGTCAGCGTCGCCCCGAACTCGCCGAGCGCGCGGGCGAACGCCAGCACCGCGCCGGACACCAGTCCGGGCGCCAGCAGTGGCAGCGTCACCCGCCACCACACGGTGGCCGGCCGGGCTCCCAGCGTCGCCGCCACCACGTCGTAGTCGGCACCCGCGGTGCGGGCCGCCCCCTCCAGCGCGATCACCAGGAACGGCAGCGAGACGAACGTCTGCGCCAGCACCACCGCGGTGGTGGTGAACGCGATCCGGATCCCGGCCGCCTCCAAATAGCTGCCGAGCAGGCCGAGCCTGCCGAACGCGTATAGCAGCGCGATGCCACCGACCACCGGCGGCAGCACCAGGGGAAGCAGGATCAGCGGTCGCAACGCCCGCACGACCCGGCCGTGGTTGCGGGCCAGTACCAGGGCCATCGGCACCCCGACGATCAGACACAGTGCGGTGCTCGCCGCGGCCGTGCGCAGGCTCAGCAGCAGCGCCGCCTGTGAGGCCGGACTGCTGATCAGCGCCCAGAACCGGGTCCAGTCGACCTTGACCGCCATCGCCGCCAGCGGCAGCACCACGAACGCCGCGCCGAGCGCCGCGGGCAGGTACACCCAGCGCGGCAGCGGCGGCGGCGTCCGCATGCCCCGGCTGCGCCTCACCCGACACACCCTAGGGCGAAACCCCACGTCGCTGTCTCCGATCGTGTCGGCGCGGCATTGGCCTCTTTAGCTACCGTCCAGTAACATCCTCGTTAATCACTGAGGAGGGCGAAGGCGATGGACGTGCTGGTCACCGGCGGTGACACCGAACTGGGTCGGACGATTGCGGAAGGTTTTCGCGACGCCGGCCATAAGGTCGTCATCAGCGGTGCGCGCCGCGACGATCTCGAGGTGGCCGCCAAAGAACTCGATGTCGACGCCATCGTGTGCGACACCACCGACGCGGACACCCTCGGCGCGACCCGCAGCCAGTTCCCGCATCACCTGGACACCATCGTCCACGTCCCCGCCCCCATCTGGGTCGGCGGCGATCCCCGCGCCTACACGCTGACCGATACCGCGAAGGCGTGGCGGACCGCGCTGGACGCCACCGTGCTCTCGGCCGTGCTGCTGGTGCAGAACATCGGCGACCACCTGCGCTCGGGCGGTTCGATCGTCACCGTCGTGCCGGATAACCCGCGCGACGGCGGCGCCGACGCCGCGGTGAAGGCTGCGCTCGCGAATTGGACTGCGGGACAAGCGGATTACTTCGGCACCCGCGGCATCACGGTCAATACCGTCGCCTGCGGCCGCAGCTCCGAGCCGTCGTATGACGGACTGTCGACCACGCCGCCGACCGCGGCGTCGGAGATCACCCGGCTGGCGCTGTTCCTGACCACACCCGCGGCGCGGCACATCACCGGCCAGACGGTGCACGTCGGCCGTGGCGCGCTCGCCAACTTCGGCTAGGTCCTTTTCACCGCGACATTCCGCCGAGGTCGTGCGACCGCGCCTGGCGGGTAGCCGGCACGGGTGGTCCACATCACCTGATTGGCCCGGGTACCGACGCGAAGTCTGTGATCCGGGCGACTACCGTAGTACGTGTCCTGTGCATGTCGTTGAGGAGCAGAAATGACCCACCCCGGTGCAACTCCATCGGATAAGCACAAGGTCGTCATCATCGGTTCGGGATTCGGTGGCCTGAACGCCGCCAAGCACCTCAAGCGGGCTGACGTCGACATCAAGCTGATCGCCAAGACCACCCACCACCTGTTTCAGCCGCTGCTGTACCAGGTCGCGACCGGCATCATCTCCGAGGGCGAGATCGCCCCGCCGACCCGGGTGGTGCTGCGCAAGCAGCAGAACTGCCAGGTGTTGCTCGGCGAGGTGACCCACGTCGACCTGGCGAACAAGACCGTCGACTCGATCCTGCTGGGCCACACCTACCGGACTCCGTACGACACGTTGATCGTCGCCGCAGGCGCCGGGCAGTCGTACTTCGGCAACGATCACTTCGCCGAGTGGGCTCCCGGCATGAAGACCATCGACGACGCGCTGGAACTGCGGGGCCGCATCCTGGGCGCGTTCGAGCAGGCCGAGCGGTCGAGCGACCCGGTGCGTCGCGAAAAGCTGCTGACCTTCGTCGTCGTCGGCGCGGGCCCGACCGGTGTGGAGATGGCCGGGCAGATCGCCGAACTCGCCGATCACACGCTCAAGGGCGCCTTCCGGCACATCGACTCCACCCGCGCCAGGGTGATCCTGCTGGACGCGGCGCCGTCGGTGTTGCCGCCGATGGGCGAGAAGCTCGGCAAGAAGGCCGCCGCCCGGCTGGAGAAGCTGGGCGTGGAGATTCAGCTGGGCGCGATGGTCACCGACGTCGACCGCAACGGCATCACGGTCAAGCGCGGTGACGGCAGCCTCGATCGCATCGAGTGCGCCACCAAGGTGTGGTCGGCCGGTGTGTCGGCCAGCCCGCTGGGCAAGATCATCGCCGAGCAGTCCGGCGCCGAGATCGACCGGGCCGGCCGGGTCAAGGTGTTGCCGGATCTCACGGTCCCCGGCAACCCGAACGTGTTCGTGGTCGGCGACATGGCCTTCGTCGACGGGGTCCCCGGCATGGCGCAGGGTGCCATCCAGGGCGCCAAGTACGCCGCCAAGCTCGTCAAGGCCGAACTCAAGGGCGCCGACCCCGCCACGCGCGAGCCGTTCCAGTACTTCGACAAGGGTTCGATGGCCACCGTGTCGCGGTACTCGGCGGTGGCCAAGATCGGCCCGATCGAGTTCGGCGGCTACATCGCGTGGCTGGCCTGGCTGTTCCTGCACCTGATCTACCTGGTCGGGTTCAAGGCGCGGCTGACCACCTCGTTGTCCTGGATCAGCACGTTCATCGGCAGCCACCGCGGACAGCTGACGATCACCGAGCAGCAGGCCTACGCCCGAACGCGTATCGAGCAGCTCGAGGAGATCGCGGCGACGGTCGAAGACGAAAAAGCCGCCAGCTGACACCGCCTGCGTTCGCTGGCAATCGCCCGTGGGCGCAGGCGAAATCAGCGCGTTCGCGCACCGGCTGGCCTAGCATGATCGGCGAAGACAGTCTGACTACGAGGGGGCTTGATGACATCCAATCGTTCTGTGCGTCGCGCGGCTGCGGCAGCGATCGGCGCCGGCGCGGTGTTGCTCGGCGTGGCTGGCCCCGCCTCGGTGATCTTGGCCGGCCCGGCCGTAGCCGATCCGCCGCCCAACTGCACCACCGCGGACATGACCGGAATCATGGCGGGCGTGTCGGCGGCGATGTCGAACTACCTGTTCACCCATCCGGACGTCAATGGGTTCTTCACCGGGCTGCAGGGGCTGCCCAAGGATCAGGTGACGACCCAGACCCAGCAGTAT
>JAEZIA010000458.1 GCA_023416315.1 Actinomycetes bacterium
GCCCGAGGTCATCACGTTCAAGACCGAGACGCTCGCCGAGCAGGGCGCGGCGCCGACCTGCGACCGTCGCGCCGTGGCGATGGATCTGCGCGGCGACTGGGCCAGCGCGCTGCGCGACGCCGGCTTCGACGCCGACGCCCCGACGGCGTGGAGTGCCGAAGGTCTGCTGGGCTACCTCCCGCCGCAGGCGCAGGATCATCTGCTCGACACCATCACCGACCTGTCCGCACCGGGCAGCCGGGTGGCGATCGACACCGCGCCGCCGTCGGACGCGGAGGAAACCGAGGAGTCTCGCCAGCGGATGCAGGCCATCGCCGACCACTGGCGGGCGAACGGCTTTGACCTCGATTTCGGCGATCTGGTCTACCTGGGCGAGCGCAACGAGGCCGGCGAGTATCTGACCGGGCACGGCTGGCAGGTCACCGCCTCGCCGATCAACGAGCTGCTGCGCGCCGGTCAGCGCGACGCCTTCGATGGCGACGAGCCGATGGGCAAGCTCTACTACATCAGCGCCGACTACGGCGGCGCCCGGTGACCCGCAGCGACTCCGACTCCTGGGACCTGGCCACCAGCGTCGGCACCCCGGCCACCATGGTGGCCGCTGCCCGCGCGGTGGCCCGCCGGGAGGAGAACGGGCTCATCAACGACCCGTTCGCCGCCCCGCTGGTCCGCGCTGTCGGCATCGACGTGTTCACCAAGATGGTCGACGGCGAGATCGACATGGCCGCCGTGGACAGCGAGGGCAACGCCCGGGTGATGACCGATGTGATGGCGGTGCGGACCCGGTTCTTCGACGACTTCTTCCTCGATGCCGTCGGAGCCGCCGGGGTTACCCAGGCCGTCATCCTGGCCTCCGGCTTGGACTCCCGGTCGTACCGGCTGAACTGGCCGGCGGGCACCGTGGTCTACGAGATCGACCAGCCCAAGGTGATCGAGTTGAAGACCGAGACGCTGGCCGGCCTCGGCGCCTCCCCCACCGCCGAGTTGCGCACCGTGAGTGTCGACCTGCGCGACGACTGGCCTGCCGCGCTGCGCGCCAACGGCTTCGATGACGCCAAGCCCACCGCGTGGAGCGCCGAGGGGCTGCTCGTGTATCTGCCGCCGGACGCCCAGGACCGGCTGTTCGACAACATCACCGCGCTGTCCGCGCCGGGCAGCCGGTTGTCCACCGAGTACCACCCCGACGGTGGCGCCGGCCTGGCCGACCGTTCGAGGATGGTCAGCGACCGCTGGCGCGAGATGGGGTTGGACCTCAACATGGCCGACCTGTTCTACGCCGGCGAGCGCAACTCCGTCGTCGACTACCTCGAGGGCTGCGGATGGCAAGTCAGCAGCCGCTCGCGGCCCGAGATGTTCGCGCACTACGGGCGGGAGTTCCCCACCGGCGATCTGAGCGCACCCCTGAGCAATTCGTTGTCCGTCACCGCAATCCGGAAGTAACACCATGAGCCAGACAGATTCCATCCGCTACGAAGGCGACACCTGGGACCTCGCGTCCAGCGTCGGAGCCACCGCAACCTCGGTCGCGGCATCCCGCGCGCTGGCCTCGCAAGGGCCCGACGCACTGATCCACGATCCGTACGCCGCGGCCTTGGTCAAGGCCGTCGGCGTGGAGTCGCTCATCCGGGTGGCCAACGGCGAGGCCAACATCGAGGACGACCCGATGCTGAACCGGCGTCGGATGACCGAACAGATCGCGGTCCGCACCCGCTTCTTCGACGACTTCTTCACCAACGCGGCACGCGACGGCGTGCGCCAGGCCGTCATCCTGGCCTCCGGGCTCGATACCCGCGCCTATCGGATGAGTTGGCCGGCCGGCTCGGTGGTGTACGAACTCGACCAGCCCAAGGTCATCGATTTCAAGACCAAGGTGCTCGCCGATCTCGGGGTCTCCCCCACCACCCAGCGGCGCACCATCGCTGTCGATCTTCGGGATGACTGGCCGACGGCGTTGCGCGACAGCGGCTTTGACGTCAGTCAGCCGACGGCGTGGATCGCCGAGGGGTTGTTGATCTACCTTCCGCCGGAAGCCCAGGATCGTCTGCTGGACAACATCACCGAGCTGTCGGCCCCGGACAGTCGCTTCGCGACCGAATACATGGCTGCCGGGACGACGCTGCCGGACAGCTGGCGCGACCGGTTTAAGAAGTACTCGGCGCAGATCGGTTCCGATATCGACCTGCCCGCGCTGTTCTACGACGGCGAGCGAAATTCGACCGGTGACTACCTTGCCGAGCGCGGCTGGCGGATCAGTGTCCAGACCACCCGGGAGTCCTACGCCGCCAACGGCTTCGACCTGCCCGACGACGAGACCCTGGTGGAATTCAGCGATACCACGGGTTACCTGACCGCGACCAGGATTCAGTGATGGCGCGCAGTCACAACGACACCTGGGACCTGACCTCCAGCGTCGGTGCCACCGCGACGCTGGTGGCGGCCGGGCGGGCGATGGCCACCAAGGATCCCCGGCATCTGATCGACGACCCGTTCGCCGACCCCCTGGTGCGCGCGGTCGGTATCGACTTCTTTATCAAGATGATCGACGGCGAACTGGAGACGTCGGCTTTCGGCGCCCCGGAACAGCTGCAGGCCCGAGTCGACGGAATGGCCATGCGCGCCAAGTTCTTCGACGACTACTTCATCTCCGCCACGGCTACCGGTATCCGCCAGGCGGTAATCCTGGCGTCCGGGCTGGATTCGCGCGCCTACCGGCTGCCGTGGCCGTCGGGCACCGTCGTGTACGAAATCGACCAGCCCAAGGTGATCGAATTCAAGACCGGGGTGCTCGAGGACCTCGGTGCTCAACCCACCGCGCAGCGCCACACCGTCGGCATCGACCTACGCGAGGACTGGCCCGCCGCGCTGCGCCAGGCCGGCTTCGACCCCACCGCACCCACGGCGTGGGTGGCCGAGGGGCTGCTGATCTACCTGCCGCCGGAAGCCCAGGACCAGCTGTTCGACACGATCACTGCGCTGAGCGTCCCCGGCAGCACCGTGGCCACCGAATACGTGCCCGGCATCATGAATCTCGACGTCGAGAAGGCCACGGCGATGACCACGTTCGCGCGCCAGCAGGGCCTCGATCTGGACATGGCGTCGCTGGTCTATCCGGGTCCGCGCAGCCACGTGATGGAATATTTGCGCGAAGCCGGCTGGGACGTCACCGGGATCTCCACCCCAGATCTGTTCGCGCGCAACGGCCTGCAGCCGCCCAGCCCGGATCTCTACGACGCGCTCGGCGAAATCGTCTACGTCAGCGCCACTCTGGGCTGACGCCCCTTCGCCCAAACCGACATTTGGGTGCAAAAGTGCGAGACGAGGCCGCCAAAACGTCGATCTCGGCGACCAGGCAGCCTAGAAACGGCTCTCCCCCAGCCACAGCAGGCTGGTTCCGGTCAGCGCCCGCTCGCCCTGGTCCAGCACGCCTCTGATCGACCGGCCCACCAGAGCCGACAGCGCCTCGGGCAGGGAGGCCGCCGCCGGCTGCGATGACGGCTTGGGGCGCAGGAAGTCCCGCAGTGACGAGCTGGGATAGCTGACCAGTTCAGCCTCGCTGTCGGGGTCCACCCCGGCGAGCACCTTGGCCCGCCGCACTGCCGTCCGCAGCCCGCCGAGCTCGTCGACCAGCCCCCGCTCGAGGGCGTCTGCGCCGGTCCACACCCGGCCCTGCGCCACTTCCTCGACCGCCTCGACCGTCATGTGTCGCGCCTGCGCCACCCGCTGCACGAAGTCCTGGTAGAACAGGTCGGCCTCGGCTTCCACCAGCGCCTGCTGTTCCGGCGTGAACGGCGCATTGACCGACCAGGCGTCGGCATTGTCGTTGGTGCGCACGCTGTCCGAGCCGACCCCGAGCCGTTCCTTCAGATCGCGGGCTACCAGCTTGCCGGTCAGCACTCCGATCGAACCGGTGATCGTGCCCGGGTTCGCGACGATCGCGTCGGCGGCCATCGCGATGTAGTAGCCCCCCGATGCGGCTACCGCACCCATCGAGGCCACCACCGGCTTGCCCTTGGCGCGCAGTCGCGCCACTTCCCGCCAGATCGTTTCCGAACCGGTCACCGACCCACCCGGACTGTCCACCCGTACCACGACGGCATCCACGTCCTCGTCGGCGCCGACCCGGCGCAGTGCCGCACCGATGGTGTCCGCGCCGGCGCTGGACCGGCCGAACGGCAGACCCTGCGGACCGCCACGACCGCTGACGATCGACCCGGCGACGGTCACCACCGCGATCCGCGGCCGCTTCTTGCGCCCCGGGATCGACGGCATCGGCAGCGACGGGCCGCCCTTGCCGGCCTGGGCATAACGCGACAGGTAGAGCCGCGGCGGAGCGTTGTCGTCGTCGGCGTCCTTCTCGGCTGAAAAGCTCTCTCCGCCAGCCAGTTCGGCGATCCGACCGTAGGCCTGGTCGCGAAAGCCGATACGGTCCACCAGGTGGCCGGCCACCGCCTCATCACGCAACAGCGGTGCCCGGTTGGCCAGCTCGTCGATCGCCGCGACCTCGATGCCGCGCGAGTCGGCGATGGCCTGCCACACCTGACTGTGCAGGCTGGCGATCAGCCGCGAGTCGGCTTCGCGATGGGCGTCGGTGTAGTGGTCCTGGGTGAACAGGTTGACCGCCGACTTGTACTCACCACGAGCGACGAACTGGGCTTCGATACCGGCCTTGTCCAGGGCATTGCGCAGGAACAAAGCATTCGTGGCGAAACCGATCAGGCCGACGGTTCCATTCGGCTGCATCCATACCTCGGAGAACGCCGAGGCCAGGTAGTAGGACAGGGTGCCCGGGTAGGTCTCAGCCCACGCCAGCGACGGCTTGACTTCGGTGAACGCGGCGATGGCAGCGCGCAATTCCTGTACCGGACCCGGCGGGGAAGCCGAAAGTTGTACGCGTGCAATCAGACCGGCCACGCGGGGATCCTCGGCGGCGCGATGGATGGCGCGCACGGCGTCGCGCAGCAGCATCGGACGGCCGCCGCCGGTGAGCAAGGTCAACGGATCGAAATTGCTGGACTCCGGTGGTGCCGTCTGTAGGTCGAGCTCGAGGATGCAGCCGTCGGGCACGCCGTGGTGGCGGGCGGTGTCGATGCGGCGCAGCGCGTCACGCAGGTCGTCGGCGCCCGGGACGGCGGGCAGGAAGGCGAACATACATCGAGGCTACCGGCGCTGCACACGGAGTCGGTCGGCGTGCTCGTACGGTGGAGTCGTGACGTACTCGATCTCGATTCCGCAGCTCGACGTCGACGGCTTCGATGCTCAGGGGCTGCGAAGCTACCTGATGCGCGCCGAGGAACTCGGCTTCGAGGGCGGCTGGACCCTCGAGCAGGTGATCGGGCCCACCCCGATGATCGCGCCGATGGAGCTGTTGGCCTGGGCTGCGGCGTGCACCACCACGCTGCGCCTCGGCGTCGCGGTGCTGATCACGTCGCTGCACGATCCGCTTCAGCTGGCCTCGACGGTCACCGCGGTGGACCGGCTCAGTCACGGCCGACTGGACCTCGGGGTGGCCCCCGGTGGCCGCCGGCGCAAGTTCGAGGCCTTCGGCGTCGACCCGGCGACGTTCATCAGCAGCTTCACCGAGGGCCTGGAGTTGATGAAGGCGGCGTGGTCCGATGAGCCGCGGGTGACTTTTCATGGCCGGTTCCGCGATCTCGACGATCTGCCGATCGCACCGAAGCCCGTGCAGCGACCGCATCCGCCGATCTGGTTCGGCGCCAACGCCCCTCGGGCGCTTGCCCGCGCGGTCCGTCACGGCGACGCGTTCATGGGCGCAGGATCGTCGACGACCGCCGATTTCGCAAAGGCCGTGCAGACGGTGCATACCGAATTGTCCGAGCAGGACAAAGATCCGGCCACCTTCCGGATCGGCAAGCGGGTGTACCTGATCGTCGACGACGACGCAGCGCGGGCGCGGGAGCGGGTGCTGGCCGGGCTGCACCGGATCTACGGTTCGATGCCCGGTGTCGAGGCGGTGCCGGTGTCCGGCACGCCGTCCGACGTGGCCCGCGGTCTACGGGAGGTGATCGACGCCGGCGCGCAGATGCTACTGCTGCATCCCGTCGGCGCGAGCCTGGCCGAGGACCGCGAGCAGATGGAACGCCTTGCCGCCGAGGTGATTCCGCAGCTGAGCTAGGTTGAACGAACAAAAAAGCCCCCGTACACGCCAAGGCGCGCGGGGGCTTTCTCGTGGTTAGCTCAGAGCTCGGTGGCCGACCCGCCGGCGGCGGTGATGGCCTCGCGGGCGCTGCCGCTGAACTTGTGGGCGGTGACGTCGACCTTGACGGTCAGCTTGCCGTCGCCGAGCACCTTGACGAGCACGTTCTTGCGAACAAGGCCGTTGGCCACCAGCTCGTCGACACCGACGGTGCCGCCCTGCGGAAAGGCCTTGTTCAGGTCGCCGACGTTGACGACGGCGTACTCGGTGCGGAACCGGTTACGGAAACCCTTGAGCTTGGGCAGCCGCATGTGGATCGGCATCTGCCCGCCCTCGAAGGTCACCGGCACGT
>JAEZIA010000058.1 GCA_023416315.1 Actinomycetes bacterium
GCCGGGTTCGTCTTCACCTGGCTACGCAGGCGCAGCGGCAGCCTGATCGCCCCGATCGCGCTGCACTGGTCCCTCAACGGGCTCGGCGCGCTGGCCGCCGCGCTGGTGTGGCAGCTGTCGACCTAGCGGTCGCGTTTGCCGCGCCGTGCCCGGAATTCGCGGTTCTTGATCTTGTTGCCGCAGGTGGCCATGTCGCACCAGGTACCGCCATGGTTGCGCGAGCGGTCGTAGAACGCCCACCGGCAGTCGGAATTGGCGCACGCCTTCAGATGCGCCCAGGTCCCGTCGCGCTGAGCCTCGGCGACCACCAGCAGTAGCGACAGCAGCCGGCTGGACAGGGCGGTGCCGTCCGCGGCGACGTCAAGCGTGCCGTTCGCCCCGAGGTGAATCCGGGCGGACGCGGCGTCGGCGACCCGGGCCAGCGGAGCCAGTTGGTCGCCGGTCGGAGCCGGCCCGCCCGCGTTGTGCACCAGCATCGCGCGCAGCGCCTC
The DNA here is from genome assembly GCA_023416315.1 of Actinomycetes bacterium. Classification (GTDB taxonomy): domain Bacteria; phylum Actinomycetota; class Actinomycetes; order Mycobacteriales; family Mycobacteriaceae; genus Mycobacterium. The sequence continues at coordinate 492 of JAEZIA010000058.1, forward strand.
GCGCACCGCCCGCACGGTCGACAGCTCCTCGGGGGTGGGTACCGCGTCGGCAGGCAACAGCCCCTGGGTCCGCAGCCACGGTCCGGCATCGGCGGCGCGCGCCAGCCGGTCGGCACCGGATTCCAGGTCGATGGTGTTGACCAGCGCCTGGATTCCGGTGAGCGGCTCGGGTGCCGGCTTGGCCTCGGTGTCGCCGAGCCACTCCGCAGAAGCCTGCGTCATACCGGCCAGCGTACGAGCGGATGACCGGTAAATCAACTTGACTGGTCATGCGTGACCGGTGTAAGGTCTTAGCTGGTCATAAGAAGCGGCAACGACGCCGCCTCGGAACAGGAAACGCCCATGGGGCACAAAGAATTTCAGGCTAATATCCGACAAAGCGCCGGTGACGCGGCCATCGTGTCGACGGACGTCCCGCACGGCGCGACGGTCACCGCCCGACTGAAGGCACGATTGTTCGCCGGTCGCCTCGACCGAGACGTCGACGACGGTATCGCGCCGTTGCCGGGCAGTCCGCTGGCCGTGCACATGGCGCGGCTGATCTCGGTCGACGAGCGGGAAGCCCTTGCCCGCTCGTTGCGCCACGCGCTGGCCGAGGTGGACGACGAGCGCCGCGGGGTCTGCGCACGCATCCCGGTGGATCCCGAGCGGCTGGCCACCTGTCGCGACGTGATCGACGACATCACCCTGCGGTTGCACGCGCCCCGCCCGGTGCGGGCGCGTGGCATGGCCAGGCTGCGGATGCTGCTCTCGGATGGCTCCGGGCCGCTCTACGGCACCGGCCGGGGCAGTCTCGCAGCGGCGCTGCGCGGCGTACTCGCCGCGCTCTGAGGCCTCACGGCGTCAGCACGGCCGCTCCGGCGATTCGGCCCTCGACCAGGTCGGTCAGCGCCTGGTCGGCATGCTCGAGGCGATATTCCGGGGTGGTGACCTCGATGCGATGGCGGCCGGCGAAGGCCAGGAACTCCCGCGCGTCGGCGCGGGTGTTCGATGACACCGAACGCACCTGGCGCTCCTGGAACAGGTGCCGCTGATAGTTCAGGGCCGGGATGTCGCTGAGGTGGATGCCGGCGATCGCCAGCGTGCCGCCGCGGTCGAGTGCCTCGAGCGCGGGCAAGGCCAGATCACCGACCGGCGCGAACAGGATCGCCGCGTCCAGCGGCACCGGCGGGGGGTCGGCGGCGCCCTGCGCCGAGGCCGCGCCGAGGCTGATCGCGAGTTCCTGGGCGGCCTCGCCACGGGTCATCACGTGGACCTCGGCGCCCTGCGCCAACGCCACCTGTGCGGTGATGTGGGCGCTGCCGCCGAATCCGTACAACCCCAGCCGGCCGCCGGGTGGTAGCTGCGCCCGCAGCAGCGAGCGGTACCCGATGATGCCCGCGCACAGCAGCGGCGCGAGCTCGCTGTCGGTATACCCGGCAGGCAGTTGATGGGCGAAATCTGCTGGGACCGTGGCGAAGTCGGCGTAGCCGCCGTCGGCGTCCCAGCCGGTGTAGCGGGAGTCGGGGCACAGGTTCTCCGCGCCGCGCCGGCAGTACCGGCAGACACCGCAGGTGTGGCGCAGCCACGCGATGCCGACCCGGTCTCCCACCGCGAAGTCGTCACCGGCGCCCGACCCGATCGCGACGACCTCGCCCACCACCTCGTGGCCGGGAGTGACGTGCGGGCGGTGCACGGCGAGGTCGCCCTCGGTGACGTGCAGGTCGGTGCGGCACACACCGCAAGCCAGCACGGCCACCAGCAGTTCGTCGGGCGCGGGGTGCGGGACCGGCGCGGCGGTTTCCCACTCCAGCGGGTGGCTGCGCATCGGGCCCGGCCTGCGGACCCGCCAGGCGCGCATCGTGGTCGGTGGCGGGGACATCGTCCTATCGTGCCCGCCCGGCGGGGGTTGTCGTCAGGCCTTGCGCACCATACCGACGATCCAGAGCAGGATTACCGATCCCAGGATCGCGGTGAACAGGGTGAACCACCAGCCGCCCGCGGCGGTGTCGACGAAGAAGCTGAGCAGGAACCCGCCGATCAACGCCCCGACGATCCCGATCACGATATTCATCAGGATGCCGGATCCGCCGCCTTTGACGAGCTTGCCCGCGATCCAGCCCGCGAGCGCGCCGATGATGATGTAACCGATCCAGCCGACGCTGGTCAGCGTCGTCGAACGGGCGAGGAATTCAGTCGCTGCAACCATGTCCATGGCGGTCTCCTCCGGGTCGGCGGCCGGCGTCGTTGCTGGCCGCTATCCCTTCGGTATACCGCCGGCAGGTAACGATTGGCCGCATCAAACGGCCACGATCACCTACGTACCGGGCGTCATCCCCGGCACCGGCGTCTCCACCGGAACCGGAACGCCGAGCGGAAGCCGACCACCGGCGGCCGGCGGCGGCGCGTTCGGGTCCACGACCGGCGCATTCGGGTCAGCGACCGGGGCCGGCGGCGGGGTGTAGGGCCGGATCGACTCGGCCAGCGCCTTGGCGGCGGCCGGGTCGATCGGATCCTTGGCGGTGCCCAGCCACACCACGAACCAGCGCTGGTTGCGCAGCTCGCGCGGCGCGTTGGGTTGGGCGGTGCCGACCACACCGGCCCAGATCTGGCCGTTGGGCTTGCTGGTGTCGGTGAACTTCACCTCATACGACGAGAAGTAGCCCGGCATGTCACCGGCCTGCAGCGCGCCGCTCTGCTGGTTGAGCCGAACCCCGGGGAACGGCATGAAGAACTCGCCCATGTCCGACGCCAGCCGGATCGCAGCCTTGCTGTTGTCCTGCTCCGCGCCGGCGAACAACTTCAGGTCCAGCCGGCCGAGGATGACGCTGGTGTCATTGGCGGTTGGAGCGGGCTGCCCGTTCTCGGCGGGGGCGGTGGTCTTGCTCAACAGCGCCTGGCCGTAGTTCAGCCGCGACGCGTCGGACACCACCCAGCCGCCGGGCAGCAGGTAGCTGAACCCGCCCGCGGCGTTCGGGATGCGGCCCGGTTCCAGGGCCGGAGGCGCTGGCGGCGCGTTCGGATCGAGCGGCGCCGCGTTGGGGTCCGCCGGGGGTGGCGGCGGTGCGTCCGGGTCTGCCGGGGGTGGCGGCGGTGCGTTCGGGTCCGCCGGGGGTGGCGGCGGTGCGTTGGGGTCGACCGGCGGTGGTGGAACTTCGGTGGCCGGCGGTGCCGCCGGCGGGGCGGCAGGGGCCGCCGTCGTGGGGGTTGGCGTCGCGGGATCCGCGGCGGCAACCGTCGACGGCAGGGCGATCGTGACGGCGGTGGCGGTGGTCACCGCGGTGACCGCGAACGCCGTCCACAGGCCCGGCCGTCGCGAAATCGAGTCCGGCTGCGTCATGGCGATGAACCTACCGTGTTACAGCCGTGACGCAAGTGTGGCCTGCTCACGATGTGGCGCACTGTAACGCTGTTGCGAGCTTACAAATCCCGGCTGGGCCGGGCGGCCGCGTGCAGCGCGACCTCCTGGGCCTTGACCGTGAACCACACCGCGTCGCCCGCGGCCAGCCGAAGGC
>JAEZIA010000120.1 GCA_023416315.1 Actinomycetes bacterium
ACCAACGAGATTCAGCGCAACATCATCGCCGAGCGGCTGCTCGGGCTGCCCCGAGAAAGCGCAGGAGCGAAGAAGTGAAATTCGCACTCGACGAACAGCAGCGGGATTTCGCCGCCAGCATCGACGCCGCACTGGGCGCCGCCGACGTGCCTGCCGCGGTGCGCGCCTGGGCACAGGGGGACACCGCGCCCGGGCGCAAGATCTGGTCGGCGCTGACCGATTTGGGTGTCACCGCCCTTGCGGTGGCCGAGGAGTACGACGGTATCGACGCACACCCCGTCGACCTGGTGGTCGCCCTGGAGCGGCTCGGCCGCTGGAACGTGCCGGGCCCGGTCGCCGAATCCATCGCGGTCGCGCCGGTTCTGCTGGCCGGCCAAAAGGAGTGGGGCGAGCGGTCCGCAGCTCTCGCCGCCGGCGAGCTCATCGCGACGGTGGCGTTGCCGCCGTCGGTGCCGCGCGCGGTCAACGCCGACTTCGCCGGTCTGACGTTGCTGGCCCAGGACGGACAGGTCGGTACTGGCACCGTCGGCGACGGTCATGACTCCGTCGACCCCAGCCGCAAGCTGTTCGACGTCAGCCGCACCGGCGAGGCACGTGACGCCGACGTCGCACGCGCCTTCGAGTTCGGCGCCCTGGCCACCGCCGCCCAGCTGGTCGGGGCCGGCCAGGCGATGCTGGACATGTCGGTCGAATACGCCAAGCAGCGCAGCCAATTCGGCCGGGTGATCGGCAGCTACCAAGCGCTCAAGCACAAGCTCGCCGACGTTCACATCGCGGTGGAGTTGGCCCGCCCACTGGTGTACGGCGCCGCGCTGTCGTTGGCCGACGGGTCACCGGACACCGCCCGCGATGTCAGTGCGGCCAAGGCAGCGGCCTCCGAGGCCGCCCTGCTGGCCGCGCGGTCCTCGCTGCAGACCCACGGCGCGATCGGCTTCACCTCCGAACACGACCTGTCGCTGTGGCTGCTGCGGGTGCAGGCCCTGCACGGGGCGTGGGGCGACCCGACCAGTCATCGACGCCGGGTGTTGGAGGCACTGAAATGACGTCCACCGAAGAGCGGCAGATGCTGCGGGAAACCGTCGCGGCACTAGTCGACAAGCACGCCTCACCGGCCGCGGTGCGTGAAGCCATCGAGTCCGATCGCGGCTACGACGAGTCGCTGTGGGCCAAGCTGTGCGAACAGGTCGGCGTCGCCGCCCTGGTGGTTCCCGAGGACCTGGGCGGGGCGGGCGGCGAATTGGCCGACGCTGCAGCCGTTCTCGAGGAGCTCGGCCGCGGTCTGGTTCCCACGCCGCTGCTGGGCACCACGCTGGCCGAGCTGGCACTGCTGGCCGCCGACGAGCCGGATACCGACACCCTCGAACAGCTGGCGGCCGGCGAGTCCATCGGCGCGGTGGTGTTCGACCCGGGCTATGTGGTCAACGGCGATGTCGCCGACGTCGTGGTGGCGGTCGAGGACGGCACGCTGGCCCGGTGGAGCGATGTCACCGCCGAGGCGGTGCAGACCATGGACCCGACCCGACGGCTGGCCCGGCTGAGCCCGGGCTCGACCGCGGCGATCGGCACCGATCCCGGCCTGGCCGACACCGCCGCGATCCTGCTGGCGGCCGAGCAGATCGGCGCCGCCGCGCGCTGCCTTGAGCTCACCGTCGACTACACCAAGGAACGGGTGCAGTTCGGCCGGGCGATCGGCAGCTTCCAGGCGCTCAAGCACCGGATGGCCGACCTGTACGTCGCGGTGCAGTCGGCCCGCGCCGTCGTCAACGATGCCGTCGCCGACCCGTCGGCCACCTCCGCCGCGCTGGCGCGACTGGCCGCCACCGAGGCGTTCACCAAGGTCGCGGGCGAAGCCATTCAGCTGCACGGTGGAATCGCGATCACCTGGGAGCACGACATCCAGCTGTACTTCAAGCGGGCGCACGGCAGCGCGCAGCTGCTGGGCCCGGTCGGTGACCAACTGCGCCAGCTCGAATCGCAGGTGTTCTAGCCTGAGTCAGGTGAACAACCGCGTTGCCCTGCGAGCCGGAATCCCACCGTTCTATGTGATGGACGTGTGGCTGGCCGCCGCGGAGCGCCAACGCACCCACGGCGACCTGGTGAACCTGTCGGCGGGCCAGCCGAGCGTGGGCGCCCCGGAGCCGGTGCGCGCGGCCGCGGCGGCGGCGCTGGCGGCCAACCAACTCGGCTACACCGTGGCACTCGGCATCCCAGAACTGCGGCAGGCCATCGCCGGGTCGTACGGCGACCGCTACGACGTGGACGTCACCGCCGACGACGTGGTGCTGACGACCGGATCCTCGGGCGGATTTCTGCTCGCCTTCCTGGCCTGTTTCGACGCCGGCGACCGGGTCGCCATCGCCAGTCCCGGCTATCCCTGCTACCGCAACATCCTGTCCGCGCTGGGCTGTGAGGTGGTCGAGATCCCGTGCGGTCCGGAGACCCGGTTCCAGCCGACCGTGCAGATGCTGGCCGAGCTGGATCCGCCGGTGCAGGGGGTGATCGTGGCCAGCCCGGCGAACCCGACCGGCACGGTGATCCCGCCGGAAGAGCTCGCCGCGATTGCGAGGTGGTGCGATGCGACCGGCGCCCGGCTGATCAGCGACGAGGTCTACCACGGCTTGGTCTACCCGGGCGCGCCGGAGACGTCGTGCGCGTGGCAGACGTCGCGCAATGCCGTTGTCGCGAACAGCTTCTCGAAGTACTTCGCGATGACGGGCTGGCGGCTGGGCTGGCTGCTGGTGCCGCGCGAACTGCGCCGCGCGGTGGACTGCCTGACCGGAAACTTCACAATCTGCCCGCCGGTGCTGCCGCAGCACGCGGCGGTGGCGGCGTTCACCCCCGAGGCGATAGCCGAGGCCGAGGGCCATCTGCACCACTATGCGGCCAACCGGGAGACGCTGCTGACCGGGTTGCGCGAGATCGGCCTGACCCGTCTGGCGCCGACCGACGGCGCGTTCTACGTCTACGCCGACGTCTCGGACTTCACCTCCGACTCGCTGGGCTTCTGCGAAAAGCTGCTGGCCGACACCGGTTTGGCGATCGCCCCGGGCATCGACTTCGACACCGTGCGGGGTGGATCGTTCGTCCGGCTGTCGTTCGCCGGGCCGTCCAGTGATATCGATGAGGCGCTGCGCCGCATCGGGGCCTGGCTGCCACGCTAGCCGCTCAGCGGGCGCTCCATCCGCCGTCCATCGTGTAGGAGGCTCCGGTCACCATCGCCGCGGCCGGTGACACCAGCCAACCGACCAGATCGGCGACCTCCTCCGGTTCGACCAGTCGCTTGATCGCGCTCTCACTGAGCAGGACCTTCTCCAGGACTTCCTGTTCGTCGATGCCGTGGGTGCGGGCCTGATCGGCAATCTGCTTGGTCACCAACGGGGTTCGAACATATCCGGGGTTGACGCAATTGCTGGTGACACCGTGCGGGCCGCCCTCCAGCGCGGTCACCTTGGACAGGCCCTCCAGTCCGTGCTTGGCCGTCACATAGGCGACCTTGAACTCCGAGGCGCGGATGCCGTGCACCGAGGAGATGTTGACGATGCGGCCGAACCCTCGCTCGTACATCGCCGGCAGCGCAGCGCGTATCAGCAGGAACGGCGCCTCCACCATCAGCGCCAGCAGCGTACGGAACTTCTCCGGCGGATAGTCCACGATCGAATCGATGACCTGCAGCCCGGCGTTGTTGACCAGGATGTCGAAGTCAAGCCGCAGCTCCTCCAACGCCGTGGTATCGAGAAGGTCGACCTCCCAAGCCTTTCCGCCGATCTCACCGGCGAGCGAAGTGGCCCCGGCGCCGTCGATGTCGGCGACGGTGACGTGCGCCCCGCGGGCAGCGAGTTCGCGCGCACAGGCCGCGCCGATGCCACTGGCCGCGCCGGTGACCAGGGCGGAGCGGCCCGCGATCATGACGACGCTGCGGCCGGTGCCACCCGGCCGTGCCGCTCGGCGTCGGCGGTGTCGACGTCGATGAGGTCGATGCCCTTGGTCTCGCGGGCGAAGGCCAGCGCGATGAGTGTGATGACCGCGGCGCCGGCCAGGTAGATCGCAATCGGCACCGCCGAGTCATAGCTCTCGAGCAGCTTCACCGCGATGATCGGGGCAAGGGACCCGGCGAAGATCGCGGTGACCTGATAGCCAACGGACACACCGGAATAGCGCATTCGCGTCGGGAACATCTCCGCCATCAACGCCGGCTGCGGGGCGTACATGAGGGCGTGGATGACCAGACCGAGGATGATCGAACTCATGATCAGCAGATAGTTGCCGCTGTTCATCATCGGGAACGAGAAGAAGCCCCATGCGCCTGCACCGAGCGCGCCGACCAGATACACCGGCTTGCGTCCGAAGCGGTCCGACATCCGTCCGGCGTACGGGATCACCACGAAGTGCACGGCGTGCGCGGCCAACAGCCACCACAGGATGTCGCTGGTGTCGGCGTGCACCTGCACCTTGAGATAGGTGATCGAGAAGGTGACCACCAGGTAGTACATGATGTTTTCGACCACGCGCAGGCCCATCGCCGTGAAAACCCCACGCGGATAACGCTTGACGACCTCGATGACGCCGTAGGAGCTGGCCTTGATCTGCTCGGCCTCCTGCTGCGCCTGCACAAAGATCGGCGCGTCGGTGACCTTGGTGCGGATGTAGTAGCCGACCAGCACCACCACCGCGGACAGCCAGAACGCGACCCGCCAGCCCCAGGACAGGAACGCCGTCGGCGACAGCGTCCCGGTCAGCGTCAACAGCACGACGGTGGCGAGCATGTTGCCCACCGGCACCCCGGCCTGCGGCCAGCTGGCCCAGAATCCGCGTTCCCGGTTGGGACTGTGCTCGGCCACCAGGAGCACGGCCCCGCCCCACTCACCGCCCACGGCGAAGCCCTGAACGAACCGCAGGACCACCAGCAGGGTCGGTGCCCAATAGCCGATCTGCCCGAACGTCGGCAGGCAGCCCATCAGGAACGTGGAGGCGCCGACCAGGATCAGGCTGAACTGCAGCAGCTTCTTGCGCCCGTATTTGTCGCCGAAGTGGCCGAACACCACCCCGCCGAGCGGGCGAGCGGCGAAGCCGACGGCATAGGTCACGAACGCGGCGAGGATCGCGTCGAGTTCACTGGTGCCGGCGGCGAAGAAGATCTTGTTGAACACCAGCGTGGCCGCCGTGCCGTAAAGGAAGAACTCGTACCACTCGACGACGGTGCCGGCCATCGAGGCGACGACGACCTTACGCAGGCTGCTCGTCGCGGTGGTCACGCTCATCGAATCCCTCCTCGGCTTAGGTAATGCCCGCATGTGACGGCGGCCACACCTGCCCGAATATACGACGCCCATGCGCGGCCACTTCGCCGTGAGTCAAACTCTTGCCCGAGACCGGCAGGGATGGTGCAGTCAGGGCATGCCCTTCATCGACCATGACCGCGGCCGCGCCTACTACCGGCACTGGGCCGCCGTCGAACCGCACGCGGCGGTCATCTTCCTGCACGGGTTCGGTGAGCACACCGGCGTCTATCACCGGTTGGGTTTCGCCCTCAACGCCGCCGGCATCGACCTGTGGGCCGTCGACCAATTCGGACACGGGCTCTCCCCCGGCAACCGTGGCGACTTCGGGTCCATCGAGGACAGCTCGACGCTGGCCGATGCGCTCACCGAGCTCGCCGGGCAGCAGACGCCCGGGATTCCGTTGATCGCCCAAGGACATTCGTTCGGCGCGGTGGTGACGCTGTTCCGGCTCCTGAAGGATCCGAAACGCTATGCGGCGGCCGTGGTTTCGGGGGCGCCGCTGGTTCCGGTCCCTGAGCTGCTCGGCGGCGACTCGGTGGACCTCGAGCCGGGCTGGCTGTCCGGCGACCCGTTCTACCTGGACTCGCTGGAAAACGATCCGCTGGCGTTCGTCGACGCCGACGGCACCGCGCTGGCGCGCGAACTCGACCGGGCATGGGATCACTTCGGCGCCGAACTGCCCAAGCTCAGCGTGCCGACGCTCGCGATCCACGGCGAGCTCGACCCGATCGCACCGGTGAGCGCGCTACGGGCCTACGCCGACCAGATCGAACCGCTGCGGCTGCACGAGTTTCCCGGCGCGCACCACGACATCCTCAACGAGACGGTGCATCGGGAGGTGGCGGCGGCGATCGTCGAGTTCATCGACGAATCACGCTAGAGCCAGGTGTCGGTGGTGGTGGCGGTCAGGAACGCGTCGAGGTCATCGCGCCACTGCGCCGGGCTGTTCTTGTCCGGTTCGATGCCGGTGTACTCGCCGCGGTAGAACAACAGTGGCCGAGGCTTCTTCTTCGGCACCTCCGACAGCGAGTGCACCGCACCGAAGACCACGAAGTGGTCGCCGCCGTCGTGCACCGAATGCACTGTGCAGTCGATGTGGGCCAGCGTTCCGTCGATCACCGGTGAACCGAGCTTGCTTGGGCTCCAGTCGATTCCGGCGAACTTATCCGGCTCCTTGGACCCGAACCGCGCCGAGACATCCTTTTGCTTCTCGTGCAGGATGTTGACACAGAACTTGCCGCTGGCCTCGATGGCCGCCCAGGACCGGGACTGCTTGGTCGGGCAGAACAGGACCAGCGGCGGTTCGAGTGACAGCGCGGCGAACGACTGGCACGCGAAACCGACCGGATTGTCGTCGTGGACGGTGGTGATGATCGTGATGCCGGTGCAGAACTGCCCGAGCACGTGGCGGAACGTGCGCGGGTCGATCGCGGGACCGGACATCGGTTACTTGAATCCAACCGAGAAGTCGTGACCCCACAGGCTGACGGCGGTACTCTCCCTGGCCACCCAACCGTCGTCTTCGACTTGCAGGCCCTCACAACCGAATTCGACGTCGAAGCCGCCGGGTGTCTTCATGTAGAAGGACAGCATCTTGTCATTGGTGTGCCTGCCGAGCGTCGCCGACATCTTGACGTTGCGGCGCAACGCACGGTCCAGGCACAGACCGACGTCGTCGGAGTTCTCCACCTCGACCATCAGGTGCACGATGCCGGTCGGGTTGGGCATCGGCATGAAGGCCAGCGCGTGGTGACGCGGATTGCAGCCGTAGAACCGCAGCCACACCGGATCACCGTCGGCGGGGCGGCCGGCGATCTGCGGCGGCAGGCTCATCGAGTCGCGCAGCCGGAAGCCCAGCACGTCCTGGTAGAACACCTGCGCGGCGGCGTCGTCGTCACAGGTGAGCACGACGTGGCCGAGGCCCTGCTCGGCGGTGACGAACTTGTGGCCGTATGGGCTGACGAACCGGCGGCCGAGGTACTGCGCGCCGTGGAACGCTTCCAGGACGTTGCCCGCGGGATCGGAGAACCGGATCAGGCCCTCGACGCGCCGCTCGGACTTCTCCTCGCGGGTGCCCTCGACGAAGTCGACGCCCGCCTTGGCCAGCGTCTCACGCAGGCTCTGCAGCCCGGCGGCATCCGAGACCTCCCAACCGGAGACCAGCAGCCGGTCCCGTTCGCCGGGCACGATCACCAGGCGGGCCGCGAATTCGTCCATGCGCAGGTACAGCGCATCGGGGATGGCGCCGTCGCCCTCCACCATGCCGAGTACCTTGACTCCGAACTCACGCCAGGCTGCCACATCGGTGGCCTCAATCCGCATGTAGCCGAGCGCCTTTAGCGTCATCCCCCACCTCCGAGAAAATCAATGGTCAGTTTGTTGAACTCGTCGAATCTCTCCAACTGCGCCCAATGTCCACACTGCCCGAAAATATGCAGTTGCACACGAGAAATCTGTTTCAGCGCGACCAGCGCGCCGTCGATCGGGTTGACCCGATCCTCGCGGCCCCAGATCAGCAGCACCCGCTGACGCAGCTTGTACACATCGCGCCACATCATCCCGAGTTCGAAGTCCGCGCCGGCGAACGACTTTCCCATCGCCTTGGCGGCGGCCAGTGACTCCGGGGTGCTGGCGATCGCGAACCGTTCCTCGACCAAATCCGGAGTGATCAGCTTCTGGTCGTAGACCATGATGCGCAGGAACTTCTCCAGGTTCTCCCGCGTCGGGTCGGCGGTGAACCGGCCCAGCAGCTTCACCCCTTCGGTCGGGTCGGGCGCGAACAGGTTGACCGACAGCCCGCCCGGGCCCATCAGCACCAGCCGGCCGGCCCGCTCGGGGTGATCCAGCGCGAACCGCACCGCGGTGCCGCCGCCCAGGGAGTTGCCGACCAGGGCAGCACGCTCGATCTTGAGGTGGTCGAACAGGTTCAGCAGCGCCGTCGCGCTGTACCGGTTGTACTGCTCGTGCTCGGTGTGCTTGTCGGAGTGGCCGTAGCCGGGCTGGTCGACGGCCAGCACGTGAAAGTGCTTGGCCAGCACCGGAATGTTCTTCGAGAAGTTCGACCAGCTGGAGGCACCCGGGCCGCCGCCGTGCAGCAGCACCACGGTCTGCGGATTGCCGACGCCCGCCTCGTGGAAATGCAGCCGCATGTCCTCGCGAACCTGGGCGTAGCGTGACGTCGACTCAAAGGTCAACTCCCGCACGGATTCCGCTTCCTGGATGAAGGAGGTCATCAGGGGCTACACCATCGTGTCGCCGAGCGGCAGCCCGAATTCCTGATTGCCGAACATCACGTAGGCGCGCTCGGCATCGTTGGCGGCGTGCACCCGGCCGGCGTGCGCGTCACGCCAGAACCGTTGCAGCGGAGTGTCGGTGCCCAATGCGGTGGCACCGGCGCTCTCGAAGAGCCGGTCGATGGCCGCGATCGCACGCTGGGTGGCGCGCACCTGGTCGCGGCGGGCCTTGGCCCGCAGCTCCAGCGGAATGTCCGCACCGTCGAGCAGCAGCGCGTACTCGGTGGCGAGATTGCCCGACAGCTGCGCCCAGGCCGCGTCGATATCACTGGCCGCCTCGGCGATGCGCACCTTGGCGAACGGGTCATCCTTGGCCTTCTCGCCGGCGTAGGCGGCGCGCACGCGCTTGCCCTGGTGCTCGACGTGAGCGGCGTACGCGCCGTAGGCCATGCCGACGATCGGCGTCGAGATCGTCGTGGGATGGATGGTGCCCCACGGCATCTTGTACACCGGCGCGGTGTTGGCCTGCAGGCCCGGCGACGCCAGGTCGCTCATCGCCTTGAACGAGGTGAACCGGTGGCGGGGAACGAAGACGTCCTTCATCACCAGCGTGTTGCTGCCGGTGCCCTTGAGGCCGACCACGTGCCAGTCGTCCTCGATGTGGTAGTCGCCGAGCGGGACCAGGAAGCTGCCGAAGTCGACCGGCCTGCCGTCCTTGATCACGGGGCCGCCGACGAAGGTCCACGTGGCGTGATCGCAACCCGACGACCAGTGCCAGGCACCGTTGACCAGGTAGCCACCGTCGGTGACGACACCGGCGCCCATCGGGGCGTAGGACGAAGAGATCCGGACCGTCGGGTCGGCGCTCCAGACATCGTCCTGGGCCTGCTGGTCGAAGTGGGCGAGATGCCAGTTGTGCACGCCGAGGATGCCGGCCACCCAGCCGGTCGATCCGCATGCGCTGGCCAGCCGGCGGACCGCCTCGTAGAACAGCGTCGGGTCACTCTGCAGGCCGCCCCACTGCTCGGGCTGCAGCAGCTTGAAGAAACCGACTTCGTCGAGCTCGGCGATGGTGGCGTCGGGGATGCGGCGCAGGTCTTCGGTCTCCTGAGCGCGCTCGCGGAGCTTGGGCAACAGTTCGTCGATGCCGGTGAGAACCGACTCCGCGTCACGCTGTTGAATAGACGTCACTGCAAGCCTCCCAAAGAGTGTTTCTGGCCCAAGACTAGAACACGTTACGATTTGTGTCGAGCAGGGAGGGCCTGCGGCTGGTAGCGATAAGTAAAGCGATTTCTATAACCTGTTCTAGTTTGACGGAGGAAGGCTGAACACCGTGACGCAGGTTCCACCCGACGAGCCGTTGGGCAGCCACGTGCTCGAGCTGGAAGTGACCGAGGTGGTCGACGAGACCGACGACGCGCGCTCGCTGGTGTTCGGCGTGCCCGCAGGCGCCGACATCCCCGCCGATCGCCTGCGCTACGCCCCGGGCCAGTTCCTGACGCTGCGCATCCCCAGTGACCGCACCGGCTCGGTGGCGCGCTGCTACTCGCTGTGCAGCTCGCCGTTCACCGACGATGCGCTGACTGTCACCGTCAAGCGCACTGCGGACGGCTACGCGTCGAACTGGCTGTGCGACCACGCGCACCGGGGCATGAAGATCCACGTGCTGGCCCCGTCGGGCACCTTCGTGCCCAAGACGCTGGACACCGACTTCCTGCTGATCGCGGCGGGCAGCGGGATCACCCCGATGCTGGCGATCTGCAAGTCGGCGCTCTCGCAGGGCAGCGGCCAGGTGACGCTGCTGTACGCCAACCGCGATGAGCGCAACGTGATCTTCGGCAGCACGCTGCGCGACCTGGCCGCCAAGTACCCGGATCGGCTGACCGTCGTGCACTGGCTGGAATCGGTGCAGGGGCTGCCGAGCAGCCAGTCGCTGAGCAAGCTGATGGCGCCCTACACCGACCGGCAGGCGTTCATCTGTGGGCCGGGGCCGTTCATGGCGGCCGCCGAACAGGCGTTGGAGTCGTTGCAGGTGCCCGCCAAGCAGGTGCACATCGAGGTGTTCCGCTCGCTGGATACCGATCCGTTCGCCG
>JAEZIA010000195.1 GCA_023416315.1 Actinomycetes bacterium
GTTCAGAGGCGGCCAGCCGTGCACTGGCGGCCAGGAAAGCGTCGTTCTCGTCGGCCAATCCGATTGTGGTGCGCAGATATCCCGGGATGCCGACGTCGCGGATCAGGACACCGTCGTCGAGGTAGCGCTGCCAGGCGGCCGGGGCGTTGGCGAACTCACCGCACAGCACGAAGTTGGCGTCACTGGGGATGACCCGGTAGCCGTACTCGGCCAGCGCAGCGCACACCCGTTCGCGCTCGGCGACCAGGGTGGCCACGCTGCCCAGGGTATCGTCGGCGTGCCGCAGCGCCGCCCGCGCGGCAGCCTGGGTGAGCACCGACAGGTGGTAGGGCAGGCGCACCAGCAGCACCGCGTCGATGATCGCCGGTGCCGCGATCAGATAGCCCAGCCGGCCCCCTGCGAACGCGAACGCCTTGCTCATCGTCCGGCACACGACCAGCCGAGTCGGGTACTCCTCGATCAGCGAAATCGCGCTCGGCTGACTGGAGAACTCGCCGTAGGCCTCGTCGACGATCAGGATGCCGTGCCGCATGGCGTCGAGCAGCCGCCGCACATCGTCGAGCGGAACGCTTTGTCCGGACGGATTGTTCGGGCTCGCCAGGAACACCACGTCGGGGTCACGGGCGGCGATCACGGTCGCCGCGGTGTCGACGTCGAGACTGAAATCTTGCGCCCGCACCGACTCGATCCACTCGGTCTGTGTGCCGTTCGAGATGATCGGGTGCATCGAGTAGGACGGCACGAAGCCGATCGCGCTGCGGCCCGGGCCGCCGAACGCCTGCAGCAGCTGCTGCAGGATCTCGTTGGATCCGTTGGCCGCCCAGACATTTTCGGCCTGCACCGCGACACCGGTCTGGTTGCGCAGATACGCGGCCAGATCGGCGCGCAGCGCGACGGCGTCGCGGTCGGGATAGCGGTGTAGGTCGGCGGCGGCCGCCTCGACTGAGCGGGCGACGTCATCAACAAGCGCCTTGCTCGGCGGGTGTGGGTTCTCGTTGGTGTTCAGCCGCACCGGGACGTCGAGTTGCGGTGCCCCGTAAGGAGATTTGCCGCGCAGGTCGTCGCGCAGCGGCAAGTCGGCCAGGCGCACCTGCGCCCCGGGAATCGTCACCGCTCGAACCTCCGGCGAACCGCTTCCCCGTGGGCCGGCAGGTCCTCGGCCTTGGCCAGGGTGATCACATGTCCGGACACGTCTTTGAGCGCCGCCTCGGTGTAGTCGACGACGTGGATGCCGCGCAGGAAGGTCTGCACCGACAGGCCGCTGGAGTGCCGCGCGCAGCCCGCGGTGGGCAGCACGTGATTGGAACCTGCGCAGTAGTCGCCGAGGCTGACCGGCGACCAGGGACCGACGAAGATCGCGCCCGCCGCACGAATCCGGCCGGCCACCTCGCCCGCGTCGGCGGTCTGGATCTCCAAATGTTCTGCGGCATAGGCGTTGACCACCCGCACCCCGGTGTCGATGTCGTCGACCAGCACGATGCCGGACTGACGTCCGCGTAGCGCCTCGGTGACTCGCTCCCGGTGTTTGGTGGTCTGCAGCTGCACGGCGAGCTCGGCCTCGGTGGCCTGCGCCAGCTGCGTGCTGTCGGTCACCAGCACACTGGCCGCCATCACGTCATGCTCGGCCTGGCTGATCAGATCGGCAGCGACGTGCACCGGGTCGGCGGTGTGGTCGGCGAGGATCGCGATCTCGGTGGGGCCGGCCTCGGCGTCGATGCCGACCTGCGAACGGCAGATCCGCTTGGCGGCGGTGACGTAGATGTTCCCCGGTCCGGTGATCATGTCGACCGGGGCGAGCTCGGATTCGTCGGTGTCGGTGCCGCCGTAGGCCAGCAGCGCGACGGCCTGCGCGCCGCCGACAGCCCACACCTCGTCGACGCCGAGCAGCGCCGCGGCGGCCAGGATCGTCGGGTGCGGCAAGCCACCGTGGTCGGCCTGCGGCGGGCTGGTGATCACCAGCGAGTCCACCCCGGCGGTCTGCGCGGGTACAACGTTCATCACCACGCTCGACGGGTAGACGGCGTTACCGCCCGGCACGTAGAGGCCGACCCGTTCCACCGGCACCCAGCGTTCGGTCACCGACGCGCCGGAGTCGAAGAGGGTGGTGACGTCGGTGCGGCGCTGATCGGCATGCACCGCGCGCGTGCGCTCGATCGCCACCTCCAGCGCGGTGCGTACGTCGGCAGGCAGCGCTGCCAGCGCATCGGTCAGCGCGGCGGCCGGAACCCGCACGGTCTCGGGGCGCACCCCGTCGAACGTCTCGCCGTACTCCAGCGCCGCGACGGCACCGCGCACGGCGACGTCGTCGACGATCGGGCGCACCTTGGGCACCACGGCGTCGACGTCCACGCCACCACGCGGCAGCGCCGCACGCAGCGAGGCGGCGGTCAGTGCGCGGCCGCGCAGGTCGATCCGGTTCATCGCGAAGCTGGTCATCGCTTCAATTGTCCCCGATCGGTGCACCCGAATAAAAATCGATTGGGCACTGCCCGCGGCGGCGCCGATACTGCGGTTATGCAATTCGAGCTGTGGCTGGCCTTCGTCGGTGCGTCGATCGCCATCAGTCTGTCCCCCGGGGCCGGTGCCATCCAGTCCATGGCGACCGGCCTGACACACGGATTGCGTCGCGGCTACTGGAACGTCGCCGGCCTCCAGATCGGGCTGATGCTGCAGTTGGTGGCGGTCGCGGTGGGGCTGGGCGCGGCGGTCGCCAAATCGGTGCTGGCGTTCACGGTGATCAAGTGGATCGGGGTGGCCTACCTGGTGTACCTGGCGGTCCGGCAATGGCGCAGCAAGCCCTTTGACCTCGATGAACAGGTCAGCGTCGAGGCCGGCGGCGGGCGCTGGGCGCTGCTGGTCCGGGGTTGTCTGGTCAACGTCACCAACCCGAAGGGCCTGGTGTTCCTGCTCGCGGTGCTCCCCCAGTTCGTCGTGCCGACCGCCCCGCTGCTGCCGCAATACCTCGCGATCGGGGTGACGATGGTGGCCGTCGACCTGGTGGTGATGGGCGCCTACACCGGGCTGGCGGCACGGCTGCTGCACTGGCTGCGGACGCCACGCCAGCAGCGCGCGCTGAACCGGACGTTCTCCGGGTTGTTTGCCACGGCGGCGGTGGTGCTGTCGCTGGTGCGTCGCGGCGCGGCGGCCTGACATCGGCGGTGTCGGTCATTACAGTTAGCCGCCACCATGATCACCATCACCGAACCCTTTGCCCCGCCGCGCCGCCGGCTGCAGCAGAAGCGCCCCGCGTTCATCCTCGCCGCGCTGATGCTGGCCGTGCCGCTGGTGCCGATGATCCTCGATGCCACCCTGCCCGAGCGCGAATGGAACCCCGCCGAGAGCTCCTCCGAGCGGGTCATCGCCCTCACCGACAAAGGCAACGCCATCGTCGTGGAGACGCCGCAGGGCTGGGAGGCCCTCGACCAGGGTGACAGCGCCATCCTGCGCAAGGACGACGTCCGCGTGCTCGTCGAGGCGTTCGACCTCGACGGCCGCGACCCCGAGGCGGTGACCGAACGGCTCATCCGGTTGCACCGCATCCAGGGCATCACCTCGGCCCTCGACGGGGGCACCGTCGCCGCACCCGACGGCAGCCTCGGCGGACGCACCTGCGTCGTCGTCACCGAGTCCGATTCGGGAACCTGCGCGTTCGTCCACGACGGCGACGTGATCGTGTCCGTGGTCTCGCTCGGTACCCCCGACCAGCCTGCGCTGCCCATCGGCGAGGTCATCGAACTGATCACCAAGGACAAGAAATGACCGCCCCTCGCCGCGCGGTGGTGTACCGCCCCGAGTCCGCGTTGTTCTGGCTCTTCGTCGTCGCCGTCGTCGTCGGCATCTTCGGGATGCTCGTCGAATACGGTGGCGCGATTCACGAGACGATGGCCGCCGAGCTTCTGCTGAGCCCAATCTGGTTGGTGTTCATCATGTTTCTCGTGTGGTTGATGTACAGGTTCGACCCGTACCGCAGCGTCCGCGGCTATCCGCAGGTGCTGGTGGCCGGGCTCGCGCTGGGCGGCACCGCCGCGCTGTTGATGTCGATGAACGGCAACAGCGCCCTGGCCGCGGTATGGGGGCGCTACATCGATCCGGACACCCTGACGTCGTGGGCGCCCGCACTGACCGCACCGATCATCGAGGAGGCGTCGAAGGCGCTGTGCGCGGCGGTCGTGCTGATGTTGTGCGGCGCGGTGTTCAACCGGGTGTCCCAAGCGCTGCTGGTCGGCATGTTCGTCGGCTTCGGTTTCGACGTGATGGAAGACATCACGTACGCGACGAACGACGCGCTGACCGACCTGGACTCCGACGTCTCCGGGGCGGGCGTCAATCTCGTGGGCCGCATCCTCACCTCGATCCCGGCGCACTGGGCCTACACCGCGGTGGTCACCGTGGGCGTGCTGATTCTGCTGCCGACCTTCGCCGATCGGGCCCGATGGTCGTGGCCGCGCCGGATCGCCGTCGCCGTGCCACTGTTGGCCGCCGGGCCCTTCATGCATTTCATCTGGAATTCGCCGGCCACCGGTGTGCTGGTCAAGTTCGTGGTCAACATCGCGGTGTTCGGCGTGATCGTCGCGCTGCTGCTGCGCTACGAGAACCGCCGTCTCGCCGAGTTGATCGCCGAGCACCGCGAGGTGCTCGCCGACGTTGACCCGGCCGTCGTCGACTCGCTGGCGACCGCGCGCTCGCGGCGCAAGTTGCGCAAGACGGTGAAGAAACAAAGTGGTGGGGTGGCCCGTACCGCGGTCGCCTATCAGCAGCGCGCGGCACTTGATCGGCTGCAGGAGGCCGCGTCCGGCGACTAGATTTGCGGCCATGTCCACCAAGGATCATCCGAACAACGCGCCCGGGGTGCCGATGCGGTTCCCGGTCTGGTTCGAGAACTTCCAGATCAAGTACATGAACCCGGTCATCCGGCCGTTGACGAAGTTCATGCCCGGGGTGTCGATCATCAAACACCGCGGCCGCACCTCGGGCACGGTGTACGAGACGCCGGTCTCGGCCTACCGCAAGGGCAACACCCTGGCGATCCTGCTCGCCCACGGAAAGACCAACTGGGTCAAGAACATCCTGGCCGCCGGGGAGGCCGAGATCCGACTGGGACGGCGCGACCTGCATCTGGTCAACCCGCGGGTGGTGCCCGCGGGCACCGATGACCCGTCACTGCCCGGGATCGCCCGCACGGGCGTCAAGCGCGGTGTCGGGGCGTTCGTGGCGGATATCGCCTAAAGGTCGAGGCCGACGTCAAGGACCCGCACCGAGTGGGTCAACGCACCGACGGCCAGGAAGTCGACTCCGGTGCCTGCGTATTCGGCGGCGCTGTCCAGGCTGAGCCCGCCCGAGGACTCCAGCAGGACAGCGGGGGCATTGGCATTGCGGCGCTGCACGGCGATCTGGGTCTGCCAGACCGGGAAGTTGTCCAGCAGGATCAGCTGCACATCCTCGGCGAGCACCTCGTCGAGTTGCTCGAGGGTGTCCACCTCGACCTCGCACGGCAGGTCCGGCGCGGCGGCGCGTACCGCGCGCAGCGCCGCGACTACCGAGCCGGCGGCGGCGACGTGGTTGTCCTTGATCAGCGCGGCGTCGCCGAGGCCCATCCGGTGGTTGACCCCGCCGCCGACCCGCACCGCGTACTTCTGCAAGGCCCGCAGCCCGGGCAGCGTTTTGCGGGTGTCGCGGATCTTGGCCGTGGTGCCCTCGACGGCGTCCACCCAGGCGGCGGTGGCGGTCGCGATGCCGGACAGGTGGCACACCAGGTTGAGCAGGGTGCGTTCGGCGGTCAGCAGCCCGCGGGTGGGGCCGTCCAGTCGCAGCAGTGCGGTGCCCGCGTCCAGGCGGGTGCCGTCCTCGACGCGGTCGAGGACCCGGTAGCCGTCCGGGCCGAGCACCTCGTCGAGGACCAGTAGCGCCACGTCGACGCCGGCGGCGACACCGGGTTCGCGGGCCACCAGCGACGCCGCCGTGGTGGCGTCGGCGGGGACGGTCGCGACGGTGGTGACGTCGGGGCCGTAGCGCAGGTCCTCGTCGAGGCCGCGGCGGATCGTGATGCGAGCCTGTGTCAGCTCGTCGTCGGTGAGGCTCATCGCAGACAGGCCGCCGCGTGGTCGCCGTGCAGGGTGCGGCTGAACGCCTGCGCCGGATCGGGTTCAGGATGGTCGCCGCGGTGGTGGCAGCCGCGAGATTCGGTGCGGGCCAACGCCGCTGCGGCCACCGCGCGAGCGGTCACCGTGAGCGCGACATCCTCGGCGGCGGCGCGGGTGGTCATCCGCGTCGGGGTGGCCTCGGCGAGAATGTCGGTGAGTTTTTCCAGTCCGGAGGCGTCGCGGACCACGGAGGCGAACTCCGTCATCGCCGTCTGCAGCGTGCGGCGAGCGAGCGCATGGCGTTGGCGCTCTTGCGCTCTCGCCACCGGCGCGCCGACGATGCGGGCGTGCGCGGCGGCCGTCCGGCCGGCGCGACCGCCGACGACCAGCCCTTCCAGCAGGCTGTTGGAGGCCAGCCGGTTGGCGCCGTGCATGCCGGTGCGGGCCACCTCACCCGCGGCGAACAACCCGGGCAGATCGGTACGGCCGTACACGTCGGTGGCCACGCCGCCGCAGCTGTAGTGCGCGCCGGGAACGACGGGAATCGGGTGCCGGGTCGGATCGATACCGGCGGCACGGCAGGCCGCCGTCACCGTCGGGAAACGCCGCGCGAGGTTCGGAACCCGTCGGGCATCCAGATACACGCAGTCGTCGCCGGTTTCACGCAGCCGGGCTTCGATGGCGGCAGCGACGATATCCCGGGGGGCGAGGTCACCCAGCGGATGCTGTGCGGTGACCGCGTCGCCGCGCGCGTCGCGCAGCACCGCCCCCTCGCCGCGCAGCGCCTCGGTGATCAGCGGGCGACGGCCTGCGCCGTTGCGGTCGAACAGCATCGTCGGGTGGAACTGGACGAACTCGATGTCGGTGACACCGACCCCCGCCCACAGCGCCAGCGCGATGCCGTCGCCGGTGGAGCCGTCCGGGTTGGTGGTCGCCCGGTAGAGGTGGCCGAGCCCGCCGGTGGCCAGGATGACCGAGGGGGCGTGCACGATGCCGACCCCGTCGGCGTTACGCACCAGCACCCCGGTGACCGCCGAACCGTCGTGCAGGACTTCCAGCGCGCTGTGATTACGCCTAATGTCCAGGGTCGCGGCGGCGTGATCGAGGGCGCGCTGCACCTCGGCTCCGGTGGCGTCGCCGCCGGCGTGGATGATCCGCCTGCGGGAGTGGCCGCCTTCCCGGGTGAGCGCCCACTGCCCGGGCGAGCTCTCGTCGAACCGGGCGCCGTCGTCGACCAGGTCGGCCACCGCGCGGTAGCCGTCGGCGACGATCGAGCGCACCGCATCGGGATCGCACAAGCCCGCACCCGCGGTCAGCGTGTCGCGAACATGGGCGTCGACCGAATCATCGGTGTGCGGCAGCACCACCGCGATCCCACCCTGGGCGTAGAACGTCGCGGTGTCCGGCGCCTTACTCAAAATGACTGTGCGACTACCCTTTCGGTGCGCCGCCAGCGCCGCTGCCAGACCGGCGACACCGGTGCCGATCACCACGACGTCCGCGCGCTGCTGCCAGTCCACACCCGCGGCGCCTACCCCGCAGGCGAAGGAGCGAGTCATTCTCCGCCGCCGGGCTGTCCGATCTCGATCATCCGCTGCACGCTGGCGCGGGCCAGTGCGGCGGTACCGGGATCGACGTCCACCTCATCGGCACCCTCGACCAGGCAGCGCAGCAGTGCGGCGGGGGTGATCATCTTCATGTACTTGCACGAGGCGCGGTCGTTGACCGCCTGGAAGTCGATTCCCGGTGCAGCACGGCGCAATTGGTGCAGCATGCCAACCTCGGTAGCGACCAACACCTGCGTGGCGTGCGAGGCCTTGGCGGCGTCGAGCATGCCGCCGGTGGACAGGATCTTCACCCGGTCCGACGGGAAGGCTCCTTCACCGGCGAGGTACAGCGCCGATGTGGCGCAGCCACATTCGGGGTGCACGAACAATTCGGCGTCGGGGTGGGCGC
>JAEZIA010000309.1 GCA_023416315.1 Actinomycetes bacterium
GTGAGCCACTCGTG
Source organism: Actinomycetes bacterium (assembly GCA_023416315.1). GTDB lineage: Bacteria > Actinomycetota > Actinomycetes > Mycobacteriales > Mycobacteriaceae > Mycobacterium. The sequence goes on from JAEZIA010000309.1 coordinate 15, forward strand.
ACTTGGCTGGGCCAAAGTCTGTCTCTGCGCGTCCGGGTCGCCCTGGCCGCCGCGCTGGCCGCGGCGATCGTGGTGGCCCTGCTGGCGGTGTTGACCTCGATCGTGCTGGCGAACAACGATGAGGCACAACTGGATAAACGCCTCGATTCGATCGTCGACGCCAGCATGTATCCCGAACAGTTGCGTGACCCCAGCCGGGTGGTGACGACCGGTCGGTCCCGGTCCACCGGGCAGGTGATGTTCCAGCGCGGCTTCCAGTTGCCGCCGCTGCCGCCGGGTACCGCGACGGTCACCGTCAACAGCGTCGACTACCGGGTGCGCACGGTGACCGTCGACCAGTCCGGCGGGGTCCTGGTCTCGATCGGAATCCGCGCCGACAGCATTCTGCTGAGCCGCGCCAGGATTCCGCTCTACGTGCTGATCGTGTGCCTGGCGGTGATGGTCGCGCTCGCACTGGGCTGGATCCTGGCGGGCCCGGCGATCCGGCCATTGTTGCGGCTGACCGAGCAGACCAGGCGGCTGGGCACCGGCAGCGACCGCCTGGACCCGGTGCACGGGGCCAGGGAGGCCGAGGACCTCTCCGAGGCGATGAGCGCGATGCTGCGCCGACTGGCGGACGCTCAGGTGGCGACCACGAATTCGCTTCAGGCAGCCCAGGATTTCGCGGCCAACGCCGCGCATGAACTACGCACCCCCCTGACCGCGATGCGCGCCGATCTGGACACCCTGCGCATCCACGATCTGCCTGCCGAGGAGCGCGCCGAGGTGGTCGCTGACCTCTCGCGGGCGCAGCGCCGGGTCGAGGCGATCATCACCGCGCTCGGCCAGTTGGCATCCGGGCAGCTGGCCCGCGCCGAAGACCGCGAGCCCATCGACGTCGCCGAGATGCTCGACCGGGTGGCGCGGGAAAACAGCCGCTCCGGGGTGTGTGAAATCGTCGTGGAGGCGGACGAGGCCGGCACGGTGTGGGGCTGGCCTGCCGGTCTGCGGTTGGCGGTGGACAACCTGGTGCGCAACGCCATCACCCACGGCGAGGCCACCCGGATCGTGTTGCGGGCGCGTCGTCAGGATCCGCTGCTGGCCATCACCGTCGATGACAACGGTCGCGGCCTGCCCGCCGAGGAGCATCGAAAAGTGTTGGGCCGCTTCGCTCGGGGGAGTACTGCCACGGCCGGCGGGTCGGGCCTGGGTCTGGCGCTGGTGGCGCAACAGGCTGCGTTGCACGGCGGTGACATCGAATTGTCCGACGGCCCGCTCGGTGGCCTGCGGGCGGTGCTCACGGTGTCGACCGCACCGGAACCCGCCACGCCGACCGGACAACCCTAGGCGCGCTTGCGCACGAGCGCCGCCACTGCGCGCCAGCCGAGCAGCAGCAGCGCGGTCACCACCGAGGCGACGATGATGAAGCTGACCGCCACCCCTTGAGAGCTGGCTTTGCGCAACAGCATTCCGACGACGACGGTGGCCAGCCAGACGATCACCCCGGTCGGTGCGATCGCCGTGGGTGCGCGCCAGCCGCGGGCGATCAGCCACCCGGCCACGGTGCCCGACAGGAACGGCCATGCGGTTTCGGCGATCCCGGCCAGGGTCAGGCCCTCCGCGTGGCTGCGTCGTCCGAGCGCACAGAACACCACGACGCAGACGATGTCGCCGGCCAGCGCCAGGGCGATCGGGCGGGTGTCGGTACGAACTGCCATCTTCGGATCCAAGCACAGTCGCCGCGGCGTCAGCGCCGGGCGTCGTCGTCGGGATCGGGGCACGGCGGCGGCACCGGCCCCTGTAGTGCGGTGTCGGCCGGATCGTCGGCGGCCGAGCGGCGTTCCTGCGCCTCGGCTTCGGCGATTTCGTCGGCCACGGCGTCCGGGTCCAGCGGCGCCTCGGTGCGGAACAGGAAGAAGAACACCACCCAGCCGATCGCCGAGATGAAGATCCAGCTCACCAGGCGGTAGATCAGCATCGCCGAGATCGCGGCGGGCAACGCCATCCCGCTGGACACCAGCCCGGGCACCAGGACGGCCTCCACCACCAGCAAGCCGCCCGGCATCAAGGGGATCGAGCCCACCGCGCGGGCTGCGGCGTAGGCGACGGTGAGCCCGGCCAGCGACGGTTTGCCGCCGGTGGCATAGGCGGCGAAGGCCAGCACGGCCACGTCGCACACCCAGTTGAAGAACGACCAGCCGAACGCCACCCCGAGGGTGCGCCGGCCCAGGCTCACCGATTCAAGTTGGGTGAGCGTCTCGCGCCACTTGTGCAGGCCGGTGTCGGCGGGCTTGTTGCGGGCGGAATTGACCCAGCCCAGCACCTTGACGCCGATGCCGTCGATCAGTTCGGGCCGGGTGGCCACCGCCTGCGCCAGCAGCAGCAGGGCGATGAACCCGCCGAGAGTGAACAGCAGCGAAAACGGATTGTTCTTGGCGCCCAACAGGAATGCGCCGCCGAGGCCGAGCAGCGCCAGCCCGACCACCTGCAGCGCTCCCGACATCACCAGCTGCCAGGACGCCACCACCGGCGAGGCGCCCCACAGCCGCTGCTGGCGGTAGACGAACGTGGCCGACAGCACCGGACCGCCGGGCAGCGTGGTGCTCAGCGCGTTGCCGGCGTAGAACGCCGCCTCGGAGCGCCATTGGTGGACCACCACCCCGGCCGAGCGCAGCAGCGTCCGCTGGATCTG
>JAEZIA010000315.1 GCA_023416315.1 Actinomycetes bacterium
GCACGTCGGCGACCACCCCGGGCCGGGTGACGACGGTCATGTACGTGCAGAACGGCTGACGTCGCCGGTCGGTCGGCGAGCCCGGGTTCAACAGCCGCAACCCGGTCCGCGCGGTGGTGTCCCACGGAATATGGCTGTGGCCGAAGACCAGCACGTCGGTATGCGGGTAGCGCTGCGCCATTCGGGCTTCCCGCCCGGAGGCGGCACCGGTCTCGTGGACGACGGTGAAGTGCAGCCCGTCCAGCGTGACGTCGGCGCACTCGGGCAGCCGAGACCGCAGTTCCGGGCCGTCGTTGTTGCCCCAACAGGCGACCACGCGTTTGGCGCGGGCCACCAGTTCATCGAGCAGGCCGACCTCGACCCAATCCCCGGCGTGGATGACCACGTCGCACCGCTCGACCTCCTGCCAGACCTGCGGCGGTAGGTCCCGGGCGCGCTTGGGCAGGTGAGTGTCGGCCATCAGCAGCAGACGCATGGGCCGATCCTTCCACTACCCTTCGGCCTGGCTGCGGGCCTCCGCTCCGGTCTCGCCGGCGTCGATGGCGTCGTCCGGGCCGGTCTCACCGACGTACGTGCCGTCCTCACCGTCCTTGCCAGCCCGCGATGCGGCGACCTTCGGGTCCTCGTGGACATCCTCTTCGCTCTGGTCATCTGTGGGGTGCGTCATGCCCGCCGGACTACCCCGTGGCCGGGGGCGTCAACCGCGGGTGGGGTTTATCCCGTCCTACGCTGGGAACCGAGGTGACTATGGACCGCAACGATGTGGAAAAGCGCTGGCACGATCCGGCGGCGTTCCGGGCGGCGGTGAAGTACGTCGTGGCCGTCGTGGTGGTGGCCGGTGTTGCGTTGACGGCGGCGCTGGCCTGGCATTCCCGGATCGCGGGCATCTTGGTGCCCGCGATTCTGTTCGTCGGCGGAGCAGGCGCGCTGGTGCAGACCTACCGTGTGTGGCGTGCCGAGGGGACCTGGCCGATCTGGCAGGGCGCGGGCTGGTTCCTGCTGGCGCTGTTCCTGTTCTGCTTGGGCGTGCCCGTCGCGGTGTGGTGAGGAGTCGACCCGCCATACTCGTCGGGTGACCGATACGCCTGACCTGCCCTTGGCCGGTGTCCGCATCATTGAGATCTCCAGCTTTGTGGCTGTGCCGCTGGCCGGGATGACCCTCGCTCAGCTCGGGGCCGAGGTGATCCGGGTCGATCCGGTCGGCGGGGCGGCCGATTACCGGCGCTGGCCGCTGACCGAGAGCGGTGACAGTATCTACTGGGCCGGTCTGAACAAGGGCAAACGGTCGGTGGCGGCCGACATGCGTTCCACCGAAGGTCAGCAACTGGTGGCCCGGCTGATTGCCGACGCAGGCATCCTGATCACCAATGTCGCTGGGCGGCAGTGGCATTCCCATGAGGAGCTCAGCGCCGTTCGCCCGGACCTGATCCATCTGGAAGTGGTCGGCCGCGGCGACGGGTCGACCGGGGTGGACTACACCGTCAACGCTGCCACGGGGTTCCCGCTGGTTACCGGGTCGCCGGCGCAGAGCGGTCCGGTGAACCACGTGCTTCCCGCGTGGGACGTCAGCTGTGGACTGTATGCCGTGCTGGCGATCCTGGTGGCCCTGCGCCGCCGCGAGGCGACCGGGGCGGGCAGCCGGATCCGACTGCCGCTGGACGACGTCGCCCTGGCTACCGCGGCCAACCTCGGGTTCCTCACCGAACCGATGGTGACCGGCGCGCAACGGCCGCGGCTCGGCAACGCCATCTACGGCCAGTACGGCCAGGACTACACCAGCAGCGACGGCGTCAGGTTCATGCTGGTCGCGCTGACCAACCGGCACTTCCGGGATCTCGCGGAGCTCACCGGAACGACGAAAGCCGTTGCCGCCGTTGCCGAAGTGCTGGGCGCCGACTTCAGCGACGAGGGCCAGCGCTACGAGCATCGCGCCGTGCTGACCGGTTTGTTCGCCCCGTGGTTCGCCCGGCATAACGCGGAGGAAGTGACGGCGGCGCTGTCGGCCAGTTCGGTGCTGTGGGACCGGTACCTGGACTTCGCCGAGGTCGCGAAGGACCCGCGCGTGACGGCCAACCCGCTGTTCAGCCTCCTCGAGCAGCCGAGGATCGGCAGCTACCTGGCGCCCGGCCTGCCGATGTCGGTCGACGGTGCACACATCGCGCCCGCACCCGCACCCGCGCTCGGCGACGATACCGCCGCGGTACTGGCCGAGTTCGGGCTGACAGCCGACCAGATTGGTGCGCTGGTCGAATCCGGCACTGTCACAACGGGAACCGGGCCGGCGTGAGCGTACTGGCGCGGCTGCTGACCGTCAGCCCCGATCCGTCCGGCGCATTTGTGGGCGAGGCCAGCGGTCCGGACGACAAGCGTGCCTATGGCGGGCATCTCGCCGCGCAGGCCATGGCGGCGGCCTGCCACACGGTGGACGCCGACAAGTCACCGACCAGCCTGCACGTGCAGTTCCTGCGTGGCGGCGATGCGGGCACCCCGGTGTCCTACGACGTCGAACACGTCTACGACGGCCGCACCGCGGCGTCGCGCCGGGTGCTGGCTCGCCAGAACGGCCGACTGTTGACCGTCGCGACCGTCTCGTACTCGGCGAGCGCCGACGGCCCCGAGCACGCCGTCCGCGCGGCCGCGTCCGACGATCCCGAGCGGCTGCCCGCCACCGGCCCGATCGGACCGGCCCCGTCGTTGCCGCTCGACGAGATCGACATGCGTTACGAAGATGACTTCAGCACAGGAGAATTCGTCCGGCGACTGTGGTGGCGGATCACCGTGCCCTTGGCCGGTCCACCGTGGCTGGGGGCATGTGCGGCGGTCTATGTCACCGACATCTACGGCATCGATCCGGTGCTGCGGGTGCACGGCCACTCGATGACCGACCGCAGCCACCGCACCGCGACCACCGACTCATCGGTGTGGTTTCACCGGCCGATCCGCCCCGGGCAGTGGAACCTGCTGGAATCGCGGTCGCCCGCCGCCGCACGCGGTCGGGGCTTGGTGACCCTGAACCTGTATGACGCCGACGCGGTGCTGACCGCGACCCTCGTTCAGGAAGGTCTGGCGATCGTCCGGACCTGAGGCCGGCGCTACCTGTTCGGCTGACCGCGCCGCGCGTGATGGCCTGTGCCGGCGGACTGCTTCCCCTCGGCCTTGGCCGAGCCGGTCTTCGAACCGCGCTTGGGCGACGACGCGCCTGCCGGAGCACTGATCTTCGGTGATGTGGCGCGGGCGCTGGCCGCGGCCTTCTGCACGCCATCGACCGTCTCGGCGTCCACCGCAGGCGCGACAGCCTTGGCCGCGACGACGCGCCCCGACTTCGCCAGCCCGGACTTCGGCCGGCTGACGTCGGGTGTCTTGGCGGAGTCGGCAGCGCCGTCGCGGGCAGCAGTCGCCTTCGCCGACGCCGCGGCCGCGGCGAGCGGGTTCCAGCCCCCGTACAGGAAGTAATTCGCCTCCGCCTGAACGAAATCCGCCAATGACTGTGCGGTCACCGCTATCCAGTGGTTGAGGTAGCCGACGTCCAATGTTCCGAGGAAGAGCACGCCACAGGTTGTCGGCAACCAGACGATGGGCCAGATCAGATAGTTGTAGATGATGAACGCCTGGCGGGCGAAGACGTTGACGAACGGAATCGAATTCCCGACGGCGAGCGTGGAGTTGATCGCGTTGGTCACGATGGGTTCGGCCGCGACCGCGATCTCGTCGATCGCGATCATGGCGTCGGTCCACACCGGAATGTAGGCCATCAGCGCGACGTCCTGCTGCGAAACGCGCAGTGGCACCGAGGCGCTCGCCGTGACCGGGAGCGGCGATTCGGCTCGGACATGGGTCACGCCGCCCGGTAGTGCGCTCACGATCCCGAGCGCCGTGACGCCGACCACCAAAGCGGTACGCAGCGACGTGGTTTGTCGCGTCCGAACATGCTCGACTGCCATGCGATGACCGTAGCGATCGGAATGGGGATACGGTGTCACCCAAACGTACGAAAACAGCTTGCAGCGCGGTGGTTCGGGGGTCTGCGGCGTCAGCCGAACGGACGATAGCGGGGTCCGCGGTCGCCGCTTAACATCCGGTCCATGAGTCGGATCCCCGAACACCGCGGGCGATGATCAACAACACTAACGCTTCCCGGCATCACATGTCGGAGGCGGCCGCGAAAGTCGGGTTGCTGATGCGCAACTCGGTCAACCTTGTCGTCGCCTCGGTCACGCTGTTGGATCCCGGGTCGACAGCCGAGTCGCGCGGCACGTGGCTCTTCGCCGCTCTGGTCTGCTGGTCGCTGTACCGCATCCTGACCAGGTCTCACCACCGGGTTCCGTTCGCCGTCGATTACCTGCTTGTGCTGGCGGTGTGCGTCTCGCTTCCGGTGATGGTCCACGACCCGCAGTTCTACAGCTCCAATACGGCGCCACAAGCCATCGCCGGTACCGCGGTCGTCAGCTTCGCGGTCTCGGTATCGCCATGGGTCAGCCTGCCCATGACAGTGGGCATCGCCGCCTGCTACGCCTGGGGCAGTGCCGAGATTCTCGGCTGGTCGCAGCTCGGCCCGGTGATCGCCCTGTATTACTTTGCGCTCCAGTGGATCACGGCGGCGGTCGTGCGCTTCGTACTGCTGCGGATCGCGACCACCGTCGACCGCGCCAGGGCGGCGCGGGTGGCGGCCGAGGTGAACCAACAGGTCGGCGACGCGGTGCGCGAGTACGAGCGCGAGCAACTCGCGCTACTGCACGACACCGCCGCATCGACGCTGCTGATCACCGGACAAGACGAGCGGTTGCCCGCGGAGCGGCTGGCCGATCAGGCGCGGCGCGATCTCGAACTGCTCGCGGAAAGTCCTTGGGAACCGCCACCGGCGCGCGTCGAGCTCGTCGGCGAACTCCGCAAGTGCGCCACGCACATGACCACGCCGGGGCGCTTCGACGGACGTGATCGGCTGTGGCTCGACGGTGAGGACGCCAAGGCGGTGATCGCCGCCTTCCGGGAGACGATCAACAACGCCGACCGCCACGCGAACGCAACCGAGGTCACTGTGACGGTCACGGACGACTCGGTCGTCGTCGTCGACGACGGAATCGGGTTCGTTCCTCAGCTGCCGCGCACCGGTCGCGGGGTCACCGACTCGATCGAAGGGCGTATGAGGCGGGCTGGGGGCAGTGCCCGGATCACCTCGATACCCGGTGGTGGCACGACCGTCGAATTACGCTGGGCCCAAACGCCGGCCGCGACCCCGGTCGCGCTGCCGACGGACCCGGACAGATTCATCGAACGGGCTCGGGCCCGGTACGGTCTTGCGCTGGCGGCCTACGCCGTGGCGAATCTGGCGTTCTCGGTACCGCACGCGGCGCTGGCCGTCGACCACGGTGTGTGGAGTGCCGTGCTCGGTGTGGTGGCGTTCGTCGCCACGCTGGCCGCGGTGCCCGCTATCCGTCGTGGCGGCGCCCGTCCCGCGTGGCCGGCCGCCGTGGCATTGCTTGCCGTCACCGTTGTCCAGCCGCTGCTGTTGGAACCCCACATGCTCGGTGGCTACGCACATTGGTCGCAGGGTGCGATCGGATGGTGCTTGGTGCCACTGCTTCTCGGCCTGTCGACCCGCACCGGTGCCGCCATCCTGATCGGTTACTGGACCGTGGGCGGCGCAGTCGAGTTCTTCTGCAACCCGACGGCCGCTACGGCGGTCAACATCGGTCTCGGTACCGCCAGCATCCTCGGTATCCAGTTGTTCGCGCTCGTGTTCAACGGATTGATGCGGGCGGCCGCCACCGCCGCACAGGCGGAAGTCGACGCGCACAAGCGAATCGCACTGCGGGAATTGGTCGAACGCGCACTGCGCGCCGAATATCAACGGCGATATGCGCAACTGGTGGAAAACGTGGTGCCTCTCCTGCAAGCGTTGCGTGACGGCGTCGGCGTCGACGCACAGTTGCAGGCCCGGGCACGCGCGGAATCCCGCAAGATGCGTGCCCTCTTCGATCAGGCGGCCACCTTCGAGCATCCCTTCATGCAGGCGGTGCGGCCGCTGATGGATGCGGCTGAAACCCGGCAGGTCGGCGTGACGGTGGACGTCGCGGGCCAACTACCGGACCTCGACCCCGCGGATATCGAGGCCCTGCTGGGGCCGGTGGCCGAGCTGATCTCACACACCAGCGGCTCCGCCCGGATCGTCGTCAGCTGCACAGCCCAGGACCTCTCGGTGAGCATCGTCTGCCAGGGGTTGACGGGTATCCCGGACTTCCCCGCGAATCCCCGCGTTGACATCACCTCTGTTGATCACGACGATACGGTGTGGGTGCTGGTGGATTATGCAGCCTCGGCTCGAGGAGCCGACGCGCACGCCCTCGTCGGGTGACTCAGTGCTATCACGGGATATGCGGCGCTTGTGCGGCGTCGCCGAGATTGACCACGTAGCAACGTGACCCACCGAATCCCATGCCATAGCCGCGGTCACAGCGGGTGAAGTTTCCGAGCGGATCGACGGGGCCGTCGCAGCGGCTGCCACCACCGAAGATGCTGACCGACACACTGTTACAGCCGGCAGCGGCCGGGGCGGCGGTTGCGATTGCGCCCGTAGCGAGCACAGCGGCAGACAGCATCGCCGGCATCATCCATGTCATGCCCGGCTCTCCTTCTCGTCAAGAAAGTCACGGAAAAAGCAAGTGCTGCAAGGGAAGTCACTTCTTCGAGCGGCACGGCCGACTTCGATAACGCAGAAATTACGCGGTGGACTCGGTTGGGTAAAGGCGCACGCAGGCGAATGAGATGTTCGGATGACACCCGAGAGCGGGGATTCATCCGTTCAGCTGACGGAGGAGCGGTTACTTACGTACGGGCCTCGCGCCGCGAGCGCCGGGCCTGGCGCTCGCCCGCGAGCGCGCGCGTTTCTTCCGACAGTGGTGCGGCCAGCATGGCGGCGACGGTGTCGACCAGGTGGCTGTTGAACAACCGGTCGTCGGCGTGCGGCGCGGTCGCCGCGCGCCGGCCCAACTCGACGGCGGCATACACCAGCGCACCCAGCCGCGGATGCAGCGTGACAGCCACCGGGTCGAGAAGCGGCTCCAGCAGGCCACGCCAACGCTGGAGACTGCCGGAGCGGCCGGTGAAGTCGAACGACGGCACCGGACGGTTCAGCAGATCGGCGTGGATACGCAGGAACGCGGGCCCGCCGTCGGGGTCGCCCAGTTTGGCGGCCAGCGGCCGGACCAGCGCCGAGGCCATCGCCCGCAGCGACGGCACAGCCGCGCTCTCGATCTCGTCGAGCAGCGCATCGCGCCGGGCGTCGACCACCGGCAAGTGTTTGTCGGCGATCGCGGCCAGCACTCCGGCGCGGTCGGTGAAGTGGTACTGCACCGCCATCACATTGCGGGCGCCGGCCTCGCGGGCGATCTCCCGCAGGCTCACCGCGTCGACCCCACGTTCGGCGAACAGTCGCTCGGCCGTCGCCACCAGATTGGCCGAGGTGTCGACGGCCATCTACGAAGCCGTCACAGCTCGGCGACCTCGTGTTCGAGCAGTTCGGCCAGCTTGGCCTGGGCCGCCGCACGACGGGTGGGAATGTGCTGGCTGGGAAACAGCGTGTCGACCGGCTCGTACTCCTTGAGCGTGCGACGCGCGACCGTCAGCTTGTGCACCTCGGTCGGGCCGTCGGCGATGGCCAGTGACTCCGCACCCACCAGCATCTTCACGAACGGCATCTCGTCGGAAACCCCCAGTGCCCCATGCAGATGCATGGCCCGCTGCACCACATCATGCAGGACCTGCGGCATTGCCACCTTCACCGCGGCGATGTCGCGGCGGACCTTCTGGTAGTCGTGGTACTTGTCGATCTTCCAGGCGGTGCGCAGCACCAGCAGCCGGAACTGCTCGATCTGAATCCAGCTGTCGGCGATCTTCTCCTGCGTCATCTGGTAGTCGCCCAGCGGGCCACGCCGAGTCTGGCGCGACACCGCCCGCTCGCACATCATGTCGAATGCCCTGCGCGCCAACGCGATCGTGCGCATGGCGTGGTGCACCCGGCCGCCACCGAGGCGGGTCTGGGCGATCGCGAACGCCTGGCCCTCGCCGCCGAGCACGTGGTCGGCGGGCACTCGGACGTCGTTGTAGCGGATATAGCCGTGCCCGGCACGGTCGTCGGATTCGCCGCCGACCCCGACGTTGCGGATGATCTCGATCCCTGGCGTTTCGGCGGGCACGATGAACAACGACATCTTCTGGTGCGTGCGGGCTTCCGGGTTGGTGACCACCATGACGATGAGGAAGCTGGCATTGCGGGCGTTGGAGGAGAACCACTTCTCGCCGTTGATCACCCACTCGTCACCGTCGCGTTCGGCGTGGGTGGTAAACAGGCCGGGGTCGGAACCGCCGTGTGGCTCGGTCATCGAGTAGCACGACGAGATCTCACCATTCAACAGCGGCTGCAGGTAACGCTTCTTCTGCTCCTCGGTGCCGAACATCGCGAGAATCTCGGCGTTGCCGGAATCCGGTGCTTGGGATCCGAAAACCGAAGGTGCCCAACGGGAGCGGCCGACGATCTCGTTCAGCAGGGCCAGCTTGACCTGGCCGTAGCCCTGGCCGCCCAACTCCGGGCTCAGGTGCGCCGCCCACAGCCCCTGCTCCCTGACCGCCTGCTGCAACGGGCGCAGCACATTGCGCACCTGCGGGTTGGTCTTCTCGTAGGGGTCGAGCGGGGCGAAGTCCAGCGGTTCGAGCTTCTCGCGCATGAACTCCTCGACCCAGTCGAGCTTCTTCTGGTATTCGGGGTCCGTTTCGAAGTCCCACATGGCGTCATCCTCGGGTCCGCAGCGTTAAGGCGCAGCGATCATAACTTCATGCATATGCATTACTCAATCCGGTGAGGCCGTCCCGCTGGACTACGGGTTCTCGGGCGCCGAACTACGGACTTTCCAGGGCTCAGGCGGGCGTGACCCGCGGCAAGGTGGTCCCACGGCCCAGCTACGAAAGGTATTCGGATCATGAAGATCACCGTCCTCGGAGCCACTGGACTGATCGGCAGTCGCGTCGTCACGTTGCTGCGTACGGCCGGACATGAGGTCACACCTGCTGCCCGGAGCACAGGTGTGGATGCGGTGTCCGGAAAGGGACTCGACGGGGCGCTGGCTGGCGCCGACGTCGTCGTCGACGTCACGAATGCACCATCGTTGGACGCCGAACCCGTCGTGGAGTTTTTCGCCACCGAATCTGCGAATCTGGTCGCGGCCGCCACAGCGGCCGAGGTCAACCACATCGTGGTCTTGTCGATCGTCGGGGTCGACGGGTTGCCCGACAGTGGCTACGCGCGCGCCAAGGTGGTCCAGGAGAAGACCGTCGCCGGATCGGGGTTGCCCTACACCATCGTGCGGGCCACCCAGTTTCACGAGTTCACCGACAGGATTGTCGGAGCACTGCTGGTCAAGGGCGCCTACCGGGTACCGGATGCCAGAATCCAGCCAATATCCGCAGCGGAAGTGGCCGCCGAGGTCGCCGATGTGGCGCAAGCCGCACCGCTAAACGGCGTCCTCGACGTCGGTGGTCCGGACAAGATGACGTTCGCTCAGTTGGTTCGCGTCGTCTCTGAAGCGCGGGGCCGGCAGGCGCCGATCATCGTGGATCCCGCTGCCACCTACTTCGACACGCCGGTTGACCACCACAGCTTGGTCACTGGCCAAGGTGCCGTGATCACCGAGACGACGCTGACGGACTGGCTAACCGCCGAATGAACGCTGTGTCCTTCTAGCGAAGCGGGGCCTGGGGTGAGCCGGGACGACGCGACTAGCTGCCCGCAGCCGTCCGGATCAGGCATGCTTCGACGGTGCTGTTGCTCAGCGTGGTCACCGGCCGGGACGTCTGTGGGCCGGACGGGAAGGTGGTGGGTCGGTTGGC
>JAEZIA010000359.1 GCA_023416315.1 Actinomycetes bacterium
ACGTTGGCGAAGATGAACGAGACGGCGCCGACGAACAGGCCCTCCAGCGCCGCGTAGCTCAGCACGATCGCGGGGTTGTCCTGCTTGCGCCCGAACGTCGCGATCAGCACCAGGACCAGACCGCCGAGCCCACCGATCAGGGTGAGCGGCATGGCCAGGCCCAGGTTGGCCGACACGAGGAAGTAGGAGATGACCGCGACGACGGACAGCACTGCGAGGGTGATGCCGGTCTTGGTGACGACGTCGTCGATCGTCATGGGCCGCGAGACACCGGTCTGCGGCTGGTAGGCGCCCGCATAGGGGTCGGCCTGGTAGGCCACCTGTTGGGCACCGGCTACGCCGGTACCGAATGTTGCGTATCCGCCTTGCTGCTTGGGCAGCGAACGAAATACCGGGTTGCTGGTCTCCCGCACCGTCGGAATCCTCTCTTGGAAGTCGACTAACAGACCGTCAACGAACGGCCGCCGGAACCGGTTCCCAGGAAGTTCACAACTTTTTCCCGCGTGTCCCCGGCCCTACAAAGCCTGACCTTACCTGTGCGCGGCATCCCGCGGGTCACGAACTCATCCCAGCTGGTAATTTCGGCTCTGAAAAGCTAGGACATCCAACCTTTTGCTGCGGAAGGACCTCACTGACGTGACGGCTGAATCCGACGAAGTCTTGACCCGGGTCGACGGCGGCGTCGGCTTCCTCACGCTCAACCGGCCCAAGGCGATCAACTCGCTGACCCACAACATGGTCACGATCATCGCCAACGCCCTCACCGAGTGGGCCCACGACGACGACGTCCGCGCGGTGCTCCTCACCGGCGCCGGTGAGCGTGGCCTGTGCGCCGGGGGCGACGTGGTGGCGATCTACAACAGCGCCCGCGCCGACGGCGGCTCCGAGGCCCGCCGGTTCTGGTTCGACGAGTACCGGCTCAACGCCCAGATCGGCCGCTACCCCAAGCCGTACGTGGCCATCATGGACGGCATCGTGATGGGCGGCGGCGTCGGCGGCGCCGGCCACGGCAGCGTCCGGGTCGCCACCGACACCGCCAAGATCGCGATGCCCGAGGTCGGCATCGGCTTCATCCCCGACGTCGGCGGCACCTATCTGCTGTCCCGCGCCCCAGGCTCCCTGGGGCTGCACGCCGCGCTGTCCGGTGCGCCGTTCACCGGCGCCGACGCCATCGCGCTCGGCTTCGCCGACCACTATGTCCCGCACGTGCAACTCGAGGGACTCGTCGCCGCGCTCGTCGAGGACGGCGTGGACGCGGCCGTCTCAGCGTTCGCCATCGAACCGCCGCCGAGCGAGCTTGCCGCCCAACGGCATTGGATCGACCAGTGCTACGCGGGCCAGACCGTCGCCGACATCATCGCCGCGCTGCGCGCCCATGACGTCGACGCGGCCAAGCAGGCGGCCGAGCTCATCGCCTCCCGCTCCCCCATCGCGGCGTCTGTCGCGCTGGCCTCGGTACGCCGGGCCGCCGAACTGGACACCCTGGAAGACGTGCTGGTCCAGGAGTACCGGGTGTCGTCGGCGTCGCTGAAATCCCACGACCTCGTCGAGGGCATCCGCGCCCAGCTCGTCGACAAAGACCGCAATCCCCAGTGGAACCCACCATCGCTGGCCGCGGTGACCGAGCAGGATGTGGAACAGTACTTCGCGCCGGCAGACCCGGACCTGACGTTCGAGGAGGACAAGTGAGTTACGAGACCATCCTGGTCGACCGCGACGAGCGCGTCGGCACCATCACGCTCAATCGGCCCAAGGCGCTCAACGCCCTCAACAGCCAGGTGATGGTCGAGGTCACCACGGCTGCCGCCGAATTCGACGCCGACCCCGGGATCGGCGCGATCGTCATCACCGGCAACGAGAAGGCGTTCGCCGCGGGCGCCGACATCAAGGAGATGGCGACGCTGTCGTTCTCCGAGGTGTTCGACGCCGACTTCTTCGCCGCCTGGGGCAAGCTGGCCGCCGTCCGCACCCCCACGATCGCCGCCGTCGCCGGCTACGCTCTCGGCGGCGGCTGCGAGCTCGCCATGATGTGCGACGTCCTGATCGCCGCCGACACCGCGAAGTTCGGTCAGCCCGAGATCAAGCTGGGCGTGCTGCCGGGCATGGGCGGTTCGCAACGGCTGACCCGCGCGATCGGCAAGGCCAAGGCGATGGACCTGATCCTGACCGGCCGCACCATCGACGCCGCCGAAGCCGAACGCAGCGGCCTGGTCTCGCGCATCGTGCCCGCCGACGACTTGCTCACCGAGGCCAAGGCCGTCGCAACCACGATCTCGCAGATGTCGCGCTCCGCCGCCCGGATGGCCAAGGAAGCGGTGAACCGGGCCTTCGAATCCACGCTGACCGAGGGCCTGCTCTACGAGCGCAGGCTGTTCCACTCCGCGTTCGCCACCGAGGACCAGACCGAGGGCATGGCCGCCTTCACCGAGAAGCGCCCAGCGAACTTCACCCACCGCTAAGGTGCTGTCGTGACCGTCACCGAGCCGGAGCCGACCGAAGCCACTGACTCGGAGGCAGCCGCCACCGAGTCCGGCGACGAGCCGAAACCGGACTGGTGGCAACGGCGCTACACCTTCACCGGAACCGCAGTCGGTCTGCTGTTTCTGGGCCTGTCGCTGAGCCCGTCACTGCTGCCACGCGGGCCGCTGTTCCAGGGTCTGGTCAGCGGCGCCGCCGGCGCGGTCGGATACGGGCTCGGCGTCTTCGCCGTCTGGCTGGTCCGCTTCATGATGTCGCGGCCCACCAGCCCGCGGCCGCCCCGCTGGGCCTGGCCGGTACTCGTCGTCGTCGGAATCGTCTGGCTGGTCCTCACGATCTACTGGTTCCACACCTGGCAGGATCACGTCCGCGATCTGATGGGTGTGCCGCGGCTGCAGTGGTTCAACTACCCGCAAGCCGGAATCATCGGTGTGGTCGTGCTTTTCCTCTTCGTCGAGATCGGCCAGCTGGTCGGCAGACTCGTCAGATACCTGGTCCGGCTGCTGAATCGCTATGCCCCGCCGCGTGTTTCGTTCGTCGTCGTGGTGGCGATCTTGCTGAGCCTGACGATCGCGGTCCTCAACGGCGTGATCATCAGGGGCGGCATGAGCTTCCTGAACAGCACCTTCGCCTCGGTCAACGACGAGATGGATCCCGATAACCCGGCCCCCACCACGCCGCTGCGCTCCGGCGGCCCCGGCTCATTGGTCGTCTGGGACACCATCGGCCATCAGGGCCGCACCTTCGTCGCAGGCGGTCCCACCGTCGAGGAACTGACCAAGTTCAACGGCGCCCCCGCGGTCGAACCGATCCGGGCCTACGCGGGCAAGAACTCCGCCGAGGGCATCAAGGCGGTCGCCGAGCTCGCCACCCGCGAGTTGGAGCGCACCGGCGGGTTCCAGCGCAAGGTCATCGCGGTCGCGACGACGACGGGAACCGGCTGGATCAACGAGGCGGAAGCCTCTGCGCTGGAGTACATGTACAACGGCGACACCGCGATCGTGTCCATGCAGTACTCGTTCCTGCCGAGTTGGCTTTCGTTCCTGGTGGACAAGGAGAACGCCCGCCAGGCCGGTCAGGCCCTCTTCGAGGCGGTCGACGCGCGCCTGCGCGAGATGCCCGAGGCGCAGCGGCCCAAGATCGTGGTCTTCGGTGAGAGCCTGGGATCCTTCGGCGGCGAGGCACCGTTCCTGAGCCCGAACAACATCATCGCCCGCACCAACGGGGCGCTGTTCTCCGGCCCGACGTTCAACAACACGATGTGGGACGACGTCACCGTCAACCGTGATGCCGGCTCGCCGATGTGGCTGCCGATCTTCGATGAGGGGCAGAACATCCGGTTCGCCGCGAGGCCGGACAATCTGGACCGCCCCGACAAGCCGTGGGGCTATCCGCGGGTCGTCTACCTGCAGCACGCGTCGGACCCGATCTCCTGGTGGAATCCGAATCTGCTGTTCGCCGAACCGGATTGGTTGCGGGAGGCACGCGGGTACGACGTGTCGCCGGACATGTACTGGATTCCGATCGTGACGTTCCTGCA
>JAEZIA010000378.1 GCA_023416315.1 Actinomycetes bacterium
TAGACGGCCTTGCCGGAGTGGAACCACTCACGAGTCAGCCGGTTGCGGTCCAGGGGGAACACGCCATTGAGGAAGGTGTCCCACTGCTGAATCGTCATCGTGCGGCCACCGCCGTCAACCAGACTCAGCTCGTTGTCCAAACCTGCGTGCGAGGTGCCTGTCCCGACGAACAACGCCGCGACGGCAGCGATCATCGCCACCAGCACCCGACCGATTACCTTCATGTTCTCCCTAGCTATGTCGACGGCTTACCCGTGGGCTCACCGAGTGTGTTGTTCGTGCTCGGGCCCCCACCTGCTGGCACCGCACACGCCGTAAAAGCAGTCGATGAGAGTCCTCACACCCTGCTCTTACGCTTTGCTCATCGTTGACACGAGGAACATAACGGGATGACATCGGGGCGGCAACGCATAGCGTCGCCGTGCGCCGAATTCGATTTCGCGCGACGAAGTTTGCTGGAGGTCATGCCCCGGTTAACCGGAAACCGAAGTGGCGGTGCGCAAACGGGCGCCGACCGGACACCGGCGCGGGCCTGGTGAAGACCCGCCCAGACCGCGCGACGTGCCTGGACCTGCCCATCACCACCTGCTGATCATCAGCCGTGGTGCGGCGGGACGTTGTCCCGCAACCATTGATCCCGGTCATCGACGTCGCGGATTCCGTCGGGGTCGCGCTCATCGGACGACTCCTGAGGTAGTTCCACTCCGAAGATCTTGTTAACTGCGCTTCGTTTGTCGCGCGGACTGGCCATCACAACGCCCCACATTTGTGACAAAGATCACAATCTTGATGTTTGTGCAGTTCACAGCGTGTTAACACAACGCCTTGACCCGCCCCATGCGGCTCTTAATCAACCGTACGCCGCGGCGAGGACCGCCCGCTGACGCTTCTGCTGGAGCTTGCTTTAGATCTCGAGGCTGGACAGCTGGCCGATGACATGAGCGGCCAGCGGGTTCAGCGTCGCCATCCCGTCACGCACGGCGTAGCGCGAGCCGGCGATGTTGACGACCAGCGTGCTGCCGGAGATTCCGGCCAGGCCACGCGACAGACCCGCGTCGGTGATGCCCGCGGACAACCCGGAGGCACGCAGCGCCTCGGCGATACCGAGCAGCTCGCGGTCGAGAATGGTCCTGGTGGCCTCTGGCGTGACGTCGCGCGGGGTGACACCCGTGCCGCCTACCGACACCACGAGGTCGACACCGCCGATGACGGCGGTGTTGAGCGCGTTGCGGATCTCGACCTCGTCGGCCGCCACCACCACCACGCCGTCCACCACGAACCCCGCCTCCGCGAGCAGCTCGGTGACCAACGGCCCGCTGTGGTCCTCCTCATCACCGTGGGCCGTCCGGTCATCGACGACGACGACGAGCGCGCGTCCCACCAATTCCGCTGGCTGTTCCATGGCTGTCACCGTATATCTGGTCCGCGACATCGCGGCAGCCGCACCGGTCAGCGTCATGGGATGTTCACCCACCACCCGGATCACTGCGCGGCCTTTCCGAGGGTGACCTGCACGGTGCGATCGGCCCCGCTGGGGTCCTTGAACGTCAGCGTCACCTTGTCGCCGGGCGCTCTCGACCGGACGGCGGCGACCAGGGCGTCGGCGCTGCCGATCACGCGGTCGTCGACCTTGGTGACCACCACACCGCTGGGCAGACCGGCCGCCGCGGCGGCACCGCCCTTTGTGACGTCGACGATCTTCGCTCCGTGGGTGGTGGTGTCATTGCTGACTTGGACACCTAACGACGCGTGGCTGGCCGTGCCGGTGCTGATCAGCTCGTCGGCGATCCGCTTGGCCTGGTCGACCGGGATCGCGAAGCCGAGGCCGATCGAGCCGCTCTGGCCGTTTGGGGAATCGCCGCCCATCGTGGCGATCGCCGAGTTCACCCCCACCAGCTCACCGCTCATGTTCACCAGGGCACCGCCGGAGTTACCCGGGTTGATCGCGGCATCGGTCTGGATGGCGTCCAGCACGGTGTTCTGGTTGTTGGTGTCGCCACCGGTCGCGACCGGACGATTCAGGGCGCTGACGATGCCGGTGGTGACGGTGCCCTCCAGGCCCAGCGGTGAGCCGACCGCCACCACGTCTTGTCCGACGCGCAGATTGGCCGAGGAGCCCAGTGTGATCGGCGTCAGCCCCGACACCCCCTGGGCGCGGACGACGGCGATATCACTGGCCGGGTCGGTGCCGACCACGGTGAAGGGTGCGGTGCGGCCGTCGGCGAACGTCACGGTGGTCGTCGGCGCTCCCCCGCCCGGGGCGCCGGAGCCGTCCGGCGGCGGGGTACCGGGACCACCCGGAAGCGGAATCCCCGGCAGACCCGGAATCGACGGCGCACCGGGCGCGGACGGCATCGGGCCGCCCTTGGCCGCGGCGACGACGTGGTTGTTGGTCAGGATCAACCCGTCGGACGACAGGATGATGCCCGAGCCCTCCTCGGACTGCCTGCCGAATTCGGTCTCCAGCTTGACCACGCTGGGAACGACTTTGGCCGCCACCTGCTCGACCGAGCCCACCGGCAGGTTGGCCGCCGGAACGTTGGCTCCCCCGTTGGTCGACCCGTGCAGTATCGAGCCGGCCGGCTCGTGGTCCGGGTGGGCGAGCAAGACGACGCCGCCGCCGATGCCTGCCGATACGACCGCGATCGCCAGGGCGCCGGCCACCAACGCACCCGCTCGCGAGCGCCTGGGCGGCGGCACCTGGCCGTAGTTGACTGCCGTCGGCGGATTCCCTTGGCGCGCAGCCTGGTACGGGTCATACGGCTGGCCGTAGGGTTGCTGGTGCTGCTGGGTGGCGTATCGCCAGTCGTAGGACTGCCCGTAACCGGCCGTCCGGGGCGGGGGTGAATACCCCGGCGCCACATGCTGATTCGGCCCTGGATGGCCGGACTGCTGCGGCGGCGAATACCTCGAGTGGTCGGTCATATCGTCAGGTCGCTCTTCCTGTTCACGAGATGCGAAAAACTGGTGATTACAGCTTGCCCTGCGCTACTGAGAATCGACTGAGATGACACTCGGGGCCACGGGCGGTTTCTGGCGGGACGACCGCCGGTCACCATTCGTCTTGGCGTTTTCGCCCGCGCTTTCACTCTCAGCTGAATCCTCTGGATAGGCGTCCGCCGGTATCGGAAGCCCCGGCAGCAGGACGAAGAACGACGTACCCGGGGGCTGCCCACCCGGGACGGTTTCACCGATGCGGATCATCCCGCCGTGCTTGACGACGACCTGTTTGACGATCGCCAAGCCCAGGCCGGATCCGGGCATGGCGCGCGCCGACGCGGACCGGTAGAAGCGTTCGAAGACCAGACCGCGCTCCTGCGGCGGAATTCCGGGCCCGTAGTCGGACACCACGAGTTCGGCATGGGCGGCATCGACCTGACGCAGCCGGACCACGACATGAGCTCCCGAGGGACTCCACTTCGCCGCGTTGTCCAGAAGATTGACCACCGCCCGCGAGAGTCCGGCCGGATCGCCGTAGACCTGCCAGCCGACGACGTCGACGTCGAACTGAACGTCGTTGCGGCGCCGCCGCGCTCGCTCCAGACTCCGCTCGATGACGTCGCTGAGATCGACGACCTCGTGCACCAGCCCACCGGCGTCCTCACGGGTGAGATCGACGAGATCGCCTACCAGAGTGGACAATTCCTCGATCTGGGCGATCACATCGGTGCGCAGATCGGCCATCTCGCTCTCCGGCAGCCGCGGGGCCCCGGGTTGTTGGGAGGCCATCAGCAGCTCCACATTGGTGCGCAACGAGGTCAGCGGCGTGCGCAACTCGTGCCCCGCGTCGGCCACCAGCCGGGCCTGGCGCTCGCGGGACTCGGTCAACGCCCGCAGCATGGTGTTGAACGTCTCGGTGAGCCTGGCCAATTCGTCACTGCCGAACACCGGGATGGGCCGCAGATCGTCGGTGCGCGCCACCCGTTCGGCGGCTTCGGTGAGCCGAGCCACCGGCCGCAGCCCGGTGCGGGCCACCATCCCGCCGGCGATCGCGGCGACCACGACACCGATTCCGCCCACCGCAAGCAGGACCCATTTCAGCTTGGTCATCACCGCGTTGGTGGGCGCCAGGCTCTTGGAGATCAACAGCGATCGGTTGTCGGGCAGGTGAACGGCCAGCACTCGCTGGTTTCCGACCGTGCGGCGCGACATCAGCAGGTCCCCGGCGATGACCGCCTTCTCCGGCTCCCCCACCGGCAGTTTCTGCCCCTGTTGGTTCGCGGTATACGTGGACCGGCCCGGGTTGATCAACATCGCGTTGACGTCGGAGTAAGCAGTGCCTTCGATGGCCTTGCCGGGATCGGCGGCCAGCGACCCACTGGCGATCAACAGACTGGCCCGGCTCTGCAGCTGGTTGTCGATGTCGGTGTAGAGCGCCGCCGAGACCACCGCATACACCGCGACGGCCATCAAGACCACGACCATTGCCACCATCGACATGGCCAGCAACATGACCCGCCATCGCAGCGATAACGATGACGTCGGCTCTTCGGGCGCCCGCTCAGCCCGCGCGCGCCGCCTCAGTGGTGACATCAGGGCGGTGTCTCACGCAGCACATAACCCACACCCCGAACGGTATGGATCAGCCGCGGTTCTCCTTCTGCTTCGGTTTTTCGGCGTAGATAGCCGACATACACCTCCAGCGCATTACCGGAGGTCGGGAAGTCGAAACCCCACACCTCTTCGAGAATGCGGCTGCGGGTCAGCACCC
Source organism: Actinomycetes bacterium (assembly GCA_023416315.1). Classification (GTDB taxonomy): domain Bacteria; phylum Actinomycetota; class Actinomycetes; order Mycobacteriales; family Mycobacteriaceae; genus Mycobacterium. The sequence continues at coordinate 4,712 of JAEZIA010000378.1, forward strand.
GCCGCGGATTGGCGATGAGCATCTCCAGCAACGCGAACTCGGTTCGGGTCAGGCTGATCGCGCGTTTGCCCCGGTGTACCTCGCGGGTCACCGGGTCCAGCGTCAGATCACCGAACGTCATCACCGCCGAATCGGATTGTTCGTCCGGGCTGGTCCTGCGCAACAGCGCCCGCATCCGGGCCAGCAACTCCTCGAGCGCGAACGGCTTCGGCAGGTAGTCGTCGGCGCCGGCGTCCAGGCCTGCGACCCGCTCGGACACCGAATCGCGCGCGGTGAGGACCAGGATCGGAAGATCGTCGCCGGTGCTGCGCAGCTGACGGCAGACCTCGAGGCCGTCCAGTCGCGGCATCATCACGTCCAGCACGAGCGCATCGGGTCGGTCGTTGGCGATCGCATCGAGAGCTTCGACACCATCCTGCGCCAAATCCACGGAGTACCCGTTGAACGAGAGAGACCGGCGCAACGACTCGCGCACAGCGCGATCATCATCAACGACAAGTATTCGCACAGCCACAGTTTGTGCCCAACGCCTGAGATTGGCCTGAGAGGCACGCCGCGCGAGCAGGCAATTCGCCTCCGGCGAACGGCGTCAGCGCTTGTCGAGGTCGATCAGTCCGAGGCGCGCCGCCTTGAGCAAGCGGCGGGGAACCTTGTGCTGACGGCCGCCCACGGAAACGTTGACCAGACCGGTGGCCTCGGCCTTCCACTGCGCGCGCCGACTGCGGGTGTTCGCGCGCGACATTCTGCGCTTGGGCACAGCCATGACGTGCTTCTCCTTGATCAGGGGTGTCGCCGCGCAGAGACTTG
>JAEZIA010000383.1 GCA_023416315.1 Actinomycetes bacterium
TAGACGGCCTTGCCGGAGTGGAACCACTCACGAGTCAGCCGGTTGCGGTCCAGGGGGAACACGCCATTGAGGAAGGTGTCCCACTGCTGAATCGTCATCGTGCGGCCACCGCCGTCAACCAGACTCAATTCGTTGTCCAGACCGGCATGTGACGTGCCTGTCCCGACGAAGAGTGCCGCCACGGCGGCGATCATCGCCACCAGCACCCGACCCATCTTTTTCATGCTGACCCCTTGTGCTCCGTGGTTCGACGGTGGTCGGGGGACCCGATTCACCGCGGTTTCTGGCGCCGTGACGGGCCTCACAGCCAGTCATGACAAAAGCCTCATCGGCAACAGATGCAACAGTGTTACCAGGTTCGGTGAAAAATTTCTCGGCGAATGACGGCGCGGCTCCTTGACGGCTCCGCTCAATCTGTCGCGCGCAGGCTCAAGGACAGCAGAAGCCGGACATCGGGATCTGCCAGCGACGTGGTCAGCAGTTGCTCGATCCGACGGATACGGTAGCGGACGGTGTTGGGGTGCACGTGCAGTGTCCCCGCGGCGCCGGCCACGTCGCCGAAGCAGTCCAGGTACACGCGCAGGGTCTCGGCCAGCACCGGCTCGGAGTCCCGCAGCCCGCGCACCCGAGGGTCGATCAGCCGTTCATCGGCGGCCAGCAGCGTGACGATCTCGTCGAGCAGCACGGTCGTGCGCGCCTCGGCCAGCGTGGTCACCCGACCGAAGACCGGGTGACGCTGGGCGCTGTCGAAGACGCGGTCGATCTCCCGTCGGGCGGCGGCGACCGCGGCCAGTCCGGCGACCGGCGCCGCGATCACGGCATGCATATCCAGCCCGAGCTCGGCGCGCAGCGCGCTGATCGTGCCGCGGATCCACGACACCACCGCGGCGGTGCGCCCGGAGTCCGGCAGCACCACGTAAACCCGGGACCCGTTGGCCGCGACCTGCGCGTCGGGCCGAAAAGCGCTGGCGCTCAAGGCGATGACGTCGGAGAGCCGCGCTTCGCCGGTGGTGGTGACGAACCCGATCACCGCGGCCCGGCCGTCGATGGGGATGCGGAGTTCCCGGGCCAGGCCGGCCGGATCCACATCGTCGGTGTCGGCCAGACCGAGCAGCTGCTGCACGGCCAGCAGGTGCGCCGACGGCCGCGCGGCCAGCCGGGCCATGATCCGAGCGGCCAGCACCGCCGCGCCGCGCAGAATCTCGTCGGCGTCGTCGGCCAGCGGCCGCGAACCCTCCTGCACCCAAATGGTGCCGTCGAATCCGACCGCCCCGTCCTGGCGGTGGATCCCGATCGCCCGCCGTGGCCGCAGGCCGAGTTCGGGCCGTTCGTCGACCGCGACCACGTCGGTGCCCGTCCGCAGTCGGTCGAAGATGCCCCACTGGGCGATCCACCGCAGGTGCTCGGGCGGGCCGGCGCGGCCGAGGATCGACAGCCGCCGCAGTTCGTCGGCCTCATCGTTGGAGGCCGAATAGGCCAGCACGTGCGACTGGGCGTCCTCGATGCTGACCATCCCGTGGGTGCGGTCGGCGATCGACTGTGCCAACGCGAACAAATCGGTGCCCGAATCGGGGACGGCGTCGGTCCGCCGGTGCTCGAAGACGTGGTTGACCAGGCGGTACAGCCGCTCCCAGCGTGCCTTGGGGTCGACGGCGATCACGGCGGTGCCCGCGGCGACCGCGCGGGTGACCACGGCCTCGGACGGCTCCTTGACGAAGATCGCCGCCGGCGAGCCGTGCGCGGCGACCTGCCGGTCTAGCCACCCGACGGCATCGGTGTCGGCGATGCCGAGCAGGAAGAACACGTCGGCCGAGCCGGCGGAGACGGCCAGGCCCAGCCGCACGTCGTCGGAGTCGATCAACGCCGCCGAGCGCACCGGCCGGTCCAGCCCGCGTGGCGCCTCGACGAGTTTGACCAGCGTCGCGTCCAGGGCCAACACCAGCTGGCCCAGCCCGACGCCGGTCTCGCGCACGTTGTCCGATTCTACTAGTAGGACCGCCCATCCTTGGCTGATCGGCCAACGGTTTGGGGTGTCGCGCGCGTCATCCTGAACTGCATGGATGCCCGCACCGATGTTCCCGCACCGACCAACGAGCCGGTCCACGACTATGCGCCCGGATCCGCCGAACGGACCCGCCTGACCGCGGCCCTGCACGACCTGTCCGCGACTCCCATCGACCTGCCGCACGTCATCGCCGGCCGCCATCGCCTCGGCGACGGCGACCGCATCGACGTCGTCCAACCGCACCGGCACCGCGCCCGGCTCGGAACTCTGTCCAACGGCACCGCCACCGACGCCGCCGCCGCCGTCGACGCGGCGATGGCCGCCAAGCACGACTGGGCGACCACCAGCTTCGACGACCGCGCTGCGGTGTTCCTGCGGGCGGCCGACCTGCTGGCCGGACCGTGGCGGGAGACGATCGCCGCGGCCACCATGCTGGGCCAGTCCAAGACCGCCTATCAGGCCGAGATCGACGCACCTTGCGAGCTGGTGGACTTCTGGCGGTTCAACGTCGCGTTCGCGCGCCAAATCCTGGCCCAGCAGCCGATCAGCGGGCCCGGTGTGTGGAACCGCACCGACTACCGGCCGCTGGACGGGTTCGTCTACGCGATCACCCCGTTCAACTTCACCGCGATCGCGGCCAACCTGCCGACCGCACCCGCGTTGATGGGCAACACCGTGGTGTGGAAACCGTCGATCACCCAGACCTTCGCGGCGTACCTGACGATGCAACTGCTCGAAGCCGCGGGCCTGCCGCCCGGCGTGATCAATCTGGTCACCGGCGACGGGTACGCGGTCTCCGACGTGGTGCTGGCCGACCGGCGGCTGTCCGGCGTCCACTTCACCGGATCCACGACCACGTTCCAACACCTGTGGCGTGAGGTGGGAACCCGCATCGCCGACTACGACAGCTATCCGCGACTGGTCGGTGAGACCGGCGGCAAGGACTTCGTCGTGGCGCACCCCTCGGCGAACCCGGATGTGTTGCGCACCGCGATGATTCGCGGTGCGTTCGACTACCAGGGACAGAAGTGTTCGGCGGCCTCCCGCGCGTTCATTGCCCGCTCGGTATGGCAGGCGATGGGCGACGACTTCCTCGGTGCCACCGAGGCGCTGACCTACGGCGACGTCACCGACCTGTCGAACTACGGTGGGGCGGTCATCGACGCCCGGGCGTTCGCCAAGATCTCGCGGGCTTTGGAAAGAGCGAAGTGCGGGCCCCATGTCACGATCGCCGTCGGCGGCGAATGTGACGACAGCGAAGGTTATTTCGTCCAGCCCACCGTCCTGGTATCCGACGACCCGACCGACGAGGCGTTCTCGGTCGAATACTTCGGCCCGATTCTGGCTGTGCACGTCTATCCCGACGACGAGTTCGACGCCGTCCTCGACGTCGTCGACGGCGGCTCCCGGTATGCGCTCACCGGCGCGGTGATCGCCGACGACCGGGCTGCCGTCGCGCAGGCGGCCGAGAAGTTGCGGTTCGCGGCGGGCAACTTCTACATCAACGACAAGCCGACGGGCGCCGTCGTCGGGCAGCAGCCGTTCGGCGGCTCGCGGGCCTCGGGCACCAACGACAAGGCCGGTTCACCGCTGAACCTGCTGCGCTGGACGTCGGCCCGGTCGATCAAGGAAACCTTCGTGCCCCCCACCGAACACACCTACCCGCACATGGCGGCGGACCGATGAGCGTCTTCGGCCGCGTCGCCCGACCGGCCATCTTGGCGGCCGGCCGGTCGAAGCTCTTGCGGCACAGCGCGCAGCGGATGCCGATCGCCCGCAATGTCGTCGGCCGGTTCGTGCCGGGCGAGACCGTCGACGACGCGCTGTCCGCGGTCACCACGCTGCGCGACACGCAGCGCCTGGTCAGCCTCGACTACCTCGGCGAGGACGTCACCGACACCGACGCCGCCGAGGCAGGAGTCACGGCGTACCTGCACCTGCTCGACGCACTCGGCGCTCGCGGCGAAAGTTGGGACGGCGCCGTGCGCCCCCTGGAGGTGTCGCTGAAACTGTCCGCACTGGGTCAGGCGCTGCCGCGCGACGGCGACAAGATCGCTTTCGAGAACGCCCACACAATCTGCGCACGGGCGCACCAGGTCGGCGCCTGGGTGACCGTCGACGCCGAGGATCACACCACGACCGATTCGACGCTCTCGATCGTGCGGGAGTTGCGGACCGAATTCGGCTGGGTGGGAACGGCTTTGCAGGCACACCTGAAACGCACCGAGGCCGACTGCGCCGAGTTCGCCGCCGCGGGTGCCCGGATCCGGCTGTGCAAAGGCGCCTACGACGAACCGGCGTCGGTGGCCTACCGCGACGCCCGCGAGGTCACCGAGACGTATGTGCGGTGCCTGAGGACGCTGATGGCCGGTTCGGGATATCCGATGGTCGCCTCGCACGACCCCGCTGTGGTCGCCGCCGCCGGTGACATGGCACGCGAATTCGGGCGGATGACAGATGAGTTCGAATACCAGATGCTCTACGGCATCCGCGACGGTGAGCAGCGCAGGCTGGCGGCGGAGGGTAACCACGTGCGGGTATACGTGCCGTTCGGTACGCAGTGGTACGGCTACTTCGTCCGCCGACTTGCCGAACGCCCGGCCAACCTGGTGTTCTTTCTTCGAGCATTGACCCATCGCTGACCGATAAAAGGACCCCACCTGAGCGCACTGGACGCCCTCACCCTGCTGATCGCGGGTGTGCTCGGTGGCTTGACGGGCAGCATCGCCGGCCTGGCGTCGGTGGCCACCTATCCGGCGCTGCTGGCGATCGGGTTGCCGCCGGTGACGGCCAACGTGACGAACACCGTGGCCCTGGTCTTCAACGGCATCGGCTCGGCGTGGGGATCGCGACCGGAACTGGTCGGGCAGGGCCGGTTCATCGCCCGGCTGGCGCCGGTGACCATCGCCGGCGGGGCCGCCGGTGCGGTGCTGTTGCTGACCACCCCGGCCGACGCCTTCGAGAAAGTGGTTCCGATCCTGCTCGGCCTGGCCTCGCTGGCCATCGTCGCCCCCCGCGGCGCGCCCCGGGTGGGCCGGCGGCGGCGCCGCGTGATCGTGGCCGAGGCGGCCGCGATCTTCGGAATCGCGCTCTACGGCGGCTATTTCGGCGCGGCTGCCGGTGTGCTGTTCCTGGCGCTGCTGCTCAACGCCGGGGCCGACAGCCTGGCCCACGCCAATGCCGCCAAGAACATCCTGCTCGGGCTGGCCAATTGCGTTGCGGCCGTGGTGTTCGCCGTCTTCGCGCCGGTGTACTGGCTGGCCGTCATCCCGCTGGGCGCCGGTTGCCTGATCGGCTCCCGGCTGGGGCCGGTCGTGGTGCGCCACGCACCGGGCACCCCGTTGCGGATCCTGATCGGGGTGGCCGGGCTGGTGCTGGCGATCAAACTCGCCTTCGACGCGTACTGACCGGCGCCAGCGCCACCAGCGCCAGGCCCGCGACGAAGCCCAGGGTCACCGCGATCGGGAACCTGCCGTCCGGGGCGAAGCCGAGCGCGGCGAACACCGAGATCGTCACGGCGATGGTGACGGTGCCCGCGAACAACGACACCTCGGCCACCGGAGCCGGGACGCCGACGCCGACCGTGGGCAGCGGCGCGGAGAACAGCCGTCGGCCCCACCACAACAACGCCAGCTCGACGAGCGTGACCACCGCCAGGATCGCGACCCATTCCAGGCGGAACCACCACCAGGCCGTCGAGCCGAGTTCTGGCTGCGGCAGCAGCCCGCTGGGGTAGCCGACGACCGCGACGATCACCACCGGGATCATGTGCCACAGGTAGAGCGCCATCACGTTGTCATTGGCCACTGCCAGAACACGCTGCGCACGAATAGAATTCAGCGCGCGGTTCACCGCGGGCGCCGCGGCCAGTGCCAGCCCGGTCTGCACCCCGCCGAGCGCCAGCAGCGCCAGTGTCGGCGGTCCGGTGTTGTCCAGTGCGGCGCCGGGGACCCCGATCATGCTGACCGGGTAGGGGCCGACGGTGACCAGCAGCACCAGCACGGGCGCCGAGAACACTGCCAGCGCGATCGCCGCGCGCCGGCACAGCGTGCCGTCGTGCCAGGCGATGCCGAGCTGATACAGCACCGCCCACACCAGCAGATAGTTCAACCAACCGGCGTACGGCACGTCGGCGCCGATGCGCACCGCGTCGAGGACCGCCACCGTCACCGTCATCACGAACGGCACCCACTTGCCCCAGCGCCGGTGTGCGGCCACCGCGACCGGCGTCAGCGCCACCAGCAGCACGTAGATGCCCAGGAACCACAGGTGCATGGCGACCGCCCAGGCGCCGAAGTCCAACTCCGACCCCGCCACCCCGACCGCGCTCAGCACCGCCACCACCACCAGCGCGATCACCACGTAGACCGCCGTCGGCCCGATCGGGCGGACCAGTCGCCTGCGCAGCCACGCCTGCCGGTCCTCCTGCGGGCGGCGCCGGCTCCACGACACCGCGCTGGCATAGCCGGCCACCACGAAGAACACCGGAACCACCTGGAAGATCCACGTCAACCACTGGGTCCAGGGCAGATCCACGAGTGGGTTCTCCCGCCAGAACTCGCCGTCGGAGAACGTCAGCGACGCCGCCACCCAGTGCCCGGCGACGACGAACAGCAGCGCACCCACCCGATAGAAGTCCATCGCGCGATCGCGCACCGCCGTACTCGTCGCCGCTTCGGTCACGCTGTCCATTGTGCTGGTCGTCAGGCCGGCAACGCCGCGACCGGCATCACCACGCTGCCACGGCACGGGCCCTGGGCGATGTCGGTGTGCCAGGTGCCGCGCAACGACCCGTCGGGCTGCGGTGAGTAGAACGCCCACGACGTGGCCGGGCTCCACTGCTTCTGGTAGCCGTCGCCCAGGAAGCAGTCCCACACCCAGTCGTAGCTGGTGGCCCATTCCGAGCCGTTCCAGGTGTAGCGGGTCGGCTGCGGGATGGTCGGGTTACTCGGCGCCGGACCGTCGGCGACGGTGGCCACGCATTTGCCGCCCGAACACACCGTGGCCAGGGTGAACACGGCGCCGAAGTCGTTCTCCCGCTGGCGGCTCGCCGGACTGGTGCCCGCCTTCTGCGAGGCGTACGTGATCATCTGATAGCGCCCGTCCCAGGCCGGCGGCTGGCTGTGCGCCGAGGCAGGACTCAGCAATCCCGCGGCACAGAGCGTCACGGCGGCCATCACGATGGCACCCACACTGCGGCGGCCGGACCTCATGTTTCCTCACTGATGACTGTCGAAAGTCACGTCGATGCGAACAATCAGCGTAGCCGTCAGAAAACCCCACCCGTCACATCAGCCCCAGGTGCGCCGGTCACGATTAGGCCTCGAAACGCTCGCTGAGCAGCAGATGTGCGTACGCCGCGATCGACTGCGCATCGGTGACCTCGCCGGTGCGGATCATCTCCTCGAAGCGGCTGCGCTCGAACCACGCGAAGTGCATGTCCTGCTCCTCGTGCTCACGGTCGGGTTCGCCCTCGGTGAGATCGGTGGCCAGGAACACCCAGCCGCGCTGGCTCATGATGCCCGGCGCGACGTCGAGCCGGCCCAGTACCGCCAGCGACCCCGCGGTCAGCCCGGTTTCCTCGCGCAGTTCGCGCGCCGCCAATTCGCTCGGTTCGATATCGGTTTCGCCGGGCACGGTTCCCATCGGAAACTCCCAGCGGCGCGCATCCAGCGGGTAGCGGAATTGCTCGACCAGGGCCACGCGGTCGCCGTCGACGGCGATGACCACCGCATAGTCCGGTCGGTCGACGACGCCGTAAATGCCGGTCGAATCGTCCGGTCGGCGAATGATGTCCTCACGCACCGACATCCAACGGTTGCGATACACCTCGCGCGACGAGATCTGGGCGATGGGCTTCACCGTGCCAGTATCCCGGTAACCTCGCTGGGGTGCTGCTGGCCTCCCTGAATCCCGCCGCCGTCGCCGCCGGAGCCGATATCGGTGACGCCGTGCGTATCGATGGCGCCGTTCTGCCTCGCAGTGACCTCGTCGGGGCCGCCACCTCGGTGGCCGAGCGGGTGGCCGGAGCTAATCAGGTCGCCGTGCTCGCCACGCCCACAGCCACCACCGTGCTCGCGATCACCGGCTGCCTGATCGCCGGTGTGCCATTCGTACCGGTGCCCGCCGATGTCGGGGTCGCCGAACGCGCGCACATCCTGACCGACTCCGGGGCGCAGGCCTGGCTGGGGGAGTCGCCCGCCGATCTCGGTGGGCTGCCGCATATTCCGGTGCGGTTGCACGCCCGGTCGTGGCATCGCTACGCCGAGCCGCCGCCGCAGAACACCGCGATGGTGATGTACACCTCCGGCACCACCGGCTTGCCCAAGGGGGTGCTGATCAGTCGGGGCGCGATCGCCGCCCAGATCGACGCGTTGATCGAGGCGTGGCAGTGGACCCCCGACGACACCCTGGTGCACGGGCTGCCGCTGTTCCATGTGCACGGCCTGATCCTCGGGCTGCTCGGTTCGCTGCGGGTGGGAAACCGGTTCGTGCACACCGGAAAACCCACCCCGGCCGGGTACGCCGCCGCCGGCGGCACCCTGTATTTCGGTGTGCCCACGGTATGGTCGCGGGTGGTCGCCGATACCGACTCCGCCGCCGCGCTGTCCTCGGCGCGGCTGCTCGTCTCGGGCAGCGCGCCGCTGCCGGTCCCGGTGTTCACCCGGCTCGCCGAGCTGACCGGCCACTCGCCGGTCGAACGCTACGGCAGCACCGAGTCGCTGATCACGCTGAGCACCAGGGCCGACGGCGAACGCCGACCGGGCTGGGTGGGTCTGCCGCTGACCGGGGTGCAGACCCGGCTGGTGCTCGAGGACGGTTCGGTGGGCGACCACGACGGGGAAACCATTGGCAGCCTTCAGTTGAAGGCCCCCACGCTGTTCGACGGGTACCTCAACCGGCCCGATGCGACCGCCGAGGCGTTCGACCCCGACGGCTGGTATCGCACCGGGGACGCCGCGGTGATCGACGGCGGCGGGATGCACCGGATCGTCGGCCGCGAATCGGTTGACCTGATCAAGTCGGGTGGGTTCCGGGTCGGCGCGGGCGAAGTCGAGACGGTGCTGCTCGGTCATGCCGGTGTCGACGAGGTCGCCGTGGTCGGTCTGCCCGACCCCGACCTGGGTCAGCGCATCGTCGCGTTCGTGGTCGGTGACGCCACTCCCGATGAACTGATCGCGTTTGTCGCCGAACAACTTTCGGTACACAAGCGACCACGGGAAGTGCGCCTTGTCGAATCGCTGCCGCGCAACGCGATGGGCAAGGTCGTCAAGAAGGAGCTGATGAAATGACGCTGCGGTTCAGCGATGTGTGCATCGACGCCCACGACATCGAGTCCCTGTCCTCGTGGTGGTCGACGGTGCTGGGCTGGCCGGCCGAGGCCACCGACGATGGCGACGTGGCGCTGCGCGCGCCCGCCGGCGCCGGCCCGGACTGGTTGTTTCTGGCGGTGCCCGACGACAAGGTCGTCAAGAACCGCATCCACTTCGACTTCACCCCCGACGATCAGCAGGCCGAGGTCGAGCGGGTACTCGCGCTGGGTGCGCGCCACGTCGACATCGGTCAGGGCGACCAGAGTTGGGTGGTGCTGGCCGACCCCGAGGGCAACGAGTTCTGCATCCTGTCGGCGGACTAACGGCTCACCGCCGGAACGCGGCGGTGATGTCGGCGACCCGCGGATCGGCCCGCAGCTCCTCGAGGGTCAGTGGCAGCGGCAGCCGCCAGTTCGGGTACTCGTCGATCGTTCCCGGCAGGTTGGGCTGCCGGATTTCCCCGATGACGTCGTACGGCGCGATCAGCTTCAGCCGGCTCGGCGTCGACGCCAGGAAACGGTGCATCGCAAGGACAATCGTGGCTTCGTCCGGATCGTCGGAGTCCAGCAGCCCTTCTGAGCGCAGCAGGGCCAGCCATTCGGCGCGCTCCTTGTCGGCATTGGCCGCTTCGGCGGGCACATCGTCGAGCAGGCCGAGATCGGCGCGTGCCCGCACATGCTCGCCGCGGAGAAACCCTGCGGCGGTGGGCAGATCGTGGGTGGACAGGCTCGCGGCCGCGCGTTCCGGCCATGCCGCCGATGCCAGCAGCGGCTGATCCGGATCGGACTCGTCGCGGGTGAACCAGGAGACCGCAGACCCCAGCATGCCGTTGGCGGCCAGGGCTTCGGTGACCTCCGGCTCGACGGTACCGAGATCTTCACCGACGACGACAGCCTGCGCCCGATGCGCTTCGAGGGCCAGCACCGCGAGCATGACCTCGGCGTCATAGTGCACGTAGGTGCCGCGGTCCGGGGTGTCACCCGGCGGAATCCACCACAGCCGCCACAACCCGGCGACGTGGTCGATGCGCAGACCGTCGGCGTGGGAGAGGATGGCGCGCAACATCTCCCGCAGCGCGGCGTAGCCGGTGGCGGCCAGCCGGTCGGGTCGCCACGGCGGGAGGCCCCAGTCCTGACCGCGGGGGGTGAAGTTGTCCGGTGGCGCACCGACGCTGACCCCGGCGGCGAGCACATCGGCCAGCGCCCAGGCGTCCGCGCCGTCGGCGTCGACACCGACCGGCAGGTCGTGCAAGACGCCGAGCGTCATCCCGGCGTCGCGCGCGGCGGCCCGCACCGCCGCCAGTTGCGTCGCGCACTGCTGCTGCACCCAGGCATGAAACGCGATCCGCGGTGACAGGTCGCGGCGGATCGCGGCGACCGCCGGTCCGTCGACGTCGCGCAACTCCTGCGGCCACCGCGTCCAGCGCCCGCCGTGCCGCTCGGCCAGCGCGCAATAGGTGGCCCAGTCGGTCAGGCCCTTGGCGTCGGCGGACCCGTCGAGCGGGTTGGGTCGCCCGGCGGCACGCCAGAGTGCTTCCAGCGCAGAACGTTTGGCGGCCCACACCAGGTCGTGGTCGATCCGCGCGGTGTCCGCCGCAACCCGCAACGCGTCCACCTCGGCCCGGGTGTCCGGGCCGGCGGTGCGGTAGACGTCCAGGTCTTCGATCCGCAGCGCCAGCGGGTTGGAAAACCGTCGGCTCGACGGGGTGTAGGGCGAGGGTTGCACGGGATGGGTGGGGCCAGGGGCGTGCAGCGGATTGAGCAGTACCGCGCCCGTGCCGTGATCGGCGGCCGTCCACTCGATGAACTCCCGCAGATCGCCGAAGTCGCCGATGCCCCACGATCGGGCCGAGCGCAGCGCATACAACTGCAGCATCCAGCCCCAGGTGTGCGGTGTCTGCGGCACCTGCCGCGGCGCGGCCACCACGGTGACATCCTGGCCATCGCCGGTGTGCAGTCGGTACCAGCCCGGGGCCAGGTCGCCGGGCAGCTCGTCGCGCACCTCGATGCGCGAACCGTCTTCGGCGACCAGCAGCCGGGCACCGGGCATCGGCGTCGGGGTGCCGTGCAGCCGCACGGCGACGGTCGGCGGCAACTGCCCCGCCCGGTCGCGGTCGGCGAGCTTGGCCAGTTCGGCGCGCCGGCTGGTGTCGGTGGTGGCGTCGACGTCGAGCAGCGCGAGCACCCGGATCACCACATCGGCATCGACCTCGACCGGCTCACGCCGTTCGTTGCGGTAGGAGGTGGCCACCCCGTGCGCCGCGGCCAACTGGCGTAAGTCGTCCGGAAACACGGTGCTCCTATACCCGGGTGCAGATCTTTCACACCCGCAGCGCGCGGAGCTAGTTTGGCGTGCAACGCCTCCGTCTAATTCGCGTGCAGCGCTTCCGTCTAATTCGCGTGCAACGCGGTGTTGAGCGCGATGCCCTGACCGTCACGGGCGACCACCTCGACGGCACCGGTCACCGAATTACGCCGGAACAGAAGGTTGTTCGTGCCGGACAGGTCGCGGGCCTTCACCGTCGTCCCGTCCGGGGTGGAAACCTTGGTGCCCGCGGTCACGTACAGCCCGGCCTCGATGATGCAGTCGTCACCCAGCGAGATACCCAGGCCGGCGTTGGCACCGAGCAGGCAGCGCTTGCCCACCGAGATGACCTCGGTGCCACCACCGGAGAGCGTGCCCATGATCGAGGCGCCGCCACCGATGTCGGAGCCGTCGTCGACGACGACCCCTGCCGAGATGCGGCCCTCCACCATCGAGGCGCCCAGGGTGCCTGCGTTGTAGTTCACGAAGCCCTCGTGCATGACGGTCGTGCCGGGCGCCAGGTGCGCGCCGAGGCGCACCCGGTCGGCGTCGGCGATCCGCACCCCGCTCGGCAGCACGTAGTCGACCATCCGCGGGAACTTGTCGACGCCGTAGACGGTGACGTGCCCGCGGCTGCGCAGTCGCAGCCGGACATCCTCGAAGCCCTCGATCTGGCACGGCCCGAAGTTCGTCCACACCACGTTGGTCAGCACCCCGAAGATGCCGTCGAGGTTGCACCCGCGCGGCTCCACCAGCCGGTGCGAGAGCAGGTGCAGCCGCAGGTAGGCGTCGTAGGTGTCGACAGGCTTGTCACCCAGGTCCTCGATCACCGTGCGCACGACCACGGTCTCCACGCCTCGGGCGGCATCCGGGCCGGCCAGCGCGGCCAGGGCGTCGGACACCTCGGCCACCGAGAGCCGGGTGGTGCCCGCCGGGCCGTAGGAGCCCAACTCGGGATCTGGGAACCAGGTGTCCAGGACGGTCCCGTCCTCGGTGATCGTGGCCAATCCGACGCCAGCAGCAGAAGTCACGGAGAAAGAGGCTACTTCTGCGCCGAGCAGACGCAAAGTCATCCCGACACGCCGCCAGTTCGGGAAGTTTGTGTCTGCTCGCGGGAAAACGGGGCCCGCTAGCCTGGTCAGTTGTGGCGGACCCCGGATTAGACCTGACTGCCGACCCGATCGCGCTGACCGCCGCGCTCGTCGATATCCCGAGCGTGTCGCGCGACGAGGCGCGGATCGCCGACGCCGTCGAAGCCGCACTGCGTGAGCAGGCACCCGGCTACGAGATCGTCCGCAACGGCGACGCGGTGCTGGCCCGCACCAACTTCGGACTGCCGTCGCGGGTGGTGCTGGCCGGCCACCTGGACACCGTGCCGATCGCCGACAACGTGCCGTCCCGATTCGACGGCGAGCACCTGTTCGGCTGCGGCACCTCGGACATGAAATCCGGTGACGCGGTCTTCCTGCACCTGGCCGCCACGATCGCCGAACCCGCCCACGACATCACGCTGATCTTCTACGACTGCGAGGAGATCGAGGCATCCGCCAACGGGCTGAACCGCATCCAGCGCGACCTGCCGGACTGGCTGGCGGCCGACGTCGCAATCCTCGGGGAGCCGTCCGGCGGCTATATCGAGGCCGGTTGCCAGGGCACCCTGCGGGTGGTGGTCTCGGCGACCGGGACCCGGGCGCATTCGGCTCGATCCTGGTTGGGTGACAACGCGATTCACAAGCTCGGCGCGGTACTGGACCGGCTGTCCGGCTATCAGGCGCGCAGCGTCGACATCGACGGCTGCATCTATCGGGAGGGGCTCTCGGCAGTCCAGATCTCCGGCGGGGTCGCGGGCAACGTGATCCCCGACGCCGCCGAACTGACCGTCAACTTCCGCTTCGCGCCGGACCGCTCACCCGAGCAGGCCTTGACCCACGTGCGTGAGGTGTTCGACGGCCTCGACGTGCACCTGGAGCAGACCGACGCGGCCGCGGGCGCGCTGCCCGGGCTCGCCCATCCCGCCGCGGCGGCGCTGGTGGCGGCCGCCGACGGAATGGTGCGCGCCAAGTACGGCTGGACCGACGTCGCCCGGTTCGCCGCGCTCGGCATCCCCGCGGTGAACTACGGCCCCGGCGACCCCAACCTGGCGCACAAGCGCGACGAACGGGTGGAACTCGCCCAGATCACCGCCGTCACCGAGACGCTGCGCCGCTACCTCAGCGGGTGAACGCGCAGTCCACCGCCGGCGCCAGCTTCGACAGCGCGCCCGCGGCCTGCGCGTCGCCGAGCCGCGCCGCCTCGCTCCACGCCCACACCGCGACACCGAGCTGACCGCTTCGCTCGGCGCCGCGGGCGGCCTCCCGAGCCGCGTCGATCGCCCCGTGCATGTCGTCACCCACCGTGGCCAACCGCCAAGCCCGCGCCACCCCGAGTTCGGGGGCGAACAGCGCCGATTTGGTGCCGTGCCGGGCGTCGGCGCGACTCAGCGCCTTCGCCGACTCGGCGATCTCCCCCTGCTGAGCCAGCGCGGTGGTCAGATACATCAGCGACAGCGGCCCCCACGAGTAGCCGGTGCGTTCCAGCGTGGCGGCGGCCGGACCCAGCAGCCGCGCCGCAGCCGCCGGATCGCACTGCGCGATCAGGACCTGCGCCAGCAGCACCTCACCGATCGCCCGGCCCGGCTGCGCCAGCTCGGCGAAATCGGTGAACGCCTCCGCGGTCTCGAGCGCGGCGTCGGGCTGCCCGGTCATCAGCAGCGTCGTCGTCTGCGCCAGTCCGACGGTGAACCGCAGCAACCCGGGGTGTTCGGCACCCAGCGCCCGCCGAACCAGGCCGTCGACCTGGTCGAATCGACCCATCCGCGCCGAGCACAGCGCCGCGGCGCTGGCGGCCCATGCCACCGCCATGTCCTCGGCTTCCGGAGCCACCAGCACCCCGGCGGCGATCTCGACCGCGCGGGCCACGTTGCCCGCGTTCATCGCGAACGTCGCGCTCAAAGCATCGAGGGTCAGGCGGGCCGCGGTCGTGCTGATCCGTTTGCGGGTGTTCTGCAGGAACGCGGTGGCCCGCTCCGGCTCGGACAGCATCCAGAACTGGTTGGCCGCCCGCGGCAACGCCCAGGCCATCACCTCGTCCTCCGACAGGGTGGCGGCGTCGACGTCGGCCAGCACCGAGTCCGCTTCCCGCCCGCGGCCCTGCCAGGCCAACGCGTAACTCAGTGCCAACCGCGCATCGAAACGTTCGCCGCGGTGCAGCGCCGCACCCGCGAGCCGTTCGCACAACGAGAGATCACCCAGTCGCAGCGCCTGCTGCGCGGCGGCCACCACGTCGTCGACGGGTTCGGGCGCGTCGCTGTCCAGCGCCAGCACCGCCCGGCCCAGCCGGTCACCGAGGTGCCGACAAGGGTGGGTGCCCAGCTGGGCGGCGATCTCGGTGCGCAGCCGGCGGGCGTCGGCGGCGTCGGCGTCGGCCGCCACCCGCTCGACGTACAGCGGATGCCCGGCATACACCGCATCCCCGAATAGTGCTGCCACCCCGGCCTTTTCGGCCTGGTCGACCGCTTCGGCGCTGGTCAGTGCGGCCAGGTCGGCGCGGGATAGCGGCTCGTGCACGGCCAGATACTTCAGGACCGTGCGGGCGTCGGCCGGCAGCTCGGCCAGGTACGCATCGACCAGACCGGCGAGCGAGGTTGCCGCCGAACGGGTCTGCAGGTGCAGTCGCAGCTCAAGCGGGTTGCCGCCGGTGCGCCGGTACTGGTCCGCCAGGGCGTCACCGCGGGCGGCCAGCACCGCGCGGGTTTCGTCCTCGTCGAACGGACCGACGTCCAGCCTGGCCAGCAGTCCGTCATCGCTCAGTGCCGTCACCGCGGACGGAACCGTCGTGCCGGTCCGCACGGTCACGATCAGCCGCGCCGAGCGGCGGCGGGCCAGCTGGTAGACCAGGGTGGCCGACAGCGGATCGAGCAGCTGGGCGTCGTCGACCAGGATCAACGGGTTCTCGGCTTGTGCGAGAACCGAATTCAGCGCCGACTGGATCAATGCCGCAGGCTTGCCCACCTCGTGCACCTCGACCAGCGGGCCGAACGCCCCGAACGGCACGACAGCCTGCGTGGCGGTGGCTTTCACCCGCACCGGACGCTCCTCGCCGAGGCGCGCCGCGATCTGGTCGGCCAGCGTCGTCTTGCCGGTCCCGTCGGCGCCCAGCAGGACCAGGCCGCGGTGACCGTCGAGCAGTGCGATCGCGTGGTCCAGGCACTGGCGCGGCACAAGCGGCCACCGAATCGGCATAGCCGGACTTTATTTGCCGGGCCGCACCGGCACGGCAATAGCGGCGAAATCGGCTGCGTTAGGTTTGCCGGATGCACCCCGCATCGGAGAACCGCGGCGACGAGTGGGCGGTCTGCGTCTACTGCGCCTCGGGACCACGCCACCCCGAACTGCTGGACCTCGCGCGCCGGGTGGGGGAGGCCATCGCCGACCGCGGGTGGACGCTGGTATCCGGCGGCGGCAACGTCTCGGCGATGGGGGCGGTGGCCGAGGGCGCGCGTTCGCACGGTGGACGGACGGTCGGCGTCATCCCCAAAGCGCTGGTGCACCGCGAGCTCGCCGACGTCGAGGCCGACGAACTGGTCGTCACCGACACCATGCGGCAGCGCAAACAGGTCATGGAAGACCGCAGCGACGCATTCCTGGCCCTCCCCGGCGGGCTCGGCACGCTGGAAGAACTTTTCGAAACGTGGACCGCGGGGTACCTCGGTATGCATGCAAAGCCGGTGGTGCTCCTC
The DNA here is from genome assembly GCA_023416315.1 of Actinomycetes bacterium. Lineage (GTDB taxonomy): Bacteria > Actinomycetota > Actinomycetes > Mycobacteriales > Mycobacteriaceae > Mycobacterium. Next base: position 16,400 of record JAEZIA010000383.1, read on the forward strand.
GATCCCGCCGGCCACTATGAGGGCCTGCGAAGCTGGCTCGCGTCTCTGGTCGAGACCGGCTTCGTCACCAAGGCCGCACTGGACCGACTGGTCGTTGTCGAGGACGTCGAGGTCGCTCTCGACGTCTGCACACCCCGGATCTGACCGGGGTTACGCTGGCCCGCGAGACGGGCGATACACGAGAGGTGGCACCGATGGCCAGTAATGAGTCCGGCGACTCCGGCTCCGGAAAGTCCGAGGCGCGGCAATCAGTCGGCCTGTTGGAGCTGGCCACCCGGTTGCCGTCGGTGGTGAGGGACGCGCCGGTGATCCTGCGCGGCGTGCTGACCGGTCTGGTGGCCCTGCCGACCACGAAGACGTCGATCGGCAAGGTGTTCCAGGAGCGGGCCGCCCGCTACGGCGACCGGGTGTTCATCCGATTCGGTGACGAGAAGATCACCTACCGCGAAGCCAACGAGACGGCGAACCGCTTCGCGGCGGCGTTGGCGGACAAGGGAGTTGGCCGTGGCGACGTCGTCGGCATCATGCTGCGTAACTCGCCCAACGCCGTGCTGCTGATGCTGGCCGCGGTCAAGTGTGGCGCCGTGGCCGGCATGCTGAACTATCACCAGCGCGGAGATGTGTTGTCGCACAGCATCGGTCTGCTCGAGGCGACGGTGGTGATCGCCGAGTCCGACCTGATCGACCCGATCAAGGAGAGCGGCGCCGAGATCGCCGAGCTGGTGACGATCGACGACTTCATCGAACAGGCCAAGGACAAGTCGGCGGAGAACCCGGCCTCGGCGTCCCAGGTCCAGGCCCGCGACACCGCGTTCTACATCTTCACCTCCGGCACCACCGGGCACCCCAAGGCCAGCGTGATGACCCACCATCGGTGGCTGCGCGCCCTGGCGGCGTTCGGCGGCCTGGGGCTTCGGCTCAAAAGTGACGACACCCTGTACTGCCCGCTGCCGCTGTACCACAACAACGCGTTGACGGTCGCGGTCTCGTCGGTGATCAACGCGGGCGGCACACTGGCACTGGGCAAGTCGTTCTCGGCATCGCGGTTCTGGGACGACGTGATTCAGATGGAAGCCACCGCCTTCATCTATATCGGCGAGGTCTGCCGCTATCTGCTCAACCAGCCGCCCAAGGACACCGACCGCGCCCACAAGGTCCGGGTGATCGCAGGCAACGGGCTGCGCCCGGAGATCTGGGACGAGTTCACCCGCCGGTTCGGCATCGGCCGGGTCGCCGAGTTCTACGCCGCCAGCGAGGGCAACGCCGCGTTCATCAATATCTTCAACATCCCGAAGACCACCGGCATCAGCCCGACGCCGCTGGCCTACGTGGAGTACGACGCCGAAACCGGCGAGCCGGTGCGCGACGAGAACGGCCGGGTCCGCCGGGTGCCGTCCGGCGAGCCGGGCCTGCTGATCAGCCCGGTGAACAAGCTCTCGCCGTTCGACGGCTACACCGACAAGGAAGCCAGCGAGAAGAAGCTGGTGCGCGGCGCCTTCAAGGAGGGCGACACCTGGTTCAACACCGGCGATGTGATGAGCCCGCAGGGCATGCGGCACGCCGCGTTCGCCGACCGGCTCGGCGACACATTCCGGTGGAAGGGCGAGAATGTCGCCACCACCCAGGTCGAAGCGGCGCTCGGCCAGGACAAGAACATCGAGGAGTCGACCGTGTTCGGCGTCGAGGTACCCGACACCGGCGGCCGGGCCGGCATGGCGGCCGTCGTGCTGCGCGAGGGCGCGGAATTCGACGGCAAAGCCCTGGCTGAGACGCTCTACGGCAACCTGCCCGGCTACGCCGTACCGCTGTTCATCCGGATCGTGAAGTCGCTGGAGACCACCTCGACGTTCAAGAGCCGCAAGGTCGACCTGCGCAAACAGGGCTACGGCGCCGACGGCGATGAGATCGAGGACCCGCTGTACGTGCTCAAGGGCCGCGACGAGGGCTACGTCGAGTTCTACGACGACTACCCCAAGGAAGTGGCGTCGGGCTCGCGCCCGAAGGGCTGAGCCTCTGCGCCCAACCCGGCATAGGGCAAGTGCGAGTAGATCGCACCATTTCGTCGATCTCGCTGCGACCAGGCACCATGGTGGAGTGACGTCGACGTTCTGCGGCCGGCCGGTGGCCGGTGATCGCGCGCTGATCATGGCGATCGTCAACCGCACCCCCGACTCGTTCTACGACCGGGGCGCGACCTTCACCGACGAGGCCGCCAAAGAGGCCGCCCACCGCGTCATCGCCGACGGTGCCGACGTCGTCGACGTCGGGGGAGTCAAGGCGGGCCCGGGCACCTCGGTCGACGCCGACGAGGAAACCGCCCGCGTGGTGCCGTTCATCGAGTGGCTGCGCAGCGAGTACCCCGACCAGCTGATCAGCGTCGACACCTGGCGCTCGGCGGTGGCCAAACAGGCCTGCGCGGCCGGCGCCGACCTGATCAACGACACGTGGGCCGGGGCCGACCCGGCCCTACCCGAGGTCGCGGCCGAATTCGGGGCCGGACTGGTGTGCTCACACACCGGTGGCGCGACGCCGCGCACCCGGCCGTTCCGGGTCAACTACGGGACCACCGTGACCGGCGTCGTCGACGACGTCATCGCCGAGGTCACCGCGGCCGCCGAACGGGCCGTCGCGCTCGGGGTAGCCAGGGACGCCGTTTTGATCGATCCGACCCATGATTTCGGCAAAAACACTTATCACGGGCTTACTTTGTTGCGCCATGTAAAAGATCTTGTTAATACCGGATGGCCGGTCTTGATGGCGCTGAGTAACAAGGATTTCGTCGGGGAGACTTTGGGTGTGGAGCTCACCGAACGCCTCGACGGCACGCTGGCAGCGACCGCACTGGCCGCCGCCGACGGCGCCCGGATGTTCCGGGTGCACGAGGTGGGACCCACTCGGCGGGTACTGGAAATGGTCGCGTCGATCCGAGGGGAACGTCCGCCTGCGCGGACCGTGAGGGGCCTGGCATGACCGAACTCTTTGCCAACGACACTCTGCCCGGCGACACCTGGTTGTCCGACCACAGCTGGAGCCGGCCGACCTGGACCGTCGACGAACTGGTGGCCGCCAAACGCGGCCGCACGGTGTCCGTCGTCCTTCCCGCGCTCAACGAGGAAGAAACCGTCGGCTCCGTGGTGGACAGCGTCCGCCCGCTGCTCGGCAGCCTGGTCGACGAGCTGATCGTGCTGGATTCCGGCTCCACCGACGACACCGAGATCGAGGCCATCGCCGCCGGCGCCCGGGTGGTCACCCGTGAGCAGGCGGTGCCCGAGATCGAGCCGCAGCCCGGCAAGGGCGAGGTGCTGTGGCGTTCACTGGCCGCCACCACCGGCGACATCATCGTGTTCATCGACTCCGACCTGATCGAACCGGACCCGATGTTCGTGCCGCGGCTGATCGGCCCGCTGCTCACCGGCGATGGGATCCACCTGGTCAAGGGCTTCTACCGGCGGCCGCTGAAGGTCGGTAAGGGCGAAGACGCCAACGGCGGTGGCCGGGTCACCGAGCTGGTTGCCCGCCCCCTGCTGGCCGCGCTGCGCCCGGAGCTGGGCTGCGTGCTGCAGCCGCTGGGCGGCGAGTATGCCGGCACCCGCGAACTGCTGACCTCGGTGCCGTTCGCGCCGGGTTACGGCGTGGAGATCGGCCTGCTGGTCGACACCTACGACAAGCTCGGTCTGCAGGCAATCGCGCAGGTCAACCTCGGTGTGCGCACCCACCGCAACCGGCCACTGGTCGAGCTCGGCGCGATGAGCAGGCAGGTGATCGCGACGCTGCTGTCCCGCTGCGGCATCAGTGACTCCGGGATCGGGCTCACCCAGTTCCTGCCCGACGGGCACGACGGCTACCTGCCGCGGACCACCACGGTTTCGCTGGCCGACCGCCCGCCGATGAACACGCTGCGCTGAGTTCGTCCGCGCCCGCGCCGAGGATGTCGGCCGACTAGGGCAATATCGGTGACGTGACGTTGATCTTGCTGTACCTGGTGGTGCTGATCTTGATTGGCATCGTGCTGTTCGGGGTGGCCAGCCTGGTGTTCGGGCGTGGCGAGGAGCTGCCGCCGCTGCCGCGCGCGACGACGGCGACGGTACTGCCGGCGTCCGGGGTCACCGGCGCGGACGTGGAGGCGGTGAAGTTCACCCAGGTGCTGCGCGGCTACAAGACCAGCGAGGTGGACTGGGTGCTGGACCGCCTCGGTGCCGAACTGGACCAATTGCGCGGCGAGCTGTCCGCGGTGCGCGCGGCCGCCGGCCTCGACGAACCGGTGGCCACCCACCACGCGGCCCCCGGCGCCGACGACGAGCCGGTATGACCGCCCAGCCCGACGACGACGGCCGCGTCCGCTGCAGCTGGGCGCAGCCGGTCTCCGGCGCCCTGCCGCTGCTGTATCGCGACTACCACGACAACGAGTGGGGCCGGGTGCTGCGCGGCCGGGTGGCGCTGTTCGAGCGGATGAGCCTCGAGGCGTTCCAGAGCGGCCTGTCCTGGCTGATCATCCTGCGTAAGCGGGACAACTTCCGCGCGGCGTTCGCCGGTTTCGACATCGAGACCGTCGCCCGCTACACCGACAAGGACATCGCCCGGCTGATGGCCGACGAGGGCATCGTGCGCAACCGCGCCAAGGTGGAGGCCACGATCGCCAATGCCAGGGCGGCCGCCGACCTCGATGTCGACCTGTCCGACCTGCTCTGGTCCTACGCCCCGCCGCCGCGCCCGCGGCCGATGAGCATGGCCGACGTCCCGGCGATCACCCCGGAATCGCAGGCGATGGCCAAGGACCTCAAGAAGCGTGGGTTCCGCTTCGTCGGCCCGACCACCGCATATGCGCTGATGCAGGCCACCGGCATGGTCGACGACCATCTCGCATCCTGTTGGGTGCCCGCGGCCGCGGCGCCCGCGGGGGGCACGTGAGGGCCAAATCGGACCCCTCAATCGGGCCTTTCACACCCATGCCCGCCGATAAGGAACAATAGAATCGAATACAAGCAGTTCAGTGCCGGACGCACCAGCCATGTAACCGGCATCCGTCGGGTCCGTGAAGGCGGGCCGGCTCGAACCTGGAGGGAGCACTCGATGGCGGCGATGAAGCCCCGGACTGGTGACGGTCCGCTGGAAGCAACCAAGGAGGGGCGCGGCATCGTGATGCGGGTACCGC
>JAEZIA010000438.1 GCA_023416315.1 Actinomycetes bacterium
CGCGATGACCGCAATGATCGTGCCGAACAGTCCCAGTGAGGCGATGGGACCCCACAACAGACCCCCCACCACCGCGGCAACGGACCCGATACCGAACATCAAATAGATGGCCGCCACCGGTGACCGCCACCTACGGTGAGTTCTGGCGAATATCTTCGGGATGGTCCCAGCATGGGCCATGGCCCAGATGTGCCGAGTGCCACCGAGGGAGGCGCCGTTGGCGCACGCGATCGAGCTGTTCAACAGTGCGAGCAGCAAGACTATCCATCCTGCCCCCCAAAGCCTTTTGGCCATCCCGATCCAGCCGTCGCCTTGGTTGTAGGTCATGAAGTCGAAGAGCTGATCGGCGCCGAAGTACGTGGTGGCTGCATAGCTGCCGATGATGTAGAAGACGCCGACGATCACCGCCGACCAAACGATCGCCCTGGGGATGTTGCGTTTCGGGTTCTTCGTTTCCGCCGCCAGCGGCGCACCGGCCTCGAACCCGATGAACGCCAGGAAGCCGTAGACCGAGCCGGCTATCACACCCGACATGCCGCCGAAACCTTCAGCGTTGGCATGCACGGTGGTGAAGACCGTCGCGGAGTTGTTGCTACCCGAGGCGAAAATCATATGCACACTCATCACGAGCAGCACCAGGATCTCCAGGGAGCCCAGAATCACACCGGCCTTCGTGCTGAACGCGGCACCGAAGTAGTTGAGTGCACCGGAGAACAGCAGGCAGGCCAATCCCGCGACGATCCACGTCGCCTTGTATGCCGTTCCGCCCTCGGGAAACAGCGCTGCGGCAACCAGATTCCCGAATACCAGCATCAAATACGGCAGCGCCGCAAGATAGAACATCGGCGCGCAGAAGGCAACGACGAAGCCCAGTGCGGGGTGAAACGCACGACCCACAAATGAACCGAGACCGCCCGCGGTGGAGATGTGCTTGGCCATTTGGGCGATTCCGACCGCAACGAGCACGCAGCCAACCGTTGCGCCGATGACGGCCAGCGGCAGCGCCCCACCGGAAAACAGCGACCCGGTCATGATCGCGTACGCCAAGCCGGCGCCGGGCGCCATCGTCGCGATCGACACGAACAGCACGCCGGGCAACGTGATGCTGCCCTTGGCCAGTCGCTGTTCGCCCTCACCGGCATCGATCGGTGCGTCGACGGGTTCAGATGTAGTTGTCATAGACATATCTCCTGGTGTCGGCGCGGCGCCGGCGCTTGGGGGCTGACGAAAGAGTTGGTCGAACAGCACGCCACAATGCGCGCAACGAGGCGGTCGGTGTCGGGCCGACTGACCGCTTTCCGAGTGCCGTTGTGGACAGGGGACTCGCACACAAAGTGAATAAGTTTCATGTTGCTCGGCCGGATCTGGCGAGTAACAAGCTGATTTCTTTTCTTACCGCGACTCATCCGAGGAAGGCTGGCCCCCGTGGGGCCGGCACACGTCGGCAGCTACAGAACCTGCCCCTAAGTCAGTTTGACTCAGGGGCTTTGATCTCTGCGCGGGCGAGCCACTCCCGAAATGACTGCAGTGCCGGATTGAGATCGCGCACGGCGGCCAGGTCCCGGTCGCGGGTGAACCGCGCCGAGTTCTGCGCGTAGTACTGAAACATATTGCCCATCTCGACGGCCGCGGGAAAGCCCTGCGCGCGGAAGTCGTCCCAGCTCGTCGGCCGATAGGTGACCGGTTCACCGAGGGCGTCGCTGAACGCCGCCGCGTACTGGTCGCCGGTCAGGTGGTCGCCGGCGATGCTCACCGTCTGGCCGATGAACTGCGCGCCGCGCTTGAAGATGCCCAGCGCGGTTTTCCCGATGTCGGCGACGGCAATGCCGGACAGCGGTTGGTCGGCCATCGGCACCGTGAGCACCAGAGCGCCGTCGTCGGCCCGTGTCGGGCCGAGGCCACCGGCAAAACCCTCGAAGAAGAACGTGGTGCGCAAAAACGTCGTCGGAACGTCGTACTCGCGGAACAGTGCATCCGCCTCCGCTTTGGCGTCGAAGTGTGGCACCTTGTATCGGCCGTCGACGGTGGGCACGCTGTCGTCGGCGCCCAGGACCTCGCGGGTGTCCTCGAGCGTCGACCACACGACATGGCCTACGCCGGCCTGCTTGGCGGCCAACGCGGCGTTGTCCGCCTGCGCGAGTTCCATTTCGGCCCTGGTTCGTTGGGCTTCATCGTGCGCGCTGCGCTCGGCCCAGTAGTTCGTGACCACGAACGCGCCGTCGGCACCGTCGAACGCGCTGCGCACGCTCGCGCCGTCGTCAAGATCGGCTTCGACGATCTCAGCGCCCGCGGTGGCAAGGTCGCGCGCCGCCGCGGACTGCGCGCTGCGGGTCAGGACCGCGCACCCGGAATTCGCGTGCCGGGTCCTCGAGGATGGCGCGCACCAGGCCACCGCCCTGCGAACCCGTGCCCCCCACTACGGCGATCAGTTTCTTGTCGGACATGTTGTCTCCCCTCGTTTCTGTGCTGTCACTACTGGTTATCGGTCGGCGGGCATAAGGATCGTCTTGCCGTGCAGGCGGCCCGCGTCGGAGTCCTCATGCACCGCCGCGGATTCGGCGAGCGGGCGGCGATTGACGACCTCGATGCGAAGCTGTCCGTCGTCGACCCGGCGCACCAGCCCCGCGAGTTGACCGGCATCGCTGCGCACGAACACCCGCTGCGTGCGGACACCGCGCTGCGGGTTCGCCGGCCCGGACGCCATGGTGCCCACATGGATTCCGCCGTCGGCGACCAGGCCGATCAGTGCGTCGGTCTGCTCGTCTGTGGTGGGAATCAGGTTCAGCACGACGTCAAAGGGTGCACCCTCGACGGCGATCGGGGTGTGCGTGTAGTCGATGTAACCGACGATGCGGTCGGCACCGTACGTGCGCAGCCGGTCGGCGTCGCGCTCCCTGGCGGTCGCGGTGACGACGGCACCCGCCTGCTTGGCCAACTGGATCGCGTATCCGCCCACCGCACCGGAGGCGCCGTTGATGAACACCGATTGCCCTGCAGTGAGGCCGGCGATCTCGAACAGGGCCTGCCACGCGGTCAATCCGGCCTCGGGCAGCGCCGCGGCATCGGCAAGGCCGACCGACGTGGGGGCGGCGGCAAGTGAATCGGCGTGGGCGATCGCATACTCCGCGGCAGCGCCGTCCGCGTCGAGCGGAAGGAACGCCACGACGGTGTCACCGACGTTCCAGCCCCGCACGCCGTCCCCGATCTCGGCGATGGTTCCGGCCACGTCCACGCCGGGGATGTGCGGGAAGCTGATCGTGTACACCTGTGCCAGATACCCGCCGCGGATTCCGGCGTCTACCGGGTTGAACGAGGTGGCGGCCACCTTGATCAGCACCTGCCCGGCACTTGGGACCGGTCGCGGCGCGTCCTCGTAGACGAGGACTTCGCTGCCGCCATAGCGGTGATACCGAACTGCCTTCATGATTCCTCCTCGGAGATTGCTTCGAAATTGAAGCAGTTACCTGAGGCGTTAACCGCTACGAAGTCGAAGCAATTCCCCGGTCGCCGTGATGGTCATCACAGCACGGTTATCCGGCCAGGTTACGGCTGGCATCGACTGCGCGACACTTCGATATCGAAGCACTACGCTGGCCCGCATGCCGGATGCGCTCAATCCTGGTCAGCTGCGGGCCTACTTCGCGTTGATGGAAGTGGTCAGCCTCTTGCAGTACGCGGTGCGGCAGCAGTTGCAGGACGACGGGGGGCTCAGTTACGTGCAGTTCGAGATTCTGGCGAAACTCGCCGATGCGGATCGGCCGTTGACGATGACGGATCTGGCCGACGGCGTGGTCTACAGCCGCTCCGGACTCACCCACCAGGCCGGGCTGCTGGAGAAAGAGGGTCTCATCACTCGGACCCCGTCGTCAGTGGACCAGCGCGCCACGGTCGTCGACATCACCGACGCCGGTCGCGCCCGCGTCGCGGAGGTCTTGCCCGGTCATGTCCAGGTGGTGCGGCAGCTGTTGTTCGACTCGCTCAAACCGAGTGACGTGCGCACGCTCGGAGACATCATGGAGAACGCCCGCGACCACATGCGTTCTCTGCCCCCGCGTTCGGCCGCGCCGCGCAAGCGCCGCACGACCGTATGAGAACAATTACGCGGTGGAACCCGTACGGTCACCGCGCAACTCGAGGATGAACGCCACGATCACCGCTGCCGCGGTACCGAGACCGCTCAGCGCGAGCACGTACCAGAACACACCGCTGTAGGACGCGATCACCAACAGGACCAGCGACGTCAGCACCGCCAGCGTGGCCTTCCAGCTGAAGCCGGGGACCAGCGCAACTTCGGATGCGTCGAGCTCTTCGTCGAACGCGTCGATCCCCGTGCCCGCGGCCAACTCTCGCCGGATTCGCAGGAAGCTCAGCGTGCCGACGACCAGATAGATGACGGCGAGGACCAAGCCGATGCCCGCACCGAGGTAAAAGAGTGTCACGAAAGTGCCTTTCTGAACTGTCGGCTGTTACTGCTGGCCGGCGACAACGGGGTCACCGTGCTCAGCCTCTGGTGCGGCATCGCGTTCGAGCAGCGCGCCCTTGCGTTCGGCGAGGCTGTCAAAGTCGAAGCGGGTGTTGGAGCGCAAGCTCACGACGACCGAGACGAGCGCCGACGCCACAATCAGGCCGATGATCCCGAACAGCGGGCCGTAGGTGGGCCCGAGCGTTTCCCGCAGCGGCCCTCCGACGGCGATACCCGCGAGCACACCGGCGACATAACCGGCACCGGTCATCCGTGACCAGAAGATGCTGAGGGTCACCGGGATCAGCAGGCTGGTGCCGTAGAAGTACACCGTCGTCACGAGATTGACGTAGTCGATGCCGGTCAGCACCACACCACCGGCGATGGCGGCGGCCACGATCATGCTGCCCTTGGTGATGGTGAGCAGCGTGCGCTCGGACACCTTGGGCCAGTACCGGTGGACGATGTCGACCGCGACCAACGAGGTGACCCCCGAGAGCGCCCCGTCGATCGCCGCGAAGCACGCGTTGACGACGACGAGCGTGTAGAGGGCGATGATGAACACCGGCAGACCGAGGCTGGCGATGACGTGCGGGCCGATCGCCCCCGCGCCCAGCGAACCCAGCTGTTCGGGCGTCACACCGTAGGCGACACCGATGAAGCCGAGCAGCCCGAGTGCCAGCGGGATCGGGTAGAACCAGACGCCTGCCCACAGGAAGCTGCGGCCCAGATCCTTGGGCCGGATCGCCCAAACGCGTTGCCAGAAGGACTGATCGGCGATGACGTTGGTCAGCAACCCGAGCGCCAGGGCAAGGCCGAAGCTCGCGGCGGTAACCGGGTTGAAGGGGTCCAGATGCGTGTCACCCAGTGCCTCCACCTTGGTGAAGATCAGTTCGGCGCCACCGGCCTTGGCGAGGGCGAACAGTACGACCACCGACGATCCGACACCGAGCAGCAGGGTGTTCAAGGTGCCGGTGACCGCGGAGGTGGTCAGGCCGCCGAAGTACGAGTACACGGTGACGACGACGATGCCGGTGATGACGATGCCGACCGGGGTGAGTCCGAAGATCTTGTTCATCACCAGCACCAGCCCGGCGAGGTTGATCATGATGACGCCGAGCAGCGCACCGATCAGGAAGATCAACGTCGCCACACTGCTGATCCGGTTCTGAAACCGCGCGCGAATGAACTCAGCGAGCGTGTACCCGGACGGCATCTTCTGCCGCAGCTTCAACGCGAAGGGCACCATGATGATCACCGCGAGCCCGTTGGGCACGATGAACCAGACCAGGCCTGAGGTGCCCCAGGTATAGGCCTGAGCCGATGACAGCATCACCGCCATCGACCACGTCCACACCGAGATCAGCGACGCCACCCCGAATCCGAAGCCGAGCAGCCGGCCGGAGATCACGAAGTTGTGTGTCGTCTTGACGGCGCCCTTGACCGCGAGGGCGATCAGCAGCAGGACTATGCCCGGACCGAACAGCAGTGCATATCCCAATGTGCCTGACTGTTGGATGAATTCGAGGTTCGGCACGGCCGGTCTCCTTGGTTTGGGGGGTGAAGCGTGTCGGTTGTCGCGCGGGTGAAACGCGCTCTTAGGTGGCCGCGGGCTTCCAGCCGAGTTCCGGCGCGATCTCCTCGGCGAAGATCCGCAAGCGTTCGATGTTGAGGTCGGCACCCTCGGTGCCTGTCCTGACCGACGGGAACAGCCCGGTGGTCGGGAAGAAGTCGGTGACGAACCCGAGCAGAGCGGGATCGTCCTGGAGCTGCCGGACGATGTCGGCTGCCGTGCCGGTTCGGGTGACCTCACGCAGGTACTCCTTCGGCGACAGCGCCCCCAGTTGCGGGAAGCGAGCATCGAGAGTCCGCTGCGTGGCCGCCACGTGCGGTCCCAGCTCCTCGACGATCGCGTCGATGCTCTCGCCGTGGAAAGTGAAGCGTTGTGCGCTCACCCGGGCGTCCTCCAGATTCCCGTGCAGGTCCAGCCACTCTTCGAGGTAGCCGACGATGAAGCGCAACTGGTGGAAGATGACGTGGTCATGGAACGCCCCGATCATCAGCCCGTTCCCGTTGCGAGCGATCAGGCGCGCGCGCTCTTCGCTGCTGGCTGTCTGCCAGAGCCTGCCACGCAGGCTGGGAACCGGGGGGAACAGCCGCTTGGGCTCAACGTCGGCGGACGCCTGTTGTCCGGCAACAGAATCCGATGACGACAACTTCTCCGATGAGCTGGCCGCACCGCCCCTCCAGCGAACGCTGGTCAGCGGAGCGAACTCCGCGCTGGTGCGCTGTTCCAGCAGCTTGTGCAGGATCTCCAGATTGGCGTCGAACAGTTCGTGGCGGGCCGAGAAGTCGACACCGAACGTGTTGAACGCCTGGAGGTCTCCCCTGGCGCCGCCCAAGCCGACCTGGACCCGGCCGCCGGAGATCTCGTCGAGAACCGAGAGATCCTCGGCGAGCCTGATCGGATGTTCGAAGGGCAGCGCGACGACCGCGGTGCCCAGCTGGATGCGCGTGGTCCGTGCCGCCGCAGCAGCGAGCACGACGAGTGGAGACGGTACGCCGCCGTCCTCGGGGCTGAAGTGGTGCTGCCCGATCCAGACGCTGTCGTAGCCGAGTTCCTCAGCGGCCACGATGCTTTCGACGAGCTCGTCGTAGGTCCGTCGCGCCGGCCGGTCAACCGGATGGGGTACCTGGGTGAAGAAGCCGAGGTTGAACTGCTTACCCGGTTGACGCAGCCGGGCCGCACGCTCTTCCAACTGAGCCTGGGTGGGCTGACTCTGGTCACCGGTTTGGTCAGACACCGACATGCGCGCGCAACACTCCATTTTCGTCGAAGGCGTCCTGGAACAGGAAGCTTGAGATGTACCGATCGGCCGAATCCGGCACGAGCGTGACGATGGTCCGAATGGACGGGTCGCGCCGCTGCGCGACCTGCCGCGCGGCGGACACCGCGGCTCCCCCGCTGAGGCCGGCCGGAATTCCGGCGTAGCGGGCGAGTTCCCGCGCGGTCGCGGCCGCGTCGTGCTCGGTGACTCGCAGGATGCCGTCGACGACCTCGTCGGCGAAGTTCGGGCTCTTGAAGTTGGGCCCCAGCCCGTAAATCTTGTGCGGGTTGAACTCCTCGCCGCTCAGCACCGCGGAGTTGTCCGGTTCGACCGCGAAGACCTTGATACCCGGATTCTGCGCCTTCAGAAAGGTCCCGACACCGCTGATCGTCCCGCCGGAGCCGACTCCGACCACGACCACGTCGACGTCGCCTGCGGTGTCCTCCCAGATCTCGGGTCCGGTTGTGATCCGGTGTATCTCGCGATTGACCGGAATGACGAACTGGTTGACGAAGAACGCGCCGGGTGTGGTGTCGGCGATTCTCTGGGCCTCTTCCACCGAGCCCCGGACGCCGAGCTCCTTTGGCGTCAGGACGAGTTCGGCGCCGAGATTCTGGACGAACACCTTCCGCTCGTAGCTCGTGTCCTCGTAGATCACGATCACTACGCGATAGCCCCGGGCGGCTCCGGCGGAGGCAATCCCGATACCGAGATTTCCGCTGGTGGCCGCGACGATCGTGCCTCCTGGCCGCAGTTGTCCGCTGCGCTCGGCGAAGTCGATGGCGCCGATCGACAGCCGGTCCTTGACGCTGGTTGTCGGGTTGAAGTACTCGAGCTTGGCGAGGAGGTCGACGCCATCGGCCGAGAAACGATCACCCAAGCGCACGAGAGGAGTTCTGCCCACGGTTTGCGTGATGTTGTCGAAGATCCGCTTTTGACCGGTTGCCACGTTCTCTCGCATCTGTTTGTTCTTCGTCGTGGTACATCGCATCGGAGACCGGACGCAACACAGCTCGCGAGTTGAATTCCACGCTGCTGCAGGCATATCCGCTCGCCCGACCGACCACCATCACAGGACATGGCCCCTTGAGCCGACCTGCAAGTTAACAATGGGTGGCGGGTTGGGAAACGGATAAAAACAACGTGAATGAAAATTGGCTGAGTGGTCGTAGTCTGGTACGGGCGTGCCGACGCGGGGGCGCTCAGCCGCCGCTGACGTCGAGCCCGTGCGCGGCCGCGAATCCCAGCGCCTGCGCGACGTCGATGCGGGCACCGCGGCACGCGGCCGTCGTCCACAGGGTGGGGTCGATGCGCGCGCCGCGCAGGTCGGCCTGTTCGAGTCGCAGCCCGTTGGTGCGCGCACCCGTCAGATCGGCGCCGCGCAACACCGCCTTGCGCAGGTCGGCCTGCACCAGGCCGGCTTCCCGCAGCCGGCACCCGGACAGGTCCACCCCGCGCAGATCCGCGCCGCCGAGCACAGCGAGCGTGAAGTCGACCTCGTCGCAGACGATCGGCCGGAGCCGGCAATCCTCGAACGTCGAGCCGAGCATGCTGCAGTTGCGGAACGTGCTGTGCCACAGTGTGCTCCGCAGGAAGCGGCAGTTACGGAACGCAGACCCCTGATGGACCGACTCGGACAGGTTGGCGCCGCCGAAATCGCATTCGGTGAACACCACCTGCTCGGTCCGCAGGCCGGAGAGGTCCTCGTCGCGAAAGTCGTGGCCGACGAATTCGCGGTCGGTCCAGTGCTGCACCGGCTCCCTCAGCCCGGCGACAGGCTGGCCAGCGCGTACTCGCTGATCGCGATCAGCGCGTCGGTGGCCGACTTGCGGTCCCTGGCGTCGACGGTGAGCACCGGGGTGCTCTCGGGCAACGTCAATGCCCGGCGGACCTCGTCCGTGGGATACCGTGGGGCACCCTCGAACTCGTTGACCGCGATGAGGAACGGCAGCTTGCGGTGTTCGAAGAAGTCGACCGCGGCGAAGCTGTCCTGCAACCGGCGCACGTCGACCAGAATGATCGCCCCGATCGCACCGCGCACCAGGTCGTCCCACATGAACCAGAACCGGCGCTGCCCCGGCGTGCCGAACAGGTAGAGAACCAAGTCCTCATCCAGCGTGATGCGCCCGAAATCCATGGCCACCGTCGTCGTCGACTTGCCCGGCGTGGCGTCAAGAACGTCCACCGCGGCCGACGCATCGGTCACCATCGCCTCGGTGCGCAGCGGCATGATCTCCGACACCGCCCCCACGAATGTGGTCTTGCCTGCGCCGAATCCACCCGCGACGACGATCTTCGTCGAGGCCGATGATCGCCCCTCAGAGGGCTCTAAGGCCACGAAGCGTCCTTCCTATCAGGTCGCGGCGCTCGTCGGATGTCGAGCGGTCGGTCAAAGTGGTCTGTACCCGAAGATAGCCC
>JAEZIA010000457.1 GCA_023416315.1 Actinomycetes bacterium
GCGGGTGTTCATGGCGCTGGCCTTCGCGGGCCGGGCGGGGCGGGCCGTCACCGCACAGATCGCGATCGCGGACGCCACCTCGATCATGTTGCTGCCGTTGGTGATCGCCCCGGACCGCGCGCTGACCGCGGCCCTCGGGGCGGTGCTGATCGCGCTGTGCGCGGGCGCGCTGTTCCTCGGCTTGCGGGTGGCCGACCGGCGCGGTTGGCGCAAGCGGCTGCACCACTTCTCCGAAGACCACGACTTCGCCCTGGAGTTGCGGATCAGCCTGATCATCCTGTTCGCCCTCGCCACCCTCGCGGTGACGATGCACGTGTCGATCATGCTGGCCGGTTTCGCGCTCGGCCTCGCGGTCAAGGCCGCCGGCGAACCGCGGCGCCTGGCCCGACAGCTGTTCGGCATCACCGAAGGCCTGTTCGCCCCGTTGTTCTTCGTCTGGCTCGGGGCCTCGTTGCAGGTCCGCGAACTCGGCGACCACCCCGGGTACCTCCTGCTGGGCGTCGGCCTCGGTGTCGGCGCAGTGCTCGCGCACTGTGCGGGCCGGCTGACCGGCCAGCCCCTGGCGCTGGCCGCGCTGGCGTCCGCTCAACTCGGTGTGCCGGTGGCCGCGGCCACCCTGGGTACCCAGACCAATCTGCTCTCGCCGGGCGAACCGTCGGCGCTGATGCTCGGTGCTCTGCTGACCATCGCGGTCACCTCGGTGGCCAGCGTGATCGCCGCTCGCCGCCACCGCGACCCGGCGACCTGACACCGGACGTGTGCCGGTCGCCCGGTGCGGGTAGCCGACGTCTATGACCGACGCCACCGAAACCCGTACCGACAAGGCGCCCCGCTCCCGCCTCTGGGTCAACTGGCTGCTGGCGCTGTCGACGATCCTCGGCGCCGGGCTGGTTCAGCTGTTCGCCATGGGCGCCGTGATGAGCACCGCGGCCTGCAGCAACCCGAACTGCCCGAAACCCAGCGGCTTCATCTACGGCCTGCTGACTTACGGAGCGCCGGTGATCGCGGTGCTGGCCATCGTGGTCACGATTTTCACCGCGAGGCATCCCCGGGGCTGGCTGGTTCCCGCGGTCGCCTGGCTGCTGCTCGTGGTCGACGTCGCGATCCTGGCCGCCACGTTTTCCTAACTGGGCGGCACGAATCCGCCGGGCTGCTGCGGCGGCGCCGCGGCGGCGGGCGGCTGGTACGGCGGTGGGGCAGGCGGATAGCTCGGCGGCGCTGCCGGAACCGGTGGGCCGGACGGGCGCAGCCGGGCCAGTTCGCGGCGGTGCCGTTCGGCGAGCACGGCCGCCAGAACGTACTGCGGTGGGACACCGGGTGGCGGCGGCGGTGAAATCCGGCTGACCACCTCGGTCGCGATGCGGTAGGCCATGTCGTCGCGCACGGCGGGCGCCAATTGTGGCGCCCGAGCCAGGAATTGGCGTGCCAGCTCGGCCTGTTCGGGGCTCAGTGCGGAAAGCTCCAGCGATGATGCCCACCACGCCAGGGCCGGCGGCATCACCGGCGGCGGCGGAAGCTTGGGACCGCGTTCGCTGATCACGATGGTCCCGGCGAACACGTCGCCGATGCGCTTGCCGCGCGGCGACACCAGACTGCAGATCACGGCGGGTCCGCCGGTGAACATCCAGATCTCGATGAATCCGGCCAACGCACGAAACAGCGCCTGGCGGAAGCGTTCCGGGCCGCCGTCGTCGGACACCACCCGAAGGCCCATCGCCATCTTCCCGAGCGTCCTTCCCCGCGTTGCCGTTTCGAACACCACTGGGTAGCCGACCAGAACCAGCACCGTGAAGATGATCAGAACCGCGGCCGACAGTGCCTCGTCGAACTGGGTGATCGTGGCCGCCCACAGCATTACGCCGAGGATGTAACCGACGAGCACGACCGCGATGTCGATCAGTGCGCCGACTGCCCGCACGGGCAGCTGGGCGATCTGGATATCGAGGACGACGGCGTCCCCGGTCACCACGGTCTGGGGCATCATGCCGATCAACGCTACTAGCATCGGCGAGGTGGACGTCGATGCCTTCGTGCTGGCCCACCGGGACACCTGGACCCGGCTCGAGCAGCTGGTCAAGCGGCGACGTCGGCTGACCGGGCCCGAAGTCGACGAACTCGTCGAGCTCTACCAGCGCGTCTCCACCCACCTGTCGATGGTGCGGTCGGCCTCGTCGGACTCCGTGCTGGTGGGCAGGTTGTCCAGTCTGGTGGCGCGCGCCCGCGCCGCCGTCACCGGCGCTCACGCGCCGATGTGGCACGAATTCGCCCGGTTCTGGACGGTGTCCTTCCCGGTCGTCGCCTACCGGGCCTGGCGGTGGTGGCTGGCGACGGCCGTGGCGTTCTTCGTCGTCGTGGTGGCCATCGGGATCTGGGTGGCCGGCAACCATGAGGTGCAATCGGCGCTGAGCACGCCGCAGGAGATCGAGCAGCTGGTCAACCACGACTTCGCCTCGTACTACAGCGAGAACCCGGCCGGCTCGTTCGCGCTGCGGGTGTGGGTGAACAACTCGTGGGTGGCTGCGCAGTGCATCGCGTTCGCGATCCTGTTGGGCATCCCGATCCCGTGGGTGCTGTTCCAGAACGCGGCCAACCTGGGCGTCATGGGCGGCCTGATGATCGACGCAGGCAAGGCCGATGTGCTGTTCGGCCTGCTGATCCCGCACGGGCTGCTCGAGCTGACGGCGGTGTTCCTGGCGGGAGCGGTCGGCATGCGGTTGGGCTGGACGGTGGTCTCCCCGGGTGATCGGCCGCGCGGCCAGGCGCTGGCTGAGCAGGGCCGTGCGGTGGTGGCCGCGGCGGTCGGCTTGGCCGGTGTGCTGCTGGTGTCGGGCTTGATCGAGGCGTTGGTGACGCCTGCGCCGTTCCCGACGTTCGTCCGCATCGCGATCGGGGTGGCCGCCGAGGCCGGGTTCCTGGCGTACGTCATCTATTTCGGCCGCAAGGCCACCCGCGCCGGGGAGACCGGTGACGTGCAGGACGCGCCCGACGTCGTCCCGACGAGCTGATCTACAGCCGCCCGGTGGCCTTCATCGACAGGTAGCGATCGGCCAGGGCCGGCGCCAGATCCTCCGGCGGCGCGTCGACCACCTCGACGCCGCTGTGTCGTAACCGGCTGGCGATGGCACGCCGGTCGTTGCGGGCCCGTTCAGCGGCCGCGGCGTCATAGACCTGCGCGGCGTCGGCGCGGCCCGCCGCCAGTTCGTCGACCCGCGGATCGGAGACCGCCGCCACGATGACCTGATGCTTGGCCGATAGCTGCGGCAGCACCGGCAACAGCCCCTCGTCGAGGGCCGAGGAGTTCAGGTCGGTCAGCAGCACCACCAGCGCTCGGCGCCGCACCCGGCGCTGCACGGCAGCCACCATCGCGGTCGCATCCGACTCGATCAGCGCCGGCTCCAGCGGCGCCATCGCCTCCACCAGCAGGGCCAGCAGTTCGGTGCGGGAGGCGCCGAAGACCGCGGCGCGGGTGAGCCGGTCGTGGGCGAGGAAATCCACGTGATCGCCCGCCCGGGACGCCAGCGCGGCCAGCAGCAGTGCCGCATCCATCGACCAGTCCAGCCGTGGCCAGCCGCCGGGATCGCGCGCGGTGGGATCGACCCCGACGCGGCCCGCCGAGGTGCGGCCGGTGTCGAGGACGATCACCACCCGACGGTCGCGTTCGGGCCGCCAGGTGCGTACCACCACGTCGGCGCGGCGGGCGGTGGCGCGCCAGTCGATCGAGCGCACGTCGTCGCCGACGACGTATTCACGTAGCGAGTCGAACTCGGTGCCCTGACCGCGGATCAGTACCGGCAGCAGCCCGTCGATCTCCCGCAACCTGGCCAGCCGGGAGGGCAGGTGCTTGCGGGACAGAAACGGCGGCAGGATGCGGACCTGGCCCGCGACGGGCTGGGAACGTTGGCGGCCGGCCACACCCAGCGGCCCGATGGACCGTACCGTGACGACCTCCGAGCGCAGGTCTCCGCGACGTACCGGATGCAGAAGCGTTGTGACGGTTCCGGTCTCGCCTGCGCGCACCGAAACCTGGTGAGTGCGTGGCTCGGCACAGGCGCTCGGTGGCCAGGCATCGCGCAGCGCACCGCGGAACCGCCGGGACCCGCTGTTGTGGATGTGCACGACGGCTTTCACCGCCTGTCCCAGGCGTGCCGAAGTATCGACGGAGCGGGTCAGCCGCAGCGCGCGCGGGCTGCCTGCCAGTGCGATGTCGAGTATCACCACCGCCAGCAAGGCCAGCAGGACGACGACGAAAGTCGTTGCCGGCCAGGCAGACAGCGCGATCGGTAGCGCACCCAGCAGGGCGAGCAGCCCGGCGCGTCCGGTGAGGATCACTAGCGGGGCACCGGCACCGCGGCCAGGATGCCGTCCAGCACGCCGTCGGGGGTGGCACCCTCGAGTTCGGCTTCCGGGCGCAGCGCGATCCGGTGCCGCAGCGTCGGCCGGGCCATGGCCTTGACGTCGTCGGGTGTGACGTAACCGCGGCCCGACAACCACGCCCACGACCGTGCCGTACCCAGCAGAGCGGTGGCGCCGCGCGGTGATACACCAAGCTGCAGCGACGGGGACGTCCTTGTCGCACCGACGATGTCGACGATGTAGGCCAGCACCTCATCGGCGATCAGCACCCGCTTCACCGCCTCGCGGCCCGCGGCGAGTTCGGCGGCACCGGCGACCGGCCGGATGGCACTCAGGTCGCGCGGGTCGAACCCGTTCGCATGCCGGGACAGGATGGCGATCTCCTGATCGCGAGGCGGCAGCGGCACGTTGAGCTTCAGCAGGAACCGGTCCAGCTGAGCCTCGGGCAGCTGATAGGTGCCCTCGTACTCGATCGGATTCTGGGTGGCGGCGACGATGAACGGATCCGGCAGCGGCTTCGGCTCGCCCTCGACGCTGACCTGGCGCTCTTCCATCGCCTCCAGCAGCGCCGCTTGGGTTTTCGGCGGTGTGCGGTTGATCTCGTCGGCCAGCATGAGGTTGGTGAACACCGGACCCTCATGGAAGACGAAGGCGGCGGTCTTGGCGTCGTAGACCAGTGATCCGGTGACGTCACCCGGCATCAGGTCGGGGGTGAACTGCACTCGTTTGAAGTCCAATTGCAGCGCGGCCGACATCGCCCGTACCAGCAACGTCTTGGCCACGCCCGGAACACCTTCCAGCAGGACGTGCCCGCGGCACAGAAGCGCGATCACCAGGCCGCTGACCACGGCGTCCTGACCGACCACTGCCTTGGCGATCTCGCTGCGCAGGGCCAGCAGCGCGGCGCGGGCCGCGTCGTGCTCGGCGATGGGGGAGGGGGGCGAAGCAAAATGCGTCACGACGTCGTGACCTGCCTTTCGATGTCGTCGAGTGCGTGGGCCAAATGAAGCAGATCGGAATCGGTGGACGGCGGCGGACCGAACAGCACATGCGCCACGATGTTCGGGTCCCCGGCATAGCGCTGCGCGACGGCAGAGGTGACTGCTGCGGGAGAAGCGTTGGCGCCCAGGCCGAGTCGCGGGGCAAGGCGCTGTAGCGTCGCGGTGCGCAGCGCCTCGGCGGCTTGGCCGCGGGCCCGGCGGGACCGATAGAGCCGGGCTCGGCCCTCGACGGTTTCGGAGGCCCGCACCACCACCGGCAACTTCTCGGCGACCAGCGGCCCCAGCCGGCGGCCCTGCCAGATGGCTACCAGCACCACGACCAGGCACAGCTGCCACACCAGCCAACCGACGGCGTCGGGCATCAGGTCGGGAAGCGAGGCCCCGCCCGATCCTTGGCCTTCGACTCGCTGCGGCGCGTACCAGATGAGCCGTGGCCGGTCGCCGGCGAGGTTCATCGCCAGCGCGGCATTGCCCTCGCTGAGCAGGCCGCCGTTGGTCATGAAATCGGCGCTGCCGACAACGGTGACCGTGCGGCCGTCGGCCTGATAGCGCACCAGCGCTCCGCCGTAGCAGCTGGTGACCTCGACGTCGCCGGCTTTCTCGTAGGTGTCGGCGGCCCCCAGCTGCACCACTCCTGCCCGGTTCGCCTCGCGCAGATCGCATTTCGGCTCTGCGGTGAACATGCTGGCGCCGCCGATGCGGATCTCGGGAGTCAGCGCCTGCCGCACGCGCGAGGTGGGTTCGAGCACCAGTCGGTCGCCGGGAACGTCGGCCAGCCGGCTCAGCAGGTCGTCACCGCGGAGGTAGTAGGTCTCGGCAGCCAGCAGCAGGGTGTCGGGCCGGGCGGCCTGTTCCACGTCGGTCACGGAGTTGGCGACAATGACGTCGACGCCGTGGTCGCGAAGCAGGCTGACCAGTGCGTGTGCGCCGTCGGGTCCGGTGGCGTCGGGATCCATCCGGCCACCGGGACGCGGGGAAGTGAGAAGCGCGCCGACTGCAGCGATCGCCGATATGAGGATCAGCGCCAAGGCAATCCAGCGTCCGGTACGCCATCGCTGGCCGATGGTCGTGCTCACCGCAGCGGTGCCCAGGTGTCGGGGGCGGCGGGGGCGCTCAGGTCGGCTCCTGCCGGAGCGGCGTGGCTGCGCAGTGCCTCGTCGAGGTCGGCGACCATCCGGTAGTCGGGTTCGGTACCGGGTTGCTCACCGTAGGTGACCTCGTTGAACACTGTTGCCGAACGCCGCAACTCGCCGCCGAAGGCCGGCAGCAGTTCGCCGGCATCGCGGGCGAGTTCGTTGGCGGTGCGACCGGGCACCGCGGTGAGTAGGCCGGTCTCCTCGAGCTGTCGGGCCACCGCGCGAAGGCGATGGCGAATGGCTGCAGCCCAATTTCCCTGCTGCGCATATGATTCCGCGGTCGCCCGATGTTCGGCGGCACTGAGGTCCTGTGCGCCGAACAGCGCGGCGCCGGCACCCCGGTCGGTGCGCATCGTGCGTCTGGCGAGACGCACCGCGACGATGAATGCGGCCAGTACCACGAGCGCCAGCACCGCGATAGTCAACCACCCACCCGGTATCGACGAGCCTTTGACGATCAGCCGCAACAGCAGCTCCTGCAGCCAGTCACTCAACCTGTCGGTGAGTGACTCCTTCGGGTAGATCGGCTTGGCCAGCTCGCGCTGGGCCGCGTCGTGGGCGGCGTCCCGGTCGATGTCGATGGCAGGCATGGTGATCCGGAGTCACCGCCCCGGGGTGAGCCACAGATTGTCGGCGGTCATGGTGTCGCCGGGTCCCGCGGCGGCACCCGTCTGCAGCACCAGGTCGAAGGCTTCGGCGCGGATCCGCGTGTCGGTGTAGAGCAGCACCGTCACGCCCGCGGTGAACGGCGCGGTGATGATCTGGGCGATCGCACCGCCGACGGCAGCTACTGTGGTCGCCAGGATGAGCGGTCCCGCGGAATCCGCCCCGATCAAAAACACCTGGCCGGCGATGCTGAACGGGACGGACACGGCAGCGGCGATGAAACCGGCCACCAACGAGGCCAGCAACCGGATGCCGAGCACCCGCCAGAAGTGGTTGCGCACCAGGCCAAACGACCGACCGATGGAGGCGATCACGGGCTTTCGCTCCAGGACGACGGCCACCGGCGCGAACGACAACGCGGTGTACACGTAGACCAGCGCGGCGATCAGCAGCAGTACCAGCGGAATGCCGACGAGCACCGCGGCGGTGGCGTTGGCCCCTGCCGCGACACCCGCGATGACCGCAACCACCACCCCGATCAACAGCACTACGGCAAGGACCTCCAAGACGCTGAGCCCGATCAGCGCCCACAACCTGCCCCGCAGTCGCGCCCATGCCTCACCGATGGTGATCTGCGCGCCGAACACCGCGCGCCCGACGACGACGGTGAGCATGCCCGACAGCAGGATTCCCGAGAGCGCCGTGGCCACCCCGCTGGTCAGACCCGACAAGCCCGAACCGACCAACGCCGGGGTGGACATCTCCTCGCCGCTTTCGGCCCCGATGTCGCCCATTGCGAGCAGCGGGCCCAGCTGCAGGATCAGTGCCAGCGCCTGGGTGATCACCACGACGACGGTCGTCAGGCCCAGCGTCGCTTTCGGGTTGGCCCGGATGTAGCTGACCGCGCCGTTGAAGAGGTCGCTGAGCGACAGCGGCCGCAGCGGGATGACACCCGGTTTGGCCGCCATCGGTACCGGGACGCCATACCCGGGCCCCGGGTAGCCGGGTGGTCCGTAGCCGGACGGGGGCGGATAGCCCGGCGGGGGATACCCGGGCGGCGGGTAACCGGGCGGGCCGTAATTCGGCGGCGGATAGCCCGGCGGGGGATATCCGGGTGGTGGGTATGGCGGTTGACCAGGCCATCCCGGCGGCGGTCCCGGTGGTCCGGGAGGTGGAGTCGTCACCGGCGAACGCCCCCGACGTCGTTGCTCATCAGCCCATCCTGTCGACCGACGGGGCATTTCTCAACGTACGCGCCGACCCGGGCGCGTAGCGTTTGCGCCATGGCGGAGCTCAAGGACCGGCTCAGATCGGACCTCACCGAAGCGATGAAGGCGAAGGACAAGTTGCGCACCGCGACACTGCGGTTGCTGCTCGCGGCGATCCAGACCGAGGAGGTTTCGGGCAAGCAGGCCCGCGACCTCAGCGACGAGGATGTGCTCAAAGTGCTCGCCAGGGAGTCCAAGAAACGCAGCGAGTCCGCCGAGATCTACACCCAGAACGGTCGCGGTGAGCTGGCTGCCGAGGAGCACGCCGAGGCCAGGATCATCGACGAGTATCTGCCGACCCCGTTGACCGACGCCGAGGTGGCCGATGTGGCCGACACGGCAATCGCACAGGTGGCCGAGGAGATCGGTGAGCGTCCCTCGCCCAAGCAGATGGGTTTGGTGATGAAGGCGGCCACCGCGATCGCCGCGGGCAAGGCCGACGGGTCACGGCTGTCGGCTGCGGTCAAGGCCCGGCTGTAGTCCTGCCCGTTTCACCACCTGAGGTCGGGGTACTCGTCGCGCATGACGCGCTTCGGATACACCCTCATGACCGAGCAGAGTGGCCCCAAAGATCTTGTGCGCTACGCCGTTTCGGCTGAGCAAGTAGGCTTCGACTTCGAAGTCTGCAGTGACCATTTCTCGCCATGGCTGACTTCGCAAGGGCATGCCCCCAACGCCTGGACATTGCTGGGCGCGGTGGCGCACGCCACCGAGCGGGTCGGCCTCTGCACCTACGTGACGTGCCCGACGATGCGGTATCACCCCGCCGTGGTGGCCCAACAGGCGGCGACGCTGCAGATCCTGGCCGACGGCCGGTTCACCCTGGGTCTGGGCTCCGGCGAGAACCTCAACGAGCACGTTGTCGGCAAGGGCTGGCCGACGATCCAGCGTCGCCAGGACATGCTCCAGGAAGCGATCGTGGTCATCCGCGAGTTGCTCAGCGGTGAGCTCGTGGATCACAAAGGCGAGTACTTCCAAGTCGATTCCGCTCGGATCTGGGACGTGCCCGACGAGCCGGTCACCATCGGCGTGGCGGTGTCCGGCGAGCGTTCACTCGAGGCGTTCGCCACGGTGGGCGATCACATGATTGCCGTCGAACCGGACGGCAAGCTCGTCGATGGCTGGCACGGTGCGCGGCAGGCGACCGGTCTGGCCGGTGGCGGCCGGATCATCGGACAGATCCCGGTGTGCTGGGATCCGGACCGCGACGCGGCGATCAACCGCGCACACGACGAGTTTCGGTGGTTCGGCGGCGGCTGGGATGTCAACGCCGATCTGCCCACGCCGGCCGGATTCGCCGGCGCCACCCAGTTCGTGAGCCCGGAAGCAGTCGCCGAGAACATTCCGTGCGGGCCCGACTTGGATGCCATCGTCGAGGCGGTGAGCGCTTATTGGAAAGCCGGATTCACCGACATCGCACTGGTACAGATCGGGGACGAGGGCCAGGACGAGTTCCTGGCAAAGGCGGCCGAGCCACTGCTGGCCAAACTGCGCGAGGCGGCCAACTGATGTTGTGATCGATTGGCCTGCGGGTTGTTTGGGGGCGGGTGCCCGGGGTAACCGGGCCTGACCCAAACAAGTAGGAGGGGGACGGATGTTCATCCACAACAAAGACCTTCAGTTCGAGGTGCGAGTCAATCAGCCCGATCCGCGCTTCGCGCGACTGTTGCAGGAGCAATTCGGTGGCGCCAACGGTGAATTGAAGGCCGCGATGCAGTACTTCACTCAGGCGTTCATTCTGCGTGGCAAGAACCCCAAGATGTACGACCTGTTCATGGATATCGCCACCGAGGAACTCAGCCATCTCGAAATGGTCGGATCGATGATCACCATGCTGCTCGACGGGCTCAATGACGATCTCAAGCTGGCCAACGAGCAGTGTGACTGGATGCCGGCGATCGCGAGTAAGGACGGCCGCGAGTCAGTCATTCACGAAGTCGCCAGCAACCCGCTGTATTTCGTTCTCACCGGTGGTGGTCCAGATGTCAGCAACTCCCAGGGCGTACCGTGGAGCGGCTCCTACGTCAACGCCAACGGTGACCCGTCGGTGGATCTGCGGAGCAACCTGGCCGCTGAGTCGCGGGCCAAGATCGTCTACGAGTACCTCAAGCAGTTCACCGATGATCCGGGCGTGCAGGACACCCTGACGTTCCTGATGACCCGGGAGGTCGCGCACTATCAGCAGTTCACCGCTGCGATCAACGAACTGCCGGTGAACTTCCCGCCCGGACATCTCGCCGGCGACGAGCGTTTCCAGAACGTCGCGTTCAACATGTCCAACGGTGACGGCGATGTTCGCGGACCCTGGAACCAGGGCCAGGGCCCGTGGCCCGACGGGATGGAATGGGAGTACGTGTCGAACCCGGCCGAGCAGTGGCTCGGTGGCGAAGCCAGGAAGAACAAGGGCGAGCAGCGCAGCCCCGGTGGCACGCCGAACGTGGACAGCGAGAAGCCGTTCACTCACGAACAGCGAGTCGCCACAAGCTGATTCGCAGCTGACACAAGATAGCCGGCCCCTGGTCATCAGGGGCCGGCTATCTTGTTCGAGCAGGTCAGTGGCTCTGCGGGTCCGGCGGGTTCTTGCCGGCGCGGCCGGTCATGGCATCGCGGGCGTGGTCCATGAC
>JAEZIA010000376.1 GCA_023416315.1 Actinomycetes bacterium
CCCCTACGGCGAGTACTCCGAAGAGGACCGACTCGGGCTGCAGGCAGAACTTTTCGAGTACGCCCAACGCATCACCGCCGACAAGCGAGCGCATCCGACCGACGACGTGTGGACCAAGCTCACCGGACAACTCGATGGTTTCGAGCTGGAGATGTTCTTTCTCATTCTTTCCATCGCCGGCAGTGAGACCACGCGCAACGCACTGACCATGGGCCTCATTGCGCTGCTCGACCACCCGGATCAGTTCGCCGAACTACGTTCCCAGCCTGGGCTTTCGTCGACAGCTGCAGAAGAGATTTTGCGCTGGTCCAGCCCGGTGCTGATCTTCGGCCGCACGGCAACCCGAGACATCACCATCGGCGGCCAAGGCGTCAAAGCCGGTGACCGCGTGGTGTTTTGGCATCCGTCAGGCAACCGAGACGAGACCGTCTTCGATGATCCGTTCCGGTTCGACGTCCACCGCTCCCCCAACCCGCACATCGCCTTTGGCGGCGGTGGCGTGCATCACTGCCTCGGCGCCAATCTCGCTCGCAAAGAAATACAGGTGGTACTCGAGTCCATCGCGGCCGGCTACGACATAGAGCTCGCGGGACCCGCGGTCTGGACCGGCGCCGGTCCCGTGCACAACGTCGGCATCGCAATCGACTCCCTTCCCGTGCATGTCAGCGACCGCACACGCCAAACGTGAAGAAGTTCATCCTGTCCGGGGCCCGGCGCATGGTCCCCCATGGCCGCGAAGCAGGCGCGACGCCATGGTCGGCGGAAAGCGTTGCGACGAGCGGTGATCGCGGCTCATGCGTGGCGCTGACCCCGTCGACCGGGTTTACACCCTGTTCATGACCCTTTTGGCGACGAGCGGTAACGTGCGTACCAGCTTGGGCGCCACCGAGGTGTCGCCGCACATCGAACAGCGAGCTGTAAGTCGCACGGGAAGTCGTGCGGCGTCAACTGACAGGAGTATCGGATGGAGATCTCGGGCAAGAAGGTCGTCGTCATCGGCGGCGCGTCGGGCTTCGGGCGGGCCAGTGCAGAACTGCTGGCCTCTCGTGGGGCGAGCGTGGCGATCCTCGACCGCGAAGGCACCGACGGCCCCGAGGTCGCGTCCGGCGTGGGCGGGCCCTTCCTTGCGGTCGACGTCACCGACTTCGCGGGCACCGAGAAGGTGCTCGCCGACGCGGTCGAGCAGCTCGGCGGTCTGCACGTGGTGCTGACCACCGCCGGTGGCGGCGTCGCGGAGAAGACGTTCGGCAAGAACGGCCCGCACGCCCTGGAGACCTTCCAGAGCACGATCAACCTCAACCTGATCGCCAGCTTCAACATCAGCCGGCTCGCCGCCGCGCACATGGCCAACAACGAGCCCGAGGACGAAGAGCGCGGCGTCATCATCAACACCGCCTCGATCGCCGCGTTCGAGGGCCAGATCGGCCAGGTCGCCTACACCGCGGCCAAGGCCGGCATCGCCGGGATGTGCCTGACCATGGCCCGCGACCTGGGTCCGGTCGGTATCCGCGCGCTGGCCATCGCGCCGAGCCTGTTCGCCACCGGCCTGACCAAGGGCATTCCCGACGAATTCGCCAAGGCGCTGACCAAGGACGCCGCCTTCCCGAAGCGCCTGGGCCGGCCCGAGGAATTCGCCAAGCTGGTCTCCGCGATTATCGACAACCCGATGCTCAACGGCCAGTGCATCCGCCTCGACGCCGGACAGCGCTTCGCCCCCAAGTGATTCCACGTGTGATAGTCGTGTAGGACACCAGGCACCGCCGCCTCGAGGAGGATCCGATGGGTATCGCACTGACCGACGACCACCGTGAACTCAGCGAGGTGGCGCGCTCATTTCTGAGTACACAGAAGGCCAGAGCGGCGGCGCGCGCACTGCTCGCCGACGATGCCGAGGAGGCGCGCCCGCCGTTCTGGAATGAGCTCGCCGGCCTGGGCTGGCTCGGGCTGCACGTCGACGAGCAGTACGGCGGTTCGGGTTTCGGTCTGCCCGAGCTGGTGGTGGTGATCGACGAACTCGGTCGTGCGGTGGCGCCCGGACCGTTCGTGCCGACCGTGGTGGCGTCCGCCGTGATCTCGGCCGTGGGTAGCGACGAGCAGAAGGCGCGACTGCTTCCCGGTCTGGTCGACGGATCAGTCACTGCCGCAATCGGATTCGACGGTGACGTCACACTCTCCGGGGAGAAGGCCGGTGGTGACGCCGGTGTCGTGCTCGGCGCGGGACTGGCTGACCTGCTGGTGCTGGCCGCCGGTGAGGACGTCGTGCTTGTCGAGCGCAGCGCCGACGGTGTCACCGTCGACGTGCCGGGCAGCCTCGATCGGGCCCGACGCTCCGGGCGGGTGTCGCTGAGCGACGTCGCGGTCGGCGGCAACGTGCTGGCCGGGGCGCGCGCGGCGGCAGTTGCCCTGGCGCGCACCCTCTTCGCCGCCGAGGCCGCCGGTGGGGCGTCGGACTGTGTGGACACCGCCGTCGAATACGCCAAGGTGCGTGAGCAATTCGGTCGCACCATCGCCACGTTCCAAGCCGTCAAGCATCACTGCGCCGACATGGTGGTGGCCTCGGAGTCGGCGGTCGCCGCCGTATGGGATGCCGCCCGGGCGTTCGCCGACGACCCCAAGCAGTTCGAGCTCGCCGCCGCAGCGGCGGCGACACTGGCCTTCCCGGCGTATGTCCACAACGCGCAGTTGAACATTCAGGTGCACGGCGGCATCGGGTTCACCTGGGAGCACGACGCGCATCTGCATCTGCGCCGGGCGCTGACCGTGCAGGCGGTGCTCGGTGGCGACGGGCCGGTCACCGACGTCTTCACCCTCGCCGACGCCGGTGTCACCCGACCCAACAGCCTGGACCTGCCCGCCGAGGCTGAGGCGCTGCGCGCCGAGATCCGCTCCGATGCAGCAGAACTCGCCAAACTCGAGGCGAACGCGCAACTCGACAAGCTGATCGCGACGGGTTACGTGATGCCGCACTGGCCCAAGCCCTGGGGTCGTGCCGCCGGCGCCGTGGAACAGCTCCTGATCGAAGAGGAGTTCGCCGCCGCCGGGATCAAGCGGCCCGACTACGGCATCACCGGCTGGGTGATCCTGACCCTCATTCAGCACGGAACCCCCTCTCAGATCGAGCGTTTCGTCGAGAAGGCGCTGCGCAAGGACGAGATCTGGTGCCAGCTGTTCTCCGAACCCTCGGCGGGTTCGGATGCCGCGGCGGTCAAGACCCGTGCCACCCGGGTCGAGGGCGGCTGGAAGATCAACGGCCAGAAGGTGTGGACCAGCGGGGCGCACTATTGCAAGCGCGGCCTGGCTACCGTCCGCACCGACTTCGACGTGCCCAAGCATGCCGGCATCACCACGGTGATCCTCGACATGGAGGCGCCCGGCGTGGAGGTGCGGCCACTGCGCCAGATCACCGGCGGCGCCGACTTCAACGAGGTGTTCTTCAACGACGTCTTCGTTCCCGACGAAGACGTCGTCGGAGAGCCGAACGCGGGCTGGACGGTCGCGCGGGCCACCCTGGGCAACGA
This sequence comes from Actinomycetes bacterium, assembly GCA_023416315.1. GTDB lineage: Bacteria > Actinomycetota > Actinomycetes > Mycobacteriales > Mycobacteriaceae > Mycobacterium. The sequence goes on from JAEZIA010000376.1 coordinate 3,519, forward strand.
GCGGGTCAGCATCGGCGGCGGTGCAGGCACCCTCGCCCCGGCATCGGCCTGGCTGGTGGCGCTGGCCAAGGCCCACGGCGACCGGGTCGCCGGTGCCGTGCAGAAGGTCGGCCACTTTCTGGCCCGGGATCAGGCGCTGCGGCTGTTGAACCTGCGCCGTGTGGTCCGCGCCCTCGAGGGCGCAGGACCGGGCCCCGAGGGCAACATCACCAAGCTGATCCTGGCCGAGCAGTACCAGGACCAGGGTGCGATCTCGGCAGCGCTGATCGGCCCCGATGTGGCGCTCGACGGCGGCGAAGGTGAACTCGCGGGTCGGGCGGCGTTGGGGTCGCGTGCGTTGTCCATTGCAGGTGGCACGTCGGAGATCACCCGCAACCAGATCGCCGAGCGCATCCTGGGCATGCCGCGTGACCCGCTGATCAAGTAGTTGGCGCGGCGGTTTCGAGCGAGTTCGGCACGACCGCAACGGTGTGATCAACGGCGCGGGTGCCTGCCTGAAGGGCTGACTGTCCCAGTGAACAGATCCGTGATCTTGTCACGTAAGGCGCTCGTCGGGCATGCTCCCGGGTGTGGCAGGCACCGACACTCTGGTTCTGGGGGCGAGCGGTTTCCTCGGTTCGCACGTGACGCGGCAGCTGGTCGAGCGCGGCGAGAAGGTACGGGTCATGTTGCGCCGCAGCAGTTCTACCCGCGGGATCGATGACCTGCCGGTGCAGCGCTTCTACGGCGACATCTTCGACGACGCCGCACTGAAGGAGGCGATGGACGGCTGCGACGTCGTCTACTACTGCGTCGTCGACACCCGCGCCGACCTGCGCGACCCGACACCGCTGTACCGCACCAATGTCGACGGACTGCGCCACGTCCTCGATGTCGCCGTCAATGCCGACCTGCGCAAATTCGTCTTCACCAGCACCATCGGCACCATCGGTCTCGGCACCGGGGAAGTCGTCGATGAGAACACCCCGGTCAACTGGGGCCGCAAGGCCGGTGGCTACATCGGATCCCGGATCGCGGCCGAACAGCTCGTGCTCGATTACGCGCGCGACCGAGGGCTGCCCGCGGTCGCGATGTGTGTGTCGAACACCTACGGCGCGGGCGACTGGCAGCCCACCCCGCACGGCTCACTGGTCGCTGCCGCCGCGGCCGGCAGGCTGCCGTTCTACATGGCGGGGATGGCCACCGAGATGGTCGGCATCACCGACGCCGCCCAGGCATTGCTGTTGGCCGCCGACAAAGGCCGGGTGGGGGAGCGCTACATCATCTCCGAGCGCTATCTGACCTATCGCGCGCTCTACGAGACCGCGGCCCAGGCGGCCGGCCGGCCGGCGCCCCGCTGGGGTATCCCGAAACCGGTGATGCAGGCGATCGGGATCGCGGGCGGGATCGCCGCCGCGGTCACCCGCCGCGATGTGCCGCTCAATCCGACCACCGTGCGGCTGATGCACATCATGGCCCCGATGGACCACGGCAAGGCGGTCCGGGAACTGGGCTGGCAACCGCGCGACGTCCACGAGTCGATCCGGGAAGCTGTCGAGTTCTTCGAGAGTCGCCGACGCGATCGCCGGGCTCACTGAGAACCCCCCGGGTTTGCCGGGTGGTCGCTACGCTCGTGACGTGCCTGCGGCCCGGCTGATCCACGGATCCCGTAGCGGGGCAGTGTGAGCATCTCGAAACGCCGCGATCAGATCGGTTTCGCGGCCGGTTTGTTCGGCTGGGTGGCGCTGCCCTACCTCGCCGGAGCGGTGTTGTCGTGGCAGACGTTCGGCGCCGGAATCGGGCCGGCGTTCTTTCCGCCGGCCGGCGTGACGGTCGCGGCCATGCTGCTGACCCGGCGTGCACTGTGGCCGGTGATCGTCGCCGCGATCGTGGTGGCCGAGCTGGCCGTCGACCTGCGCTACGGGGCCTCGCTGGGCACGTCGGCCGGCTTTGCACTGGCCAACGTGGTGGAACCGCTGGTCGGTGCATCTATCGTGCGGGCCTGGTGCAAGGGGGTGCCGGACCTGCGGGAACGCGGCGATCTGGCCCGGTTCGTGGCCGGGGCGATGGTGTTGGGCCCGCTGGCCGGTGGTGTCATCGGCGGGGTGGTCACCGCGCTCAGCAGTCAGACCTCGTCGGCGATCGCCATACTGCACTGGTGGGCCGGCGACGGCGTCGGGGTGTTGTTGATCGGTGCACCGATCCTGCTGTGGCCCTTCCAATCTCACATCCTTCGCTCCCGGGTGTTCGAGACCGTCTCGGTGCTGTGGGCGATGGCGGGACTGACGGTGGTGTCGTTTCGCCTCGAGCTTCCGCCCGCGCTGTTCCTGTTGCCCGTCATGGCCTGGGCGGCGCTGCGTCTCGACATGATTGGAGCCGCGCTCTGCGGCGGGGCGCTGGCCTTCACCGCCAATGCCATGGCCAACGCCGGATATACGACGTTCGAGAACCTCGATCTGCGTGAGCCGGGTCAGCTCGCGGTCGCCCAGGCGTTCATCGCCGTCGTCGTCCTGGTCGCCATGCTGACGGCCCAGGAAGCGGCCGGGCGGGTCACCGCGGTGCGGCAACGGCAGGCCGAACAGCGGGAGCGGGCCCGGCTGGAGACGCTGGCCAACCTCGGCCAGCTGTTGTCGGGTGCGTTCACCGAGAAGCAGATCGGCGACGCCGTCCTCGCACAGGTGATCAATGAGGCAGGCGCACAAGCGGTTGCGGTGGGGTTGCTCAACGACGAGGGCGCTCGACTCGAGTGGGTGGCGATGGGGGGCTACCCCGAGTTCGTGGTCCATCAGTTCGAGGGTGGGGTGGGGTTGGCGGAGTCCACCGCGGCCACCGACACGGTACGCACCGGCGAACCGGTGGTGATCCGCACCGTCGCCGAATACCGACGCCGGTACCCGGACAACGCCAAATGGATGGTCGCCAGTGGTGGTGCGGCCGTGGTGAGTTGGCCGCTGACCGCCGGCGGCAAGGCGATCGGCGCGTTGGTGCTGGCGTGGGCCGACGCCCAGCCGCTGGATACCGCGCAGCTCGCCTACACCTCGGCGGTCGCCACCATGATCGGGCAGGCGTTGGTGCGAGCCCGGATGTACGCCGACGAGCACGCCCGTGCGGCCGTGCTGCAGGCGGCGGTGCTCCCGACCAGTCCGGCCCCGATCGACGGCATGGACGTCGGGGTGAGCTACGAACCCGCCGACCTGGTGCAGGGTCTCGGCGGCGATTGGTACGACGCGCTCGAATTGCCGCACGGGCGAATGTATCTCGCGGTCGGTGACGTGGTCGGCCACGGGCTTCCGGCGGTGGAGGACATGGCCCAGTTGCGCAGCGCCGGGCGGGCGCTGGCGTTACAGGGTCTCGCGCCGGCTCAGCTGCTCGCCGCGGTCAATGCGTTCACCCGGCTGGCCAGCAACGGGAAGTTCGCGACGATGGGAGTGGCGGTGCTCGACCAGGAAACGGCCACCCTGACCTACGCCTCGGCCGGTCACCCGCCGCCGTTGCTGCGCCGCGCTTCGACCGGCACGGTCATCCGGCTGTCCGGTGCGCACGGACCGGTGCTCGGCCCGGTCGAGCGGGCGTCGTACAGCGAGGGCAACGTCGAGGTCAGCGACGGGGACATCCTCGTGATGTACACCGATGGGCTCATCGAACGGCGCGGCCAGGACATCGAATCCGGCATGCTACGGGTCGAGCATCTGGTGTCCGACTGGAGCCGGGACGAAGTGCTGCCGTCGGCCTGCCGGGAACTGACCCACACGCTGGCGCCGCCGCCCCGCAACGACGACGTGTGTGTGGTCGCCGTACGCTTCGGTAATACGTTGGCGGGCAGCAACTTTCCGGGACGTGCGCAGCGGTGACCGACGCCGACCGGTCCGTCGAGGTGCCCGGCACGCTGGACGACTCCGCGGTAGCGGCGTTGGGTGCGTGGATACGTGCCCGCGGTATCGGCTCGGCCGTCGACGAGGTGGAGCCGCTGGCCGGCGGAACCCAGAACGTGGTGGTGCGGTTGCGCGTCGACGGTCGCCGGCTGGTGTTGCGTCGTCCGCCGCCGCATCCGCGCCCCAACAGCAACCGCACCATGCAACGCGAGATCGCGGTGTTGCAGACACTGGCAGGCAGCGCGGTCCCGCACCCCGAATTCGTGGCCGGCTGCGAGGACCTCGACGTGCTCGGCGTCGTCTTCTATGTGATGGAGGACGTCGACGGCTTCAACCCCGCGACCGAGGTGGCTCCGGCCTACGTTGCCGACCCGCGGATGCGCCACCGGGTCGGCCTGAACTACGCCGCCGATCTGGCTCGGCTCAGCGCTGCGCCGTGGCAGGGCCGTCCGCTGCAGCGGCTGCACCGCCCGGGATCGTTTCTGGCCCGCCAGGTCCCGAACTTCCTCGCACTGTTGGACAGCTATCGGCACGAGCGCTATCACCCGGAAGCGCTTGACGTGGGGCGGCTCGCCGAGTGGCTCGGCGAGAACCGGCCGCCCGACGGTGAGCCGGGCATCATGCACGGCGACGCGCATCTGAACAACGTGCTGTTGCGCCGCGATGAACCCGAGGTGGCGGCGTTCGTGGACTGGGAGATGTGCACGATCGGGGACCCGCTGCTGGATCTGGGCTGGATCCTGGTGTGCTGGCCTCACGATCCGGACCCGATCAGTGCGGGCCGGGAATTGGCCGCGCTGGGTGATCTGCCGTCGCGCACCGAACTGGTCGCCGCCTACGCCGACGCCGGCGGCAGGCTCACCCACAACCTCGACTGGTACATCGCGATGGCGTGCTTCAAGCTGGCGATCGTCATCGAGGGCACCTACTCGCGCTATCTGGCGGGCAAGGCGCATCGCGAAGCCGGTGAGCGGCTGCATGATTCGGCCAGCCGGCTGATCGGGCTCGGCCTGCGGGTGGCGGCGGGGGACAACCCGTTCGTCTAGCTGGGGTTGCCCTGGCCGCAGGTGCACTGCTGGGCCGGCGGCACGTCGCGCATCACCTGGTCGACATGCTCACCACACCCCGCCCACGTGGTCTTGTGGCAGCGCGGGCATTCAACGGGATAACACATTTCAACTCCTCCGGGGTGCAAGCTTATGCGGACGATAGGCCATGTGGTCCGGACACTTCTAACTCGTTTGCATGGCCCGCCCGCCGAGGTCTAACCTGGGCGACGTGCATCGTGCGCTTGTCGTAGTAGCTTCCCGCAGCGGGGTCTGATCCAGGCCGACCCCCCGCTGTGGGTCGAAGCTATCCGTCGGTCATTCCCCTTTCGCACGAGAAGACCGATTCACATGAGTCCCCTGAGCACCACTCTTTCTGAGCCGGCACCGCATTTCTGCGCCCCGTTGCCGACTGAACTGCGCGAACACGCCGACGCCATGTCGTGGAGCGCCTTCACCGCCACCTACAGCCCGAGCGACGGGCCCATCGCGCTGGCGACCTGGGAATGCGACGACCGCCCGGCGCGGCTCGGCCCGCAGCCACGCCGGTTCTGCGCGACGCTGGCCATCGGCGATCGCATCGAGACCGCGACTGTGCACGCCAGCGGCCCGGTCGCCGCATTGACCGCGATGCTCTACGAGCGCGGGATCGGCGTCGAGATGACGCGCTTCCACCAACTGGCGGCCGGCACGCACACCGCCACGTTCGTGGAGGGCAGCGACGGCCTGCGCCGGGAATGGGCGATGGGCTGGTCGGAAGACCCCACCCGGTCGGCACTGCAGGCGATCATCGCCTGCGCCAACCGGCTGGTGTCGTAGCGCCTGTCAGCGCAGTGGGCGCAGCACGATCGGCATGCCGTCCATCGGCACCGGCATGCCGCCGTAGTCCTGGCGCGGCTCGTATCCGGGACGGGGCAGCTCGAGCCGGTAGCGGCGCAGCAGCCGGTGCATGATCGTCTTGACCTCCAGCTGGCCGAAGACCATGCCGATGCACTTGTGGGCGCCGCCGCCGAACGGGGTGAAGCCGTAGCGGTGCTTCTTGTGCTCGTTGCGCGGTTCGGCGAAGCGGGCCGGGTCGAACTTGTACGGGTCGGGGTAGATCTCCTCGAGCCGGTGCGTCATGCCGGGGTAGTAGATGACGTTGGTGCCCTCGGGCAGGTAGTAGCCCAGCAGTTCGGTGTCGCGCACGGTGCGGCGCATGGCCCACTGCACGGGTGAGACCAGCCGGATCGCCTCGTTCATCACCAGGTCGAGCGTCTCCAGCTTCTCCAGCGAGTCGATGTCGAGCGGGCCGTCGCCGAGCCGGTCGGACTCGTCGCGGCAGCGGTCCTGCCACTCCGGGTTGGCCGCCAGGTAGTACGACATCGTCGTCGCCGTGGACGTCGAGGTGTCGTGCGCGGCCATCATCAGGAAGATCATGTGGTTGACGATGTCTTCGTCGGAGAACTTGTTGCCGTCCTCGTCCTCGGTCTGACACAGCACCGACAACAGGTCCGAGCCGTCCGTCCCGCGCTTTTCTTTGACCCGCGCCTCGAAGTAGTTCTCCAGGTATTCGCGGGCCTTCAGGCCGCGCCACCAGGTGAACGGCGGGACGCCGGTGCGGATGATCGCGTTGCCGGCCCGGGTGGTGATGGTGAACGCCTTGTTGACCTTGGTGACCAGCTCCTTGTCGGTGCCCGGCTCGTGGCCCATGAACACCATCGAGGCGATGTCGAGGGTCAGTTCCTTCATCGCCGGGTAAAGCAGGAAGCGCGGGTCGTTGGACACCCAGTCGTTGGCGACGACCTGGGACACCACCTTGTCGACCTGCTCGGTGTAACCGACCAGACGGCTGCGGGTGAAGGCCTCCTGCATGATCCGCCGGTGGAACATGTGTTCCTCGAAGTCCATCAGCATCAGCCCGCGGTTGAAGAAGGCCCCGATCATCGGGGTCCACCCCTGCTGCGAGTAGTCCTTGTTGCGGTTGGAGTAAATGGCCTGCCCCGCGTCGGGGCCCAGCGCCGCCACCGTCGGAATGATCGGCGAATCGAGCAGCATGACCGGGCCGTACTTGCGGTACTTCTGCAGCCAGAAGTCGGGGCCGCCGCGGAACATCTCCACCATGTGGCCGATGATCGGCAGTCCGCCGTCGCCCAGCACCGGTTTGAGGTCGCTGCCTGCCGGCGGCTGGGCCATCGCGTGTTGCGGCCAGTCGCGGGCGTTGAGTCGCTTCTCCAGCAGACCCATGCCAGGCAGCGTCAGCATCGGTGATGTGGTGATGCGGCGCTTGGCCTGATCCAGTACGTACTGCGGGGTGCTGATCGTGGTCATCGACGCTCCTCGTAAAACAGGCATCTGTGCCGGGCGCGGTGTGGCCGGCACCACAGGTTCGCTCCATCCTCGCCAACGTTCTTGACGCATGTCAAGTTTCATTTCGGGCGTGGCGTGGTGCATGGTAAACGGGTGACCGCGCAGCAAGACCCGGTGGAGGCGCCTCGTCGACGGGGTGACAAGCAGCGGCACGCGATCGTCCAGGCGGTCCGGGAACTGCTCGAAGAGAAGCCGTTCGCCGAGTTGTCGGTCAGCACGATCAGCGACCGCGCCGGTGTCGCGCGCTCTGGTTTCTATTTCTACTTCGACTCCAAGTACGCCGTCCTGGCGCACATCGTCGGCGAGGCCGGCCACGAACTCGAGGAGCTCACTCAGTCGTTTGCGCCGCGGGGGCCGCAGGAGACGCCGACGGCGTTCGCCGAACGCATGGTTCGCAGCGCCGCCACGGTGTACGCCCACAACGACCCGGTGATGTCGGCTTGCAATGCCGCCCGCCACACCGATGCCGAGATCCGGGAGATCCTCGACTCGTATCACGAGGCGGTCGTCGATCAGATTGTGCCGATCGTCGAGGCCGAGATCAGCAACGGCACCGCGGACCCGATCAGCGATGACATCCGCGGCCTGGTCCGAACGCTGACCGCGTCAACGGCGTTCACGCTGTCCGGTGAGTCCGCGTTCGTCGGCCCCGATCGCAAGATGGACGAGGCGGTGCGCATTCTGGAAAAGCTGTGGCTGCACGCGCTTTGGGGCGGGCAGGTCGGCGACTAGGCCATGGCTGACGGTTTCGCGGGCAAGAGGGTTTTCATCACGGGTGCGGCCAGCGGAATCGGCCGTGCCACCGCACTGCGACTGGCGCGGGAGGGCGCCGAGCTTTATCTGACCGACGTCAACGCCGACGGGCTGGAACAGACCGTCGCCGACGTCCGCGCGCTCGGCGCCGAGGTACCCGAGCATCGGGCGCTGGACATCTCCGACTTCGACGAGGTCGCCGGGTTCGCCGCCGACATCCACACCCGCCACCCCGCGATGGACATCGTCATGAACATCGCCGGGATCTCGGCGTGGGGCACCGTCGATCAGCTGACGCATCGGCACTGGCGGTCGATGATCGACGTCAACCTGATGGGCCCGATCCACGTCATCGAGACGTTTCTGCCTGCGATGGTCGCTGCGGGACGCGGTGGACAGCTGGTCAACGTCTCGTCGGCTGCCGGTCTGGTCGCGCTGCCGTGGCACGCCGCCTACAGCGCGAGTAAGTATGGGCTGCGCGGACTTTCGGAGGTGCTGCGCTTCGATTTGGCGCGCCACGACATCGGTGTGTCCCTGGTGGTTCCCGGCGCGGTGGACACCCCACTGGTGCAGACCGTACAGATCGCCGGCGTGGATCGCGATCACCCGAAGGTGCAGCGCTGGGTCAAGCGGTTCAGCGGCCACGCCGTATCGCCGGAGCGGGTGGCCGACAAGATCCTGGCCGGCGTGACTAAAAACCGGTTCCTGATCTACACCTCGCCGGATATTCGTGCCTTCTACGCGTTCAAGCGGCTGGCGTGGTGGCCCTACAGCGTGGCGATGCGCCGGGTCAACGTGTTCTTCACCCGGGCGTTGCGACCGCGCGGCGCGAACTAAGCGATGTCGGCGCGTTTTCGTTCGCTCACCGGCGGTTTTCGCGCCGAAATCACAGTGGGGGAGCGAGTTCCAGGCGCACACCGAGTAGGCGCACCGGGCGGTCCAACTCGAACAGGTCCAGCACCCGCAGCGCCGCGGTGGTGATCACCTCGCCGTCGACGCTCGGCTCGTCGAGCTTGCGGATCTTGGTGCGGGTGTAGAACGTGTTGGTGCGCACCGTGACCGCCACGCGGGTGACGATGCGCGACTGGGCAACCACGTCGGTCAGCGCCTGCCGGGCGAGATCGACGACGGCGGCGTCCATCTCGGCGCGTTCGGTCAGATCGCGCGGGAACGTCGTGACGTGACTGCGGGAGCGCGGAATCCACGGCTCGGCGCTGACCGTCGCATCTCCACCGCCCTTGGCCAGCAGCAGCAGCCACAACCCGGTCCGCGGCCCGAACGTCGCGGTGAGCAGCTCGGCATCGGTGCGGGCGAGTTGTTGCACCGTCGTAATTCCAATGCCGTCAAGCTTTTTCGCGGTCTTCGGTCCGACACCCCACAACGCGTCCACCGGGCGGTTGCCCATCTGCTCCATCCAGTTGGCGTCGGTCAGGAGGTAGACGCCATTGGGTTTGGCGAAGCCGGTGGCGACCTTGGCGCGCTGCTTGTTGTCACTGATCCCTACCGAGCAGACCAGGCCGGTCTCGGCGGCGATCACCGTGCGGATCCGCTCGGCAAGCTCTACTGGGTCGGCGACGTGGGCGCCGACATATGCCTCGTCCCAACCCCATACCTCGACAGGGTGGCCCAGGTCGCGCAGCAGACCCATCACGTGATCGGAGGCCTCGTCGTAGGCGGGTGGGTCGGACGGCAGGAACGTCGCATCAGGACACTTGCGGGCGGCGCTGCGCAACGGCATCCCGGCGTGCACGCCGAAGCCACGAGCCTCATAGGAGGCGCAGGTGACCACCTTGCGGGGCTCGGTGGGATCGCCACTGCCCCCGACGATCACCGGCAAGCCGACGAGTTCGGGGTGCCGGCGCAGTTCCACCGACGCCAGGAACTGATCGAGGTCGACGTGCAGGACCCAGTCGCGGGCCGATGGCGCGGTCATCTCCCGCACAACTTGCGCGCGACGCTGTCCCAAGCGTCGCCCAGGTTGTCGAGCGTGCGTCCGTGCTCGACGAGTTGGCGGGTGACGTACTCGGCGTCGAGCAGTGCCAGCAGCGCGTCGGCTTGCGCGTCGAGGTCACCGGTGGTGCCCGCGGCCGCCAGCAGCACCCGTACGTGGGTGCGCATCACCGCGAACGGGGCGCCGTAGCGGGTGTCGGGGTCGCGGGTGGCTTCCAACAACAATTCGCCGTGGGTTTGTACGAAACGCAGCCGTTCCCGGCCGAAGGCCAGCAAGCGCTGCAGGGGAGGTGCGTCCGGGCCGAGCGGCGGCGGCCCGAAGAGGATGGCCTGCTGGATCGCGCGCTCGTCCTCGTCGAGCAGGACCATCATCAGTCCGGCGCGGCTGCCGAAGCGACGGAACAACGTGCCCTTGCCCACGCCTGCCGCGGTGGCGATGTCGTCCATCGAAACCGCATCGGCGCCGCGCTCGGCGATCAGGGTGCGTGCGGCGTCGAGCAGCAGAAGCCGGTTGCGGGCGGCGTCGCCTCGCTCGTGCGGCGCGGAAACCGGCAGTTCACCTGCCCTGTCAATCGCGCTCACTCCCACACTTTAGCTCAACGGGAAATAAACCGGACCGTGGTCCGGTTTATCGTGCGAGGATGTCCGACGACGAAAGGGATTGCGGTGGCGAATGTCAATGTGCTGACGCTGGTGGGTAGCTTGCGAGCGGCATCGGTGAACCGTCAGCTGGCGGAGTTGGCCGCGGAGTCGGCACCCGATGGGGTCACGGTCACTGTCTACGAAGGACTGGGCGAGGTGCCGTTCTACAACGAGGACATCGACACCGACGACGCACCCGCGGCGGTGGTGGCCCTGCGTACCGCCGCCGCGCAAGCTGACGCCGCATTGGTGGTGACCCCGGAATACAACGGCAGCATCCCCGCGGTGTTGAAGAACGCCATCGACTGGCTGTCGCGGCCGTACGGAAACGGCGCCCTCAAGGACAAGCCACTGGCTGTGATCGGCGCGGCGCTCGGCCAATACGGCGGGGTATGGGCCCATGACGAGACCCGCAAGTCCTTCGGGATCGCCGGCCCACGGGTGGTCGACACGGTGAAGCTGTCCGTGCAGTCCAAGGTGTTCGACGGTAAGCACCCACGGGAGAACGCCGAGGTAGTTGCCGCGGTGCGGGACGTGCTCGGCAAGCTCACCGCCGAGGTCGGCTGACTGCTGCTCAGACGGTGCGCAGACTGCCGCCGTCGATGACGTACTCGGCCCGTGGTGCGGCCGACGAGATTGCGGATGCCGCCGCGCGACTAGCCGCCCTGCTGGCCGCCCGGCCGGCTGACTCGGGGATTTTTACCGCCGGAGAGCGCTTGGTCCTCGACGAGTGGCTGGCCCGCCTGCGGGGATGAATCGGTTGCTGTCCGCGGCGTCCCTCGAGTCGGGCGCGCCGAGTTTGTCGGTATCTCGTGCTACATCTAGGCGCAGTTGGTGCCGCTCGGCGTGTTGTGATCCGCGACACGCCGGATGGGGAAGGAGTGAAGTGCTTACGACCAGGGAATTTCAGGAATGTTATTCAGAACATGTTGTATCTCTTCTCGCTGTCGGCCACTAGGTGTAGTGTTCGTGAGGCCGACAGACCAGAAAGTCACAGGTCCGCCGGA
>JAEZIA010000007.1 GCA_023416315.1 Actinomycetes bacterium
ATCCGCGCCCGGGTTTTGATCCACGGCGGCTTGCGCTCGATCGGGGTCTCCGCATTGCGGACCTCCAGGCGCAGGAGTTTGCGGCCGGCCGGAGCCGCCGGGCCGGCGACATTGGACCCCGGTTCAACGCTCACGTCGTCAAGCTTACGGGCAGCCGGCCGTCGAGGGCAGCGCTCACCGCGTCGGCGACCCGGGCCCGGACGTCGTGAACACCGACGTGACGGCCCAATTCGGCCGTGAGCGAAGTCACCCCCGCGTCGGCGATGCCGCACGGCACGATCGCCGAGTACGCGCCGAGGTCGCAGTCGCAGTTCAGCGCGAACCCGTGCAGGGTGGTGCCGCGGGCCACCCGGATACCGATAGCGGCGATCTTGCGGGCCGGCCGGCCGCTGTCGGCAGGCAACCAGACCCCGGACCGGCCATCGACCCGGCCTGCGGCCAACCCGTAATCGGCGCACACCGAGATCAACGACTCCTCAAGCCGCCGAACGTAATTCACCACATCCAACGGCTCGGCCAGCCCGATGACCGGATAGCCCACCAGTTGCCCGGGGCCGTGCCAGGTGATCTTGCCGCCACGATCGGTGTCGATGACGGGGGTGCCGTCCACCGGCCGTTCGTGGGTTTCGGTGCGCTTCCCGGCGGTGTAGACCGCGGGGTGTTCCAGCAGCAGCAGGGTGTCGGGCCCGCCCGCGATCCGGGCGTCGGCGACCTCACGCTGCAGCTGCCAGGCATCGAGATAGTCGACGACGCCGAGCTGGCGCACCGCTAGGCCCGTCGAACTGGACCGGATCGACTGCTGCACAGAATCGACGGTACTACCCCTGGGCAGAGGCGGTGGCGTAGGCGAGGGCCTCGCCGATGGTGTTGTGGTGGAAGACGAACCCGGCCCGCTCCAGCGCGGCGGGAATCGCGCGCTGACCGCCGAGCAGCCCCTCATCGGCGAACTCGCCCAGCAGGGTGCGCAGCGCGAATCCGGGAACCTGAAGCGGGGTCGGCCGGTTCAGCGCGCGGCCGAGAGCGGCGGTGAACTCCGAATTGGTCACCGGCGCCGGTCCGGTGAAGTTCACCGGACCGGACAGGTCGCTGTTGTTGATCGCGAACAGCAGCCCGCGGACCTCGTCCTCGAGGCTGATCCACGGCATGTACTGCCTGCCGTTGCCGAGCCGGGCGCCGAGGCCGAAGCTGAACAGCGGACGCAGCCGGGACAGCACGCCGCCGCCGGGGGACAGCACCAGTCCGGAGCGTGCGAGCACCACCCGGGCGCCGGAGTCCTCGGCCGCCAGCGCCGCGGCCTCCCAGTCCAGGCAGAGCCGGGACAGGAATCCGCCTCCGGCGGGGGCGGTTTCGTCGACGACGCGGCTGCCGGTGTTGCCGTAGTAACCCACCGCGCTGGCGTTGATCAGGGTCGGCACACCGGCGTCGGCGACGGCCGCCGCGATCACCTCGGTCGGGCCGATCCGGCTGTCCCGCAGGCTCTGCTTGAACGACCCGGACCAGCGCTTCTCGCCGACGTTGACGCCGCACAGGTTGATCACCGCGTCGACACCCTCGAGACCGGATGGGTCGAAGTCGCCGGTGTCGGGGTTCCAGTGCAGTTCGTCGCCGTGGGACGGGGCGCGACGCACGATGCGCAAGACCCGATGGTCAGCGGCGCGCAGCGCCGAGACCAGCGCGGAGCCGATGAGGCCGGAAGAACCGGCAATCGCGATGACGAGCCCGGCTAGCGGCTGGCCCATGGCGTCACAAGCCCAAGTCGGCCTCGAATGCCCCTTCTTCGAGACGCCGCTTGACGGTGGTCAGGAATCGGCCGGCATCCGCGCCGTCGATCAGCCGGTGATCGTAGGTGAGCGGCAGATAGCAGATGGACCGCACGCCGATCGACTCGTTGCCGAACTCGTCGACGATCACCCGCGGCCGTTTGACGATCGCGCCGGTGCCCAGCATCGCCGCCTGCGGCGGCACCAGGATCGGGGTGTCGAACAGGGCGCCCTGGCTGCCGATGTTCGTGATCGTGAACGTCCCGCCGGACAGCTCGTCGGGCTTGAGATCACCCGAGCGGGCGCGGGCGGCGATGTCGTTGATCGCCCGGGCCAGCCCGGCCAGCGACAGATCGCCGGCGTTGTGGATCACCGGAGAGAGCAGACCCTGCTCGGTGTCGACGGCGAACCCGAGGTGCTCGGCGTCGTAGTAGGTGATCTCCTTGGTGTCCTCGTTGTAGCTCGCGTTGACGTTCGGGTGCACCTTCAGCGCGTCGATCACCGCGCGGGCGATGAACGGCAGGTACGTCAGGTTCACGCCTTCGCGCTCGGCGAAGTCGTTCTTGGCCCGGGCCCGCAGCGCCACGATCTTGGTCATGTCGACCTCGTGGGTCTGGGTCAGCTGCGCGGTGGCCTGCAGGGACTCGCGGGTCTTCTTCGCGGTCAGCTGGCGGATCCGGTTGGCCTTCTGCGTCGTACCGCGTAGATGCGCCAGCGGCGAGGGAGCCGCCGACGACGCCGGGGCGGCGGCAGCGGGTGCCGTGGCGGCCGGAGCCGAGGGCGCGGCTGCCGGGGGAGCCTTCTTGGCCTCCGCGGCGGCCAGCACGTCCTGCTTGCGGATGCGGCCACCGACACCGGTGCCCTTCACCGTGGCGAGGTCAATGCCGTTCTCGGCAGCCAACTTTCGCACCAGCGGGGTGACGTACGGGCTGCCGTCGGTGGCCTCGCCGTCGCTGGCGGCTCCCGGTGCCGGTGCCTGCTCGGGTTCCGGCTCGGGCTTGGGTTCCGGCTTCGGCTCGGCCTTGGGCTCTGGCTTGGGTTCGGCCTTGGGCTCGGGCTTGGGTTCCGGTTTCGGTTCCGGCTTGGGTTCGGGGGTGGCCTGCGCCTCGGCGCCGGCGTCGCCGATCTTGGCCAGCTCGCCACCGACCTCGACGGTGTCGTCCTCCTCGGCGGTGATGGAGAGCAGAGTCCCGGCCACCGGGGAGGGGATCTCGGTGTCGACCTTGTCGGTGGACACCTCGACCAGGGGCTCGTCGACCTCGACGGAGTCGCCGACCTTCTTCAGCCACCGGGTCACGGTGCCTTCGGTGACGGATTCACCCAGTTCCGGCATCAGCACCGGCGTTGCCGACCCCGACGACTCCGAGGATCCGGAGGACTTCGCGGGCTCCGGCTCCGGCTCCGGCTCGGGCTCGGGCTCCGGCTCCGGCTCTTCGGCGGGCTTCTCCTCTTCGGCCGGGGCGGACGACGACTCGGATTCCTCGCCGGCCTCGCCGATCACAGCGAGCTCGCCGCCGACCTCGACGGTGTCGTCCTCCTGCGCAACGATCTTCGTCAGCACACCAGACGCCGGTGACGGAATCTCCGTGTCGACCTTGTCGGTCGACACCTCAAGCAGAGGCTCGTCGACCTCGACGGTGTCGCCCTCTTGCTTGAGCCACCGGGTGACGGTCCCCTCGGTGACGCTCTCACCGAGTGCCGGCATCTGGACGGAGACGGCCATTGTGTTGACTCCCTCGAACG
>JAEZIA010000115.1 GCA_023416315.1 Actinomycetes bacterium
CTCCTTGATTGAGTGTCGGGTCCCGAGAAAAGGGTCGGCTGCCGAGGCCGTCGAGTTCCCAGCCAACCAAACTACGCGTCGACGGACGCCCGCGACTGCACCGGTCGGAGTCATCCCTTAGGCTCACTGAGCGTGGCCGAACGTGACGACGACCCGGTGACCGCGCTGGCGCTGGCCGCCGGCCGGGGTGACTCGGCCGCACTCGACGCGTTCATCAAGGCCACCCAGCGCGACGTGTGGCGTACCGTCGCCTTTCTCGGTGATCCCGGTCACGCCGATGACCTGACCCAGGAGACGTTCCTGCGTGCGCTGGGCGCGCTCCCCCGCTTCTCCGGCCGGTCCTCGGCCCGGACCTGGCTGCTGTCGATCGCGCGTCGGGTCGTCGTCGACCAAATCCGCCGCAACCAGGCCCGGCCACGCACCACGTCCGCGATCGATGTCGAGCAGGTGCTCGACGCCCGGCGCAGCGCCGGCCGGTTCGAGGACATCGTCGAGATCCGAGTGCTGCTCGACGGCCTCGACGCCGACCGCCGTGACGCCCTGATGCTGACCCAGGTGCTGGGGCTGTCCTACGCGGAGGCCGCCGAGGTGTGTGGCTGTCCGGTCGGCACCATCCGGTCCCGGGTTGCGCGGGCCCGGGAGGATCTGCTCAGCGCGTCCCAGCGCGACGATCAGGTCGGCTGAGCCGGTTTGGTCGCCGTGACGAGCAGATACTCCGCGTCGTAGGCGGTGCGTCCCGGCTGGGTGGACTGGTTCCAGGTTTCGAGGAACGAAAGGAAATCCCGATCCAGATCGGCCAGCTGGTCCGGCCGCCCCTGGTTGTGGGCGTAGACAGCAATGGTCGGGCCGTAGTTGCGTTTCCAGTATTCGCGGAACTCGACCGGGCTCGGACTCCGCTCGATTCGGATCGTCTGTCGCCGGAAGGTCAAATCGATGACGTTGTCGCCGAACACCTCTCGGACGTGATCTTCGCTGCCCCACAGTGGTGCGGGTTGCGCCCCCGGTGGCGGCGGTGCCGCATACGGCTTCATCGTCGCGAACAGCTGGCCGATGAAGCCCTGTGGCGTCCAGTTGATCATCGCGATCGTCCCACCTGGCCGGCACACCCGAACCAACTCGTCTGCGGCGGCTTGGTGGTGCGGTGCGAACATCGCACCGAGGCATGAAATCACCACGTCGAAAACGTTATCGGCGAAGGGAAGTGCCTCCGCGTCGGCTTCCACCCACTCCAGCTCGACACCGCGTTCGGCGGCGATCCGCCGCCCGGCGTCGAACAGCTCCGGGGTGAGGTCGCTGGCGGTGACGACCGCTCCCGCGGCGGCCGCGGGAATGGCGACATTACCGGAGCCGGCAGCCACATCGAGGACCAACTGGCCGGGCCGGATGCCGGCGGCCGCGACCAGGACGGGTCCGAGTTCGGGGATAAGTTCGGCGGCGACGGCCGGATAGTCCCCGGACGCCCACAGCGCCCGATGCGTGGCCTTGAGGGCCCGGTCGGCCGAAATGTCGTGCCGTTCTGCGGTACTCATGATGGTTTCCTCATCTCTCGTGGTTCAGCGGTTGGTTCGGCATTACTTCCCGCGTCGACTCTGCGGTGAGCGTGACGTGGACCTCCGGGGCGACGCTCTCACCGCAGACTCGGCGCCGTTGTTGCAGAATCGGGCCGTCGCCACCTGGAGAACCACCGCTTTCGGCCATGTGAACAACGGTGCGGGACACCGCTTCAACGAAGCTGAAGCGATCGTGAAATCAGCAGCTCAGCGGGTCCTTTCACCGTAGCGACGGAGCGCCGTGCGGGCCCGAGCGACCGCATCGGCTCCGGTTAGCGCCTCGGCTCGAGGCGCGCCGAGCCCGGTGCTGAGCCGGACGATCTGGATCTGGCTCAGCGGGGACGGCTTGCCCGCGTCGACCAGCGCCTCGTGCAGCGCCGCGGCGTCCTCGTCGGCACCGAGACGGGCCAGCAGGCGGGTCACGTAGCGCAGATTCAGCCACTGCTGGCTCCAGTCGCCGACCCGGTCCCAGTGGTCGAGGACGGCGATGAACTCGGCCGCCGCCACATGCGGGTCGCCGTGGACGGCGCGGGTGGACGCCGCCTCCATCAACGCGATGCCGTGCCACCAGAAGTTGTGCACCGACGCCGCGAGTTCGGCGGCCTCGTTGAACAGCGCGAGCGCGCGCTCGGGCTCGGACTTCTTGAGCACCAAGCCCAATGCGTAGTCGCCCATCGACCGAGCGGTCGGGTTGGCCGTCGCCTCGGCGACCGTGCGAGCCTCCTCGGCGGCCAGCCTGCCCCCATCGGGGACCCGCAGCGCCGCATGGCAGATCGCAACATAGAACAGCGACCACACCAGTCGGATCGCGTCGCCCTCCTGGCGCGCCCGGGTGACCTCTGCCTCGTAGTGGCGCAACGCGGTCGCCGGGTCCCCTTCGTAGAGGGCCACGTCGGCGAGTACGTCGCCGGGGTAGGCGACTCGGCCGTTGCCGCGCAACGGGTTCCGCCCGGCCGCCCGCGCGGCGAGCGCCGTCGCGCGTAAATGATCGGCCTGATTCCAAGCGGTACGGGCAGCGAACCCGGCGGCTGCCGGGAACAGCACGTGCTGCGCCGATACGTGGTCGAGCACGCGTTCAGCCCACCCACCGGGCTCGAAGCCGATCCGCAGATGCACCGATTCGGACAGCGAGGTCACCAACCGCAGCGCCCGCTCGATGTCACCGTCGGCCATCGCGCACTCGAAGGCGGCCCGCAGGTTGTCGTAGACGGGCATGATCCGTTCCGCCCAGACCTGCTCATCAGGGGTGTGCATGCCGGCGGCCGCTCGCTCGGCGAGCTCGGTGAAGTAGATCGAATGGCGGGTGGCGTATGTTTCGGCAGTTCCGTTCTCCCGCAGCTTGTCTCGGCCGAATGCGCGCAGCATTTCCAGGACCGTGAACCGTGCCGACTCCGCACCGGAGCGCACCACCACCATTGACTTCTCGACCAGCCCGCTGAGCAGTTCGAGGGTGTCGTCCTCGGTGGCGTCATCGGGGGCGCACACCCCGTGCGCGGCGGCCAGGTCGAACCCGCCGACGAACACCGACAGCCGGCTGAACAACGCCTGCTCCTCCTCGGCGAGCAGGCAATACGACCAGTCGATCGTCGCGGTCAGGCTCTGCTGGCGGGGATGGGCGCTGCGGATCCCGCCGCTGAGCAACCGCAGCCCGTCCAGCCGCCGCGCCACATCCAGACTGGTCATCGCGCGCATCCGCGCCGCGGCCAACTCGATCGCCAGCGGCAGGCCGTCGAGGCGGCGGCAGATCTCGGCGACCGTCCCGACCGGCTCGCGGTCGGGATCGAAGTCGGGCCGGCCCGCCCGGGCCCGGTCGACGAACAATTCGGTGGCCTCCGGCACGCCCAGCGGCGGGACCGGCACGATCCGCTCCCCCTCGACCCCCAGCGCTTCGCGGCTGGTCGCCAGAACCGAGACGCGCGGGCAGTGCCGAACGATCTGGTCGATCAGCCGCGCGGCGGCGTCGAGGACATGTTCGCAGTTGTCGATCACCAGCAGCACGTCGCGAGTGCGCAGATACTCGATCAGGGTTGCGTCGATGCCCAGGCCCTGGCGCTGTTGCAGGCTCAGCGCGGCGGCCAGCGCGTGCCCGACCGCCTCCCCGTCGTCGAGCGGCGCGAGCTCGCACAGGAACAGCCCGTCGGCGTACCGCTGTTCCTCGCGCCCGGCCGCCTCCAGCGCCAGCCGGGTCTTGCCGACACCACCGACACCGGTCAAAGTGACGAGTGGTCCGGTGTGCAGCGCCGCGCCGACGTCGGCCACCTCGCGTTCCCGGCCGACGAAGGTGGTCGCCCGGCGTGGCAACCCGGCCCGGGGTCGGGTCCGCACCGGCCGGGCCGCCGTGACCTCGCCGCTGTCACCCTCGAGGATCTGGCGGTGGACCTCCTGCAACGACGGGCTCGGATCGACACCGAGTTGAGCGACCAGACGCTCCCGCATCCGGCGATAGGTGTCGAGCGCTTCGGCCTGCCTGCCGCTGCGATACAGCGCGAGCATCAGCTGTCCCGTCAGACGCTCGTCGAGTGGGTGATTGAGTACCGCCGCGGCCAGGTCGCCGAGGATCTCGTGGTGCCGCCCCGCCCGAAGCGCCGCGTCATTGCGGTCCAGTAATGCCGAAAATCGGTCCATCTCAAGGGAATTACGAACCTTTGCGATCCACGGGGTGTCGAGCCCGGTGAACGGTTCACCACGCCACAACGCGAGCGCCTCGTCGAACCGCTCGGTGGCCTCGTGCGGGTCGGCCGCCGAGCGGGCGTGAACAGCCAATTGTGCGAACAGATGCACGTCGATCGAGAGGGGGTCGGTGCTGAGTTGATAACCGCCGGGGCCGCGGGCGATGGTGACGCCACGCGCCTGCGCCAACAGGCCGCGCAGCCGGGACAGGTACCCGGCCAGCGCGTTGCGGGCCCGGTGTGGCGGCGCGTCGGCCCATACCCGACTCATCAGCTGATCCACTGATACCGGCCGGTTTACGTCGACGAGCAGGGCGGCCAGCACGCACCGTTGCCGGGCGTGCCCTGGGTCGATCGGCCGCCCATCCAGATGAACCTCGACGTCACCCAACAGGCAGAACCGCGCACCCATCGGTCACTGCCTGACCACGCGTACACAGCTCACGCACAGAAATCTAGTCCAGAAAGCCGTGCAAGAGGGCCGCTGAGCCGGCAACGTGTGCCTGCATCGCCGCGGCGGCGGCGTCGGGATCACCGGCCAAAATGGCCATCACGATCGCCTCGTGCTGCTCGTCGGAATGCGCAATATTGCGCCGCAGCAATGGGATCTGGTCGAGCAGGGCGTTCAGCCGCATCCGGTTCTCGGCGACCAGCGGCACCAGCGACGCCGATCCGGCCGCTTCGGCAATCGCCAGGTGCAGCCGCGAATCCAGCCGCCGGTAGTCCTCGCCGCACGCACACCGCACGTCAGAAAGCCGCGACCACAACTCGTCTCGTTCGGCCGCGGTCAACGTGCGGGTTGCCGCCATCCGGGCCGCACCCACCTCGAGGATCTCC
Organism: Actinomycetes bacterium; assembly: GCA_023416315.1. GTDB lineage: Bacteria > Actinomycetota > Actinomycetes > Mycobacteriales > Mycobacteriaceae > Mycobacterium. The sequence goes on from JAEZIA010000115.1 coordinate 5,057, forward strand.
CGCAGTCGCAGTGCGTCGTCGATCTCGGCGCGACTGAACCGCACCACCCCCTCGGTCTGCGCGGGCAGCGATTCGGCGAGGAACGTGCCGCCGTAGCGGCCGCGGCGCGACACCAGGTAGCCGGCTTCGGCCAGCGACTTGATGGCCTCTCGCACGGTGTCGCGGCTGACACCGAGACGCGCGGCGAGTTCCCGTTCGGGCGGTAGCGAATCGCCCGGTGTCAGCACACCGAGCTTGATGGTCTGCAACAACCGGCCGACGGTGTCCTCGAACGCGTTGCCGAGGCGCACCGGACGCAGCAGGGCCTCATGGGCCTGCTGCGGTTCCGGATCGGCCACCACGGCTACAGCGGCGTGACGTAGTGGCCGGTGATGCCACCGTCGACCAGGAAACTCGCCCCGGTGATGAACGACGAGTCGTCACTGGCCAGGAACGCCACCGTGGCCGCCAGTTCCTCGGGTTCGGCGAACCGGCCCATCGGCACGTGTACCAAGCGGCGCGCCGCGCGCTCGGGATCCTTGGCGAACAGCTCCCGCAACAGCGGGGTGTTCACCGGGCCGGGGCACAGCGCGTTGACCCGAATTCCCTGCCGCGCGTATTGGATTCCGAGTTCACGCGACATTGCCAGCACCCCGCCCTTGGAGGCGGTGTAGGAGATCTGGGAGGTGGCCGAACCGTTGACCGCGACGAACGACGCGGTGTTGATGATCGAGCCCTTCTGCGCGGGCACCATGTGCCGCAGCGCCGCCTTGCAGCAGAAAAACACCGACTTGAGGTTCACGTCCTGCACCCGGTCCCACGCGTCGATGCCGGTGGTCTCGATGAGATCGTCCTCCGGCGGGCTGATCCCGGCGTTGTTGAACGCGATGTCGACCCCGCCGTGCAGCTCGAAGGCGGTGTCGAACAGGTTGTCCACCGCAACCTGATCGGCGACGTCGACCTGGACGAACGTCACGTTGAGGTCGTTGGCGACCGATTTGCCGGTGGTCTCGTCGAGATCACCGATGACGACGATCGCGCCCTCGTCGCGCATCCGCTTGACGGCCGCCAAGCCGATACCGCTGGCGCCTCCGGTGACGACGGCGACCTTGTCCTTGAGTCGCTGGGACAGATCCATCTAGCTCTCCTCTACGGCAAAAAAGACGTTCTTGGTTTCGGTGAAGTGCAGGGGTGCGTCCGGGCCGAGTTCACGGCCGAGACCGGACTGCTTGAACCCGCCGAACGGGGTGTTGTACCGCACCGACGAGTGCGAGTTCACGCTCAGGTTGCCGGCCTCGACCGCGCGGGACACCCGCACCGCCCGCGACAGGTTGTCGGTCCAGATCGAGCCGGACAGACCGTATTCGGTGTCGTTGGCCAGCGCGATGGCATCGGCCTCGTCCTCAAACGGCAGCACGGTGACGACCGGGCCGAAGATCTCCTCGGTGACGGTGCGGTCGGTGCGGTCCGGGGTGAGCACTGTCGGCGGGAACCAGAATCCCGGTCCGCTGGGTGCGGAGCCGCGGAACGCGACCGGCGCGTCGTCGGGCACGTAGGCGGCCACCGACTCAAAGTGCTTGCGCGACACCAGCGGACCCATTTCGGTCTCCCGGGCGGCGGGGTCGCCCACGACCAGCCCCTTCACCGCGGGCTCGAGCAATTCCATGAACTTGTCGAACACGCTGCGCTGCACCAGGATCCGGCTTCGCGCACAGCAGTCCTGACCGGCGTTGTCGAATACGCCGTACGGGGCGGTGGCAGCGGCCTTCTCCAGATCGCAGTCGGCGAAGACGATGTTGGCGCTCTTGCCGCCGAGTTCCAGGGTGACCCGCTTGACCTGGTTGGCCGCCCCGGCCATCACCTTGGTGCCGACCTCCGTCGAACCGGTGAACACGATCTTGCGGACTTCCGGGTGGGTGACGAACCGCTCGCCGACCACGGAACCCCGCCCGGGCAGCACCTGGAACAGGTCCTTGGGCAAGCCGGCTTCCAGCGCGAGTTCGCCGAGTCGCATCGACGTCAGCGGGGTCCATTCGGCCGGTTTGAGCACCACCGCGTTGCCCGCGGCCAGTGCGGGCGCGAAGCCCCACGCAGCGATCGGCATCGGGAAGTTCCACGGCGTGATCACGCCGATCACACCCATCGGTTCGTTGAACGTGACATCCAAACCACCCGCGACCGGAATCTGCTTGCCGGACAGGCGTTCCGGGGTTGCCGAGTAGAACTGCAGCACGTCACGGACGTGGCCGGCCTCCCACTCGGCCGCGCCGATCGGATGCCCGGAGTTGGCGACCTCTAGAGCGGCGAGTTCCCCGACGTGGGCATCCACCGCGGCAGCGAACGCCCGCAAGGCGGCCGCCCGCTCGGCGGGGGCCTGTGCGGCCCACGCCTTCTGCGCGACCTTGGCCCGCGCGATGGCGTCGTCGACGCCGGCAGCGTCGGTCAGCTCGACCGTGCGCAACGCCTGTTCGGTAGCCGGATTGACCAGTTCGGTAGTACTCAAAAGCCTGCTCTCTCTGTCGTATACAACCTTGCCGCCTCAACAACGCCCGCGAAGACGCGCAAATCGTCGAGTGTCTCCTCGGGATGCCACTGCACGGCCAGCACGAAGTCGTCACCCGGGATCTCGACGGCCTCGATCACCCCGTCGTCGTCCAAGGCGCTGATCATCAGCCCGTCACCGAGCCGGTCGATCGCCTGATGGTGATAGCACTGCGCCTGGGTGTCCGCACCGATCAACCCGGCCAACCGGGTGCCGGCCACCGTGCGGATCGAGGAGGTGGTGAACACCGCGTTGCCGCGCTGATGACGGTCGTGTCCGACCACGTCGGGAAGGTGCTGATGCAGCGTGCCGCCCAGCGCGACGTTGAGTACCTGCGCGCCGCGGCAGATGCCGAGCACCGGCAGGCGCCTGCGCCGCGCGGCAGCGATCAGCGCGAATTCCCACGCGTCGCGGGCGCGGTCCGGCTCATCGGTGGTCGGGTGCGGGTCATGGCCGTAGGCGGCCGGATCCACGTCCCTGCCGCCGGTGATGACCAGCCCGTCGATCGCGTCGAGAATGTGGTCGACGATGTCGGCATCCACCGGTTGCGGCGGCAGCAACGTCGCGATCCCACCGGCAAGGGTGATCCCCTCGATGTAGATGCCGGGCAGGAAGCTGGCCTTGACATCCCAGATGCCGCTCTTGGCCTGCTGGAGATAGGTGGTCAGCCCGATGACGGGGCGGGCTCTAGAGACGCTCAAAGCCGCGCACCCGCTCCCAGTCGGTGACCGCCGAATTGAACGCAGCCAGCTCGACGCGGGCGTTGTTGAGATAGTGCTCGACGACCTCGTCGCCGAATGCCTCGCGCGCCACCGCCGATGCTTCGAACAGCTCGGCAGCCTCGGCCAGCGTGGTCGGCAGCCGCTCGGCGCCACTGGTATAGGCATTGCCCGACATGGCATCCGGCAATTCCAACTCGTTGTCGATCCCGTGCAGACCGCCGGCGATCAGCGCAGCCACCGCCAGGTACTGATTGACGTCACCGCCGGGCGCGCGGCACTCCATCCGCATCGAATGGCCGTGCCCGACCACCCGCAGCGCGCAGGTCCGGTTGTCCATCCCCCAGGCGATCGCGGTCGGCGCGAAGCTGCCCTCGACGAATCGCTTGTAGGAGTTGATGTTCGGCGCGTAGAACAGGGTCAGTTCACGCAGTGTGGCCAGCTGGCCGGCGATGAAGCTACGGAACATCGGCGACATACCCAGCGGTGAGTCGGCATCGGCGAATACCGCCGAGCCGTCCTCGCCGCGCAGCGAGATGTGGATGTGACAGCTATTGCCTTCGCGCTCATCGAATTTCGCCATGAACGTCAGGCTCTTGCCGTGCTGGTCGGCGATCTCCTTGGCGCCGTTCTTGTAGATCGTGTGGTTGTCACACGTGACGCGGGCGTGGTCGTAGCGGAACGCGATCTCCTGCTGACCGAGGTTGCACTCGCCCTTGACGCCCTCGCAGTACATGCCTGCCCCGATCATGCCGAGGCGGATGTCCCGCAGCAGCGGTTCCATCCGGGTGGACCCGAGCATGGCGTAGTCGACGTTGTAGTCGGTTGCGGCCGTCAGGTGGCGGTATCCGGCCTTCCAGGCGTCCCGGTAGGAGTCGTCGAAGACCATGAACTCCAGCTCGGTGCCGACGTAAGGCACCAACCCCTTCTCGGCGAGCCGGTCGATCTGCTTGTTGAGGATGCTGCGGGGAGCCTGTGTGACGGGGTTGCCGTCGGTCCAGCACAGGTCGGCCATCACCAGCGCGGTGCCGGGCAGCCACGGAATCAATCGCAGCGTGGAGAAGTCGGGCTTCATCACCATGTCGCCGTAGCCGGTCTCCCAGCTCGACATCGAATAGCCGTCGACGGTGTTCATGTCCACGTCGACAGCGAGCAGGTAGTTGCAGCACTCCGCGCCGTGGGCGGCGACGTCCTCCACGAACAGCCGCGACGCGACCCGCTTGCCGGTCAAGCGGCCCTGCATGTCGCAGAACGCGACGATCACGGTGTCGATGTCGCCCACGGCCACCATCGATTCCAGCTCGGTTTGCGTCAGCATTCCAGTCACCCCGTAAAGGTAGGCCATCAGACCATTAGACCGCTAGCGCTCCGACAAGTTCGGCTCCGGCTGCGCGCGCCGGTTGATCCGCACGTCGAACGCCTCGGAGACGTGCCATTCGCGCGACAGCATCACCGGGGTGCCGTCCTTGTCGTAGTCGATCTCCTCGATGTAGAGCAGCGGCTTGCCGCGCCTCACTCCCAGCACTTTCGCCGTGCAACTGGTGCTCGACACCGCGCGCAGCGTTGCCGTGGCGTGGTCGGCGGCATGCCCACAGGACCGGAGCAGGGCGAACAGCGACGGATCGAGGTTCCGCAGATCGAGAGTTTCGTCGAGCAGCCGCGCCGGTATGCGGTCGCGCGAATAGATGACCGGCTGGTCGTCGGCGGTTCTGACCCGTTCGACCGCCAGCACCGTCTCGCCCCTTTTGAGTTGGAGAACGCTGTCGATCTTGGCGGACTTCTCGAAGGTCGCGTCGAGCACCCGCATCCCCGCGTGCGCACCGGCGCTCTCGATCATCGCGAGGTAACTCAGCGTCGAGTCCAGCCCGTGCGGCATGCGCCGCCGCTCGGCGACGTAACTGCCCGACCCACGGCGACGCACGACATAACCGGCCTCGACGAGGCCACGGACCGCTTCGCGCACGGTCGCCCGCGACACCCCGAACTTCTTCGAGAGTTCGCCCTCGGTGGGCAGTTTGGTGCCGGGTTCCATGTGCGAAGCGGTGATCTCTCCCAGCAGTTCGTCGCGCAGCCTGTCGGCTAACAAGGTCTGCCCGGGCATGCCACGAGCCTACGTGTTGCCCTGTGGCGCTTTGGCTGCCGCCGACGTGTCTGCGACGACGCGCCGGACCTGCTCTGCGATCGACGGTGCTCCCGGCAGCAGGCCCTCGAAGATCGCCGTGCCGATCGTGTACCCCCACGCACCCGCATCACCGACGGTCACGGCGCGCTCGACGGAGTCGATCGAGCCCGCCACGATCACCGGGCCGCCGGAGCGCGCGGTCACCGCGCGAATCAACTCGATCCGGTCAGCGGTCGGGTGGCGGTACGCCAACAGGCCGAGTCCGCTGACGTGGTCGAGCGCCGTGAGCCGCTCCGCGTCGGCGGCGATCTCGTCGACACTGCCGAGCAGCACGCTGGGATGGTCGACGACACGGCCGGGGAACGGGCAGTAGCGCACCCCGTCGGGCAGCATGCCCGCGGTCTCGTCGGCGTGGGTGCCGCCGAGCACCCAGTCGAAACCGGCCGCGGCCGCCGAACGCAGCGACGACATCTCGGCCTCTTTGCTGGTGGAGACGACCTCGAGCATGACCTCCAAACCGGCGTCGTGAGCCAACGCAACGAGTTCGCGTTGGCGGGCGAGGTCGGCGCCGACGTCTTTGAAGCCGATGTAGCGCAGGCCGGTGTCGGCCAGCGTCGGCACAATCTCGGCGGCGTTGTCGACCGTCCGGTCGTCGTGGGTGAGCATGAACACGAAATGGGCCACTGGTCCTCCTTCATGGGTTTTCGGAGTCGGCCACGATGGACCGTGCCGCGTCGTCGGACCAGACGCCGAGCAGGTCGGCGAGGTCCACGATCGAGATCCGCTCTCTGAGCAGGTGGCAGTTTCGCAGCGCCCAGAACAGCAGGTGGTCGTCGTACTCAGAGCCGAGATCGGTTGCCCGCCTGGGTAACCCACTGGCTTCGCTGATCTCGTCGAATTCCTGGGGGCTCGGCAGCGCCACCTCCCGCCTGAACCCGTCCCACGCCGCCACCATCGACTCCACGTCGGTCAGGTGTTCGAGCAGCCAGGTGCGCTTCTTCGAATACGCGCTCCAGCACTCCTCGACTGTCTTCGCCCCCAGTTCGCCGAACGCCAGCGTGACCGCGTCCCGGCAGGCCGACGCGTCGGCTATCCGCACCTGCGTCGGCGAGCCCGTGATCGTCGCGTCGACGAGGCGCCAGACCCGCAGCGCGAGCCGGGTCGCGACGGTCACCTGCATACCGTGCGGCGCGCCCGGTTTGCTTCGTCGCGACTGCGCCATCTCCAGCAGGTGTGACACCGCGTGCTCGGTGCCCGACGCCGGGGCGGTCGATCCGACGATGCCCATCGACAGCCCGCTTCCGGCGAGCAGCCGGGCCAGATCGGCCAGGCCGGCCGGCTCGGCGTCGCCGGCGGCCCGCGCGAGCGCAGGAAGAGAAGGCATGGCGGCCAGCACCGGCTCGACCACGGCGGCGTCGTAGCCGGGTCCGTGTCCGAGACCCGCCGCGAGCCGCCACTCGGCGACGGCGTTGGGCACCGTGGACAGGTCGCCGACGCCTGCGAGGTTCAGCCTGACGGGCGCCGACGTCAGCAGATCGGAGTCGGCGACGAGCATGTCCGGCCACCGCGACACGACGGTGCGCTTCGCGCCCGCGATCACCAGCACGCTCCGATCTGCGATGAAACCGTTGATGCTGCAGGCAGTCTGGACCGCCACGTGGCGACTGCCGGTGCGCTGGGCGGCGACCTTGGCGATGTCGGTCAGCGTGCCTGCCCCGACCGAGACCACCAGCCGTGGCGCGGCGATCTCGGCCACCGCGCGCTCGACGGTTTCCTCGTCGGCCCGAACGGTTCCCGTGCCGAGCTGGATGACGGGGCATCCGAGCTTCTTGGCGAGCCGGTCGACAACCGGACCGGCAGGCGTCGTATAGGGTCCGCCGTCGCTGACGATCACCGGAGCGGGCATTCCGGGTCGCGCGCACGCCTCGGCGACCGCCCCGTCGAGTATCGAGGCGCCGACGCGGATGTCGACGGCTGGCAGGTCCCGGTGCCCATGCTCGCGAAGCGACGCCAGGATCGCGTTCGGGTCCGGCACGGTCATCGTCATATCGGCCCGGCCGGCGACTCGGAACCCACAGCCAGCGCCGACTCCAGGGCATCGAAGACCGCGAGATAGCGGCCGTATGCGTCGGCGTACAGGCGCTGCGATGTGGAATCGGGTTCGATCACTTCCGGATCCAGTTGCACGGCAACCGATGCCGCGGCGAAGTCGGAGAAGACACCGGCGCCGACGCCTGCCACCATGGCGGCGCCGACCGCGGTCGTCTGTTCGGTGAGCACGCGCCGGACTGGCCTGCCGAGCACGTCGGCCTTGATCGACGCCCACAGGTCGTCGCGCGCACCGCCGCCGACGATGCGGACCTCGCCGCCGCCGAGGCCGAGCGCATCGAGTCGGTCGACGATGTCGCGGAGCGCGTACGCGCAGCCCTCCAATACCGCTCGCGCGGCATGCGCCGACGTGTGGTTCATCGCGAGGCCGAGGAACGCGCCGCGCATGGCATCGTTCCACCTCGGTGCCGTCGACCCGGAGAGCGCGGGCAAGAACAGCACCCCGTCGCTGGCCGGCGGCGCTTCACGCGCCCGGGCGAAGACGTCTCCCTGGGGGATTCCGAGCAGCCCATTGGCGAGCCACAGCGTGCTGCCACCGCTGACGAACCCGGGGTTCTCGATCAGCCACGACCCCGGAACCGCGTGGCCGTGGGTCTCCACCACGCCGAGCGGATCACGCACCGGTTCGGCGGCGACGGTGGTCACGGGCTCTGCCGTGCCGGTCACGTCGACGACGACACCGCGCCCGATGGCGCCCGCGCCCACGGACGCCGCGTGTTCGTCGCCCGTGCCGACGACGACCACACACGAGGCGGGCAGCCCGAGTTCGGCGGCCACCGCCGGTCGCAGGGTCCCGACAACGTCCGTCGATGGCCGCACCACCGGCAGCATCGCCGGGTCAAGGCCGGCCGCCTCGCACAGCTCCGTGTCGAAGTCACCGTTGGCGACGTCGTACACCATGGTCGATGACGCGTTGGCGGCGTCTTGGGCATGGCAGCCCGAAAGATGGTGCAGCACATAGGACCCGACTGGCGCAAGCGTGGCCGCGTTGTGCCAGACCTCTGGTTCGTTGTCCCGTAGCCACATCATCTTCGGCGCGCTGTGGGACGCATCGGCCACCAGACCGGTCACTTCTGCGAGCTTGTCGATGCCGACCGCGGTGACCAACTGATCGCACTGTTTGGTGGCGCGTTTGTCCAACCAGATGATCGCGTTTCGAAGCGGTGTGCCGTCGGCGTGGCAGGCCACCACACCGTCCACCTGGCTGCCGAGGCCCATCGCGACGACCCGATCCGCCCTCACCCCGCCGATGGCTTCGCGCACCGCGTCGCGCAGGGCTCTGCAGTAGGCGTCCGGATCCTGATCGGCCCAGCCGTCGTGTTCGTGGGTCATGGTCAGCGGCGCCGAACCGGACGACACCACATCACCGGCCTCGTCCACGACGACGGCCTTGATGCTCTGCGAGCCGACGTCGACTCCCAGGACCAGAGACACGACTCCCCCTGACGTTGGTATCGGACCGAACGAGATGGTTGAAAGTCACCGACGCGGGGAGGATTGGGCGGCGATCCTCCCCGCCGGCCACTCAGGGTGACCGAGTCGGCGGCTCGTTCGCCGGCGCAGGCGATGCCACGCTGTCGCCTGCGATCTCGGCGACAGAGACTGTCCCGTAGCCTTCCTCCTGCAGGTTCGCGCCGTGTCGCCCGTGCGACATCGCGAACTCCTCCTCCGGAGACAACACCAGCTTGTGGCGTCCGCGGACCGCGAAGTAGATGATGCCGATCACGAAGTACACCAAGGTGCCGTAGACCCCCGGCCGGTAGTCGTCGTTGAGGAACAACGAGATCAGCGCCACCAGTGCGATCGCACCCGCGGTCGCCGCACCTGCGATGCCAACGGGGCTGCGGTACGGGCGCTCGATGTGCGGCAGTCTGCGACGCAGCACGATGAACGCCAGGCACTGCATGAAGTACGAGATGACGGCGCCGAACACCGCCATGTACAGCAGGGCGCCGACGATCTTGCCTGCGACAGCGCTCTCGGACTGGCCGAGGAAGTAGATCACGAGCGACAGGACGTAGCCGATGACCGCACCTGCGATCAGCGCGACGTAGGGCGTGTTCCTGGTCGGATGCGTCAGTGAGAGCACCTGCGGGAAATAGCCTGCGCGCGACAGTGAATAGGTGTTGCGGCCGTAGGCGTAGATGATCGTGAAGAAACTCGCGATCAACCCGATCAGTGCGAGGATGCCCAGCAGGGACGCCCCGACGCCCTCGCCGAAGACCGCCTTGAATCCGTCGAAGAACGGCGTCGCCGACGTGCCGATCTCCGCGGCGCCGCCACCGACGCCGGTGTTCAGGAACAGGATGCCCACGGCGAAGAACATCAGCGTGGTCAGGCCCCAGATCGTCGCCCGCGGGATGTCGCGCTTCGGGTCGTGGGACTCCTCGGCGGCCAGCGGCAGTTCCTCGATCGCGAGATAGAACCAGATCGCGAACGGCAGTGCGGGGAAGATGCCCGCGATGCCGTGTGGCAGGAAGCTGCTGCCGCCCTCGTCCGGTGGGATGTTGGTGAGCAGGCCTGCGTCGAACTTGCCGCTGAAGAGCACGGCCAGGAAGAAGAACGCCAGCACCGCAAGCGCCGCGACGGTGATGATCACGGTGAAGCGCATGGTGATTTCGATGCCGAGGATGTTGATGCCGACGAAGACGATGTAGTAGACCGCCCACCACAGCACCGGGCTGTTCCACCAGCCGTCGGCGCCGGTCAGGTCGAAAACGATGTCGTGCGAAAGGAATCCCATCGCGCCGACGACCACGGCCGGGGTGATGACGTATTCCATGTTCTCGGCGAGGCCGGTGATGAAGCCGCCCCACGGCCCCATCGCCGACCGCGAGAACGAATAAGCCCCGCCGGTGTGCGGCAGCGCAGGCGACATCTCGGCGATGGAGAAGCACAGGCCGTAATACATGACCGTGATGACGATCCCGGCGATCAGCAGCCCGCCGAAACCGCCCGCGTCGAGGCCGAGGTTCCAGCCGTAGAAGTCGCCGGAGATGACGGCGCCCACGCCGAGTGCCCACAGCGACCAGAACGCTGCGTGACGCCGCAGCTGCCTTTTCTCGAAATAACCGTGCCCGGCCTCCCGGTAGGTGACCGAACCGACTGCTCGCGTGTTCTCCGCCATCGCTCCTCCTCGGCGTCCGGCTGGCTGCAGAGCACAAGTTGTCAGACAACTTGGACAATAAACCTGGGCGAATGCGAGGTCAACGGTCTATCGTGAAGATTTTCGTCGTCGTCATCGCCAAAGGTAGGACAACAGACCTTTGGCGGCTTATTGTGCTCGTGCGACCTCTATCCCCCATTCCCGCGAAGGAGAATCGCCGTGCCAGAAGGCCACGAACATCTCGACGACGACGAGAAGCATCTCGCGAAACTCGGTTACGTACAGGAGTTGCAGCGGTCCTGGTCGGGGTTCAGCAACTTCGCCATCTCGTTTTCGATCATCTCGATCCTGGCGGGCTGTTTCACCTCCTTCGGTCTCGGCTGGAACAACGGCGGCCCGGCCGCGATCGCGTGGGGGTGGCCGATCGTCTCGGTGTTCATCCTGATCATCGGGCTGTGCATGTCCGAACTCGTGTCGGCATTTCCGACCTCGGGCGGAATCTATTGGTGGGCAGCCAAACTCGGCGGTCCGAAGGCCGGTTTCTACACCGGCTGGCTGAACCTGATCGGTCTGATCGCCATCCTGGCGTCTGTCTCCTACGGCTGCGCGACGTTCGTCGACCTGACGCTCGGCACGTTCAGCGAGTCCTGGCTCGCCGGATACAGCCTGACGCGCACCTTCATCTTGTTCGTGGTCATCCTCGCGGCGTCGGCGACGATCAACATCTTCTCCTCGCACCTGTTGGCGGTCATCAACAACGTCTCGGTGTGGTGGCACGTGATCGGCGCGGCCGCGGTGGTGCTGATCCTGTTCCTCATCCCCGACCAACACGCCAGCTTCTCCGACGTGTTCGCCACCACCATCAACAACACCGGCATGTTCGGTGGCGAGAAGGGTTGGGGCTGGCTGATCTTCGTGCTGCCGATCGCTGCGATCCTGACCCAGTACACGATCACCGGGTACGACGCCTCCGCACACCTTTCCGAGGAGACCAAGAGCGCCGCCGACGGCGCAGCCAAGGGCATCTGGCGGTCGATCTTCTACTCGGCGATCGGCGGCTGGATCCTGCTGCTTGCGTTCCTGTTCGCCGTCCAGGACCCCGACGAGGTGTCGGCTTCCGGCGGTGCGGTGGTGACCATCTTCAACCAGGCGCTGAGCAGCAAGTGGGTCGGCACCGTGCTGCTGATTTCGGCTGCGGGACAGTTCTTCTGCACCACCGCATGCCAGACCAGCGCCTCGCGGATGTTGTTCGCGTTCAGCCGTGACCGCGCGGTGCCCGGCCACCAACTCTGGGCGAAGGTCAGCAAGAACAAGGTCCCCGCCAACGGCGTCATCATCACCGCGGTGCTGGCGGCGGCCATCACGCTGCCTGCACTCGTGCCGGTCGACGTCAACGGCGCGCCGGTACCGGTCGCGTTCTTCGCGGTCGTGTCCATCGGCGTGGTCGGCCTGTATCTGTGCTTCGCCGTGCCGATCTATCTGCGGTGGCGGTTGGGCGACGATTTCGAGGTGGGCAGGTGGAACCTGCGCGGGCACCACAAGTGGATGGCTCCGGTCGCGGTGATCGAGATCATCATCACCTCCATCATCGCGCTGTTCCCCTACAGCAACGCGGGTATGCCGTGGGATCCCGCCTTCGAGTGGAAGGCCGTCAACTACACGCCGATCCTCGTCGGTGCCGTGCTGTTGCTGCTCTACATCTACTGGCACGCGTCGGTGAAGAACTGGTTCACCGGACCCGTCCGGCAGGTGGACGAGACCGGCGGACGGTTGGAGGGCGTTTCTTAGGCCCTGTCAGGGGTAATACCCTCCAGTGCGCCCGAGGGGGCGCCGGACGGTAGGGTCGAAACGATGTGCGGAGCCACCGGAGAGGTGCGACTCGACGGCCGAACGCCCGATCTCGCGGCGGTGTCGGCCATGGCGGAGGCGATGGCCCCGCGCGGCCCCGATGGGGCAGGTGCGTGGTCGCAGGGTCGGGTCGCGCTGGGACATCGCCGGCTGAAGATCATCGATCTGTCGGAGGCCGGTGCACAGCCGATGGTCGACAGCGATCTCGGCTTGGCCATCGCATGGAACGGGTGCATCTACAACTACCAAGACCTGCGTCGTGAGCTGGCCGAACAGCACGGCTACCGGTTCTTCTCCACCAGCGACACCGAGGTGCTGCTCAAGGCCTACCACCACTGGGGCGACCGCTTCGTCGACCGGCTCTTCGGCATGTTCGCCTTCGCGATCGTCGAACGCGACAGCGGACGGGTTCTCCTCGGCCGCGACCGGCTGGGTATCAAACCGCTCTACATCACCGAAGACGCCAACCGCGTCCGGTTCGCCTCGTCGTTGCCTGCGCTCGTGGCCGGCGGCGGTGTCGACACCCGTATCGATCCCGTCGCACTGCACCACTACCTCTCATTCCATTCGGTGGTGCCGCCACCGCGCACCATCCTGCGGGGCGTCGCCAAGATCCCGCCCGCGACGCTTGTCGCGATCG
>JAEZIA010000138.1 GCA_023416315.1 Actinomycetes bacterium
CGCGGCCTCGACGTGCGTGCTCCCGACTGGCGCGTGGGTGACCTGATCGGCGTCGACCACAAGGTACTCGGCGTACGCGCCGCCGGTGGCGTCGATCGGCATCACGATGGTCATCACCCGGTCGCCGATCGCCAGATCCGTTGTGGTGCCGGGGCCGATTTCATCGACTACCCCGGCGGCTTCCATTCCGGGGATGTAGGGCGGACGAAGCGGCCCGGACCGCAGCGCCTCGTCGAGGGCACCACTTCGCAGCAAGGTGTCACCAGGATTGACGGTGGCCGCGTACACCCGCACGCGAATCTGTCCCGGCCCTGCGTTCGGCCGGGCGACCTCGACAAGTCGAAGTACCTCGGGCCCGCCGTACTCGATCACCCCGACGGCACGCATCGTATCGGCGCTCACAGCGAGGTGAGTGGACATGATTGCGGCTCCTTTCGGCATGGAGCCATGCTCGCCGCCGATCGGTGTCGTCCGAATCAGCCAGTGCACAGTGCAAGTGGCCAGTCTGGCGTCTGGTTAGCCCCGAGACTTCGCGGACACGTTCAGCTCGACCGCCGCCTGGATGAGGGTCGCCAGTGCCTGTTCGTCGACGACGTCGCCGTCATGAAAGTCGATGGCCCGGCGGGTGTTCCCCTCCAGACTCGCGTTGAACAGACCCGACGGATCCGGCAACGACGCACCCTTGGCGAACGTCATCTTGACCGCGGCCTTGTACGTCTCCCCCGTGCAGATGATCCCGGCGTGCGACCACACCGGGACCCCGCGCCATTTCCACTCCTCGATCACCTCTGGATCGGCGCGGGTGATCACGGCCCGGATCTGCGCCAACGTTTCGCCGCGCCAGTCGCCGAGCTCGGCAATCCTGGCGTCGATGCGCTGCGACGCGGTGATGTCGTCGTCATCCATGTCCCCATGATGGTCACAGCCGCCGCAATTTTGTATTCCGGGTCACACGGAGTATCTTTTCCGGCGGCCCAGAATCGTTTCGGAAAGCATGAAGATGCGTACTCATTACAGAACTCGCGGCTTCTCCACCCGTCCGCAACGGGGTCTTCGCACCCATCAGCTCCTGCGCCCCATGGCCGGTCAGTGCTTCGAGATCGACATTCGGTTCGAGAGCAACCGGTGGCTGATCCGGATTCCGGAAATCAACGACGCGACCGAGGCGACCGCCCGGGACAAGGTCGAACTGGCCGCCCGCGAGTGCATCGCCACCCGCACCGGCATCCCGATCGGCTACATCTCCGTCTGGGTTCGCGACTGATCCCAATCCCGTTGCCCTGCAACGGTTGAAGAGGCTGTGTCGGCGTAAGACCCTGCTTCGAGTCCAGCGGTGAGGCCGTTAATCCTGCGCTGAATGCGACCTCGGCGCTCACTCGGCGACGGGCCGAAACAACGGTATCCACACCCGGGTGTCCTCCTCGCCGGACAGTGCGGTCCAGTCTTCGAAGAACACTTCCACCTCGAGACCGACGCACATGTCCGCCGGCTCGACGTCCACCACGTTGGTGATCAGCCGGACACCGGGTTCTTCGGCGATTTCCACCATCGCCACGATGTAAGGCGGCTCGAAGCCCGGAATCCACGGCTGCCGGTCGACGGTGAACGCCGCGACGGTCGCCCGTCCGGAAACCTTCTCGGGGGCGACATCCGTGCTGCGGCAGCGCCAGCATGCAGGCCCGGGTGGGTGGAAGAAGTGCCCGCAACCGCGGCAGCGGCTGATCAGCAGATCGCCGTCGCGCCCGCCGGTCCAGAACGCTTCCGATTCCGGCGTCGGGCTGGGGGCCAGCCGCAACTGCGGTCGCTGGTAGCTCATCGGCTGCTCACCAACATCGAACCCGCGACGGGTCCCCCGCCGACCCCGACGGCGACGACCTCGGGAGTGGTCGGAGCCTGGCGCTCGCCGCCCTCGCCCCACAGCTGCACACACGCCTCGTGCAGAAAACCCATACCGTGCAACCGGCCACCCGACAGCTGCCCTCCGCTGGTGTTCAACGGCAGCTGCCCGTCGAGGGCGATCCGCTCGCCACCCTCGATGAACTCACCGACCCGCCCGTGCTCGCAGAAACCCAGCGCCTCCAACCACATCACCGTCAGGAAGCTGAAGCCGTCGTACAGCTGGGCCATGTGGACATCACTCGGCCGCAAATCGGTGTGTTCCCACAGCGTCGCGGCCGAGTCGTGTGCGGCCATTGTGGTCAGATCGAAACGCTGCTCCCACGTTGGTCGTTCGAACATTCCCGGCCCGACGGATTCCACCGTCAGCGGGTGCCGGGGCAATCCGCCGCTGGCGTCGCGGCGCGACACCACCAGCGCGGTGGCCCCGTCACAGGGCACGTCACAGTCGTACAGGCACAACGGTTCTGAGATCATCCGCGCGGACAGATACTCCTGCATCGTCATCGGATCGCGATAGACCGCATCCGGATTGAGGCCTGCGTTGCGGCGCGCATTGACGGCGATGGCACCGAGTTGCTCACGGGTCAAGCCGAAATCGTGCATGTAGCGCTGTGCGGGGATCGCCAGCCAGTTCGCTGCCGACAACGCCCCGAACGGCGCGGTCCACTCCATCTGCGGCGGCAGCTTCCCGCCCCCGCCGAGCAACACCGAGGCGTGCCCGCCGCCGGCCTGCTGCGCCGCCGTCGACTCCCACACCGACCGGAAGACCACCACGTGGTTGGCCAATCCGAGCGTGACGGCCATACACGCTTCGATCACCGGCCCGATCTGGCCGGCCGTCTCCAACCCGGACATGTACCACCTGCTGCGCAGGCCCAGCGCCGTCCGTACCTCGGTGACGCTGGCACCGGAGAAGCCCGGGTTGGCTTGGACCGCACCGGGGTAGCTGGCGATGCCGTCGACGTCGTCGACATCGAGCCCGGCGTCGGCGATCGCACGCAGCACCGCTTCGATGGTCAGTTCCAGGCCGGTGCGGCCCAGCCGGCGCCCGACCTGTGATTTTCCGGCACCGGTGATCACGGCCTTACCGTCGAACGGCCCCCGATTCGTCATGCTTCGCGGGCCTGCTCCTGCGCGCGGGTAACCTGCCGAGCCCGCATTGTCTGGTCGGTCAGCCCCAGCGCGATCAGCACGTCGATGGTCGTGATGATCAGCCCCCAGTAGTACATCCACCGGACCGTCAAGTCGGGTTGGACGGCGAAGTACAGCACCAGAAAGATCGGTCCCACGATGCCGAACACCAAGCACATCGCCTGAAGCTTCAGGTACACCCGGAAGGTCTCCACGGTTACTGCTCGCCGCGGGCGACGGGCCGGCCCGGCTCCGAAGTCCACTGCGACCAGGAGCCCGGGAACAGCGCAGCCTCCCGCCCGGCCGCCGCCAGCGCCGCGACAGCCACCGCGGCGGTGATCCCCGATCCGCAGTAGACCCCGACCGGATCACCCGCCCCGATCCCCCGCTCGGACAGCAGTCCCTCGAGCGCGCCGCCAGCGACGAAGGTCTCGTCCCCGGTCAGCAGGACGGTGCTGGGCAGGTTGCGCGCGCCGGGGATGTGGCCGGCCACCGCGTCGACGGGCTCGACCTCGCCGCGGAACCGTTCCGGTGCGCGGGCATCGAGCAGCGCGCGGCTGCCGACCTCGTCGGCGGTCAGGGTGGGCAGGGCACCGGCGTAGAGGTCGTCGTAGGCCACCGTGACGTCGCCCGGAGCCGGCTCGACCGGACCGCTTTCCACGGCTCCACCTGCGGCTTTCCACGCCGACCAGCCACCGTCGAGCATGCGCACGCCGGGGATGCCCGCCGCGGTCAGGACCCACCAGGCCCGCGCCGATCCGGCCCGGTTCCAGTCGTCGTAGACAACCACGGGGCGCCCGTCGCGCACTCCCCAGCGCCGTGCGGCGGCCTGCACAGCCGACCCTGACGGCAGTGGGTGTCGGCCGCGGCCGGGCACCGTGTGGTCGGTCAGCTCGTCATCGAGCGATACGTACACCGCGCCGGGGACGTGGCCCTGCAGATAGTGCTCCCGGCCGTCCGGCTCGCTCAGGGTCCAGCGCACGTCGAGGACGGTCACCGGCTCACCCGCCGTCAGGCGGTTGACCAGCGCTTCGGCGGTGATCAGCACGTCAGAGCGCTCCGTCATCGGATCTCCGTTCGTTTTCGGCCGGCCATCGATGATCATGCCTCGGCGGTCGGCCGCCCGCTGGCACAGGTAGTCAACCTGAGAAAACCCTGAATTCGAGTAGTGCACTACGCGTGCGCGCTCCCGCGGGCGCCCGTTAACTTTGCTACAACATCAGTCGAACACGGATTCCGCCGGGGGGGCCGGGATCGCCTGATGGTTCGCACCACAACTATGGGGGGTGTGGTGCGAACGCCAGGCGGCGCTGGGGAAGGTCTCAAGCCTTCCCCGGCGCCCGTGGTTTTTCCGGGCTCTGTCCCCCGGCATCCCCAGGTAGCCGACGGTAGGGTCGGCCCGATGACGTCTCCAGCGGCATTCACCGCCGACGGCCGGCCGCGCGCCC
Source organism: Actinomycetes bacterium (assembly GCA_023416315.1). Taxonomy (GTDB): domain Bacteria; phylum Actinomycetota; class Actinomycetes; order Mycobacteriales; family Mycobacteriaceae; genus Mycobacterium. The sequence goes on from JAEZIA010000138.1 coordinate 4,479, forward strand.
GCGGACTCGATATCCCCCTCCTCGGCGAGCCCGGCCCACTCAACGCGATCACCGACGTGGCCGGCGTCGAGGTCGGTGTCACCACCCTGATCGCCGGCGAGGGCGAACTGACCATCGGTGGCGGTCCGGTGCGGACCGGGGTCACCGCGATCCTGCCCCGCGGCCGAGCCGGCCTCGGCCGGCCGTGCGCGGCGGGCTGGTTCTCCCTCAACGGCAATGGCGAAATGACCGGTACGACCTGGATCGAGGAGTCCGGTGCATTCAATCTGCCTGTCCTGCTGTCCAATACGCATGCCGTCGGCGCGTGCCACACCGGAGTGATCTCCTGGGTCAACCGCATCGACCCGATTCTGGCCCGGCAGTGGCTGCTGCCGGTGTGCGCTGAAACGTGGGACGGCTACCTCAACGACATCAACGGTGGCCACGTCCGGCCCGAGCACGCCGAAGCCGCACTCGACAGCGCCGCGGGCGGCCCGGTGCCGGAAGGATCCGTCGGCGGCGGTACCGGGATGAACTGCTATGAGTTCAAGGGCGGCAACGGAACCGCGTCCCGGCTGGTGCACTACGGGCCGCACACGTTCACCGTCGGCGCGTTCGTGCAGGCGAATTTCGGTGCACGCCATGAGCTCACGGTCGCCGGGCGGCACGTCGGCCCCCACCTGGTGGTCGACAACCCGCTCGATGGCGACTGGTTTGGGCGTGACCTCAACCGTCCGCCGCCCGGGGCGGGCTCGGTGATCGCGGTGATCGCGACCGACGCCCCGCTGCTGCCCGGCCAGTGCAAGGCCCTCGCCCGGCGGGTGCCGCTGGGCTTGGCCCGCACCGGCACCACCGGCAGCCACTTCTCCGGCGACATCTTCCTGGCGTTCTCCACCGCCGATTCGCCGGATCTGGCCAGCCGATTCCCCATCGGCGACGTCGGCGACGACGAGTTCGGGCGGGTGAGCTTTTTACCGTGGGGCCGCATCGACGACCTCTACACCGCCGTCGTGCACAGCGTGGAGGAGGCGGTCCTCAACGCACTGGTGGTCAACGCCGACATGGTGGGCCGCGACGGGCACCGCTCCCCCGCGCTGCCGCACGATCAACTGCGCGCCCTGTTGTGACTCAGACGCTCAACGTCGGCATCGCCCCGGGCCTGCTGAAGTCGATCTGCGCCGCCGGGTTGGCGATCGCGGTGACCAGACCTGTCCCGAACGGGCCGGCATCGTCGAACAGCGTCCCACTGCCGACCGAGACCCCGTCGGCGACCCAATGCGAATCACCTTGGACACCAATGTGTTCGGACTGCGGCAGCCGAGACAGTGCGACGGTCAGATCGCCGTTGATGTAACCGATGCCCTTGGTGCCGAGGTTGCTGACCAGGCTGGTGGCTTCGGCGACGACGACGGTGCGAACGAACGGTGTGATCGGGTGACCGGCGACGACGTCGATCGGGCTGTGATACACCCGCTTGCGCGAGGTGTTCTGGTGCGCGCCTCCGTCGGCGACCCAGCCGACCTCGTCGCTACCGATGAAGAACGCGTGCTGCTCGCCGTTCGGTGGCGGCGCGAATTCGGCCGAGGCGAACCATTCCTCGCCGGGCGGCGGCTCTGAGAGCCGGTACTGCACCATGGTCGCGCGGGCGACGATCGCCTCACCCTGGATGACGTCGCACTCGGAGTTGCGAATCCGGCGACCGTCACGCACCAACCGCACCCGGACCGTCGTCGGCACCCGGCGGGCCGCCTTGAACAGGTCGACAGTGAGTCGACCCGGCAGAAACTCCGGCAGTCCGAACCTCTGCTCGAGGTTGAACGCGGCCAGGCTGACGACGGCCGGTCCATTCAGCATGTCGTCGCCCCAGCGGCTTCTGGCGTTCTCCGTCGGATGGAAGATGCCGTCGGCATCGGCAATGAAATGCGCCGGTCGGGTGCCCATCCGGGCATCCTCGCACAGCCCCCTCCGGTGCTCGGCACTCGGTGCTTAGCCGACATAATCAACTGCGTGCCACTTGAGACCGCCCGCGCCGACACCGGGTATCCCCGGCCGGGGCTGCTCGTGGCCACGCTGAGCGTTGTCGCCCTGACGGTGGCGGTGTTGCAGACCAGCGTGGTGCCGGTACTGGGCGTGATGGCGCGACAACTCCACGCCTCCCCCGTCGACGTCAGTTGGGCGGTGACGGCCAACCTGCTGGCCGCGGCGGCCACCACCCCGCTCATCGGTCGGCTGGCCGACCTCTACAGCAAGAAGCGGGTGCTGCTGGCGGTGCTGGTGGTCATGCTCGCCGGCTCCCTGCTGGCCGCCCTGACCTCGTCACTCCCGTTGCTGATCACCGCACGGGTGCTGCAGGGCGCGTCGTATTCGCTCTACCCGATCGGGGTGTCGATCCTGCGCGACGAGTTGCCTGCCGACCGTTTGATGCGGGCGATGGCCGTGCTGTCCGGTTCGCTCGGCTTCGGCGGCGGGATGGGGCTGGTGGTCACCGGTCTGTTGATGCGAGGGGACGCCGGGTATCACCGGGTGTTCTGGTTGACGACGGTGTTCACCGTGCTGGTGATCGTCGCGGTGCTGCTGGTACTCCCGACTCGTTCCAGGAGTTCCACCGGAACGATCGACTGGGGCGGCGCGGCCGGGCTGGCGCTGGGTCTGTCCGCGGTGCTGCTGGCGATCACCCAGGGCCACGGCTGGGGCTGGGTCTCGGCGCGCACGATGGGCTGCCTGGGCGCCGGGGTGGCGGTGCTGGTCGCCTGGTGGTGGTGGGAGCGCCGAACCACCCACCCGCTGGTGTCGACCGCGATGCTGTCGCGGCGGCCGATCCTGTTGACCAATCTCGCGACGGTCCTCGTCGGGATGGGCCTGTACTTCGTGTTCCTCGGCATGACCGATTTCGTCCAGGCACCGGTGGCCAGCGGTTACGGCTTCGGGGCGACAGTGCTCGGAGCCAGCGTCCTGTTCCTGTTGCCCGGCGCCCTTGCCGGTTTCCTGACCGCGGTGGGCAGCGGTCGCTACATCGACCGGTTCGGGGCCCGTGCGGTGCTGATGGTCGGCGCGGCCACCGGAGTCGTCGGCTTCGTGCTCTTGGCCGTTCTGCACGATCAGCCGTGGCAGGTGATCATGGCCGGTGTGCTGGCCAACGCCTACATCAGTCTGGCCTACGGCGCCCTGCCCGCGCTGGTGGTGCGCGAGGTCGAGGCGGGCGAGACCGGCGTCGCGACGAGCATGAACGCGATCGCGCGTACCGTCGGCTCCTCGGTTGCCGCGGCGATCGTCGCGGTCCTGCTGGGCCGATCCGACCACGGCCACATTCCGGAGAGCAGCTTCACGATCATCTTCGCCCTCGGCGCGATCACCGCAGTCGCCGCGATGGTGCTGATCGCCGTCACCCGGGCGCGGCTGCGTCCCATCGACTCCATCGACAACGTCACCGACTCCCGCGCGATGAACCACGAGTGGGGCTGAGCGCTACCCCGGTTGGACCGAACGGGTCGACGGTGCGGTCCTGTCTGGCATTCGACGACATCCACCCTGCCCTGCGGCCGCCGGGCTGGTATCAACGATGAGGACCCTCAATACGAACGGACGCGCAGTGACGTCTTCGCCGAAGGACGAGTCACTCGACTCGATCAGCCGCACGCTGGCTCAAATCGTGCGCCTGACCAGCAGCCGCTCCCTGTTCACCCGTGACGCCAACGCGGCCGGTGTGGTGTTGACCCAACCGGCCTACGCGCTGTTGCGAGTGCTGATCGACAACGGCCCACTCGCGATGGGTGCACTGGCTCGGGGCGCGCACATGGATGTCGGCATGGCCACCCGCCAGGTCACCTCCCTGGTCGACGCGGGTCTGGTGACCCGGAAGGCGGACCCGGTCGACGCGCGGGTCGCGCTCGTCACGGTGACCCCGCACGGGCGACGCGTCGCCGGCAAACTCCTCGACGTCCGGATCGGCTACCTGCAGCGGGCGTTGTCCGGCTGGACGCCGGACGAACTCGACGAGTTCAACACGTTCTTGATTCGGTTCGTCGCCGACGTGCGTCGCCGCCCCGAATAATGATCAGCCGCTGACCCGGTCGACCAGTTCGCGCGCCAGCGCGAACGCCGAGGTGGCCGCCGGCGACGGCGCGTTGCGCACATGGGAGATGTGGCCGTCCCGGGAGATCACGAAATCGTCGACGAGCGTGCCATCCCGACCGACGGCCTGCGCTCGCACCCCTGCGTGCGAGCTGCCGTCCAGATCGGCCGGCGTGAGCCCCGGCAGGTAGCGGGCGGCGGCGGTGACGAAAGCCCGGCGGCTGGCCGCCATCCGGATCTCGTCGAGACCCACCCGCCAGTACCGTCGGGCGACCCGCCAGGTCCCCGGCCAGGTCAGAGTTTCCCAGGTGTCCCGAACACGCAGGCGCCGCAACGAGTATGCGTCGCGGGCACCCACCATCATCGCGGTCGGACCGAGCGTCACGTCCCCGGTGATGTGCTTGGTGATGTGCACGCCCAGGAACGGAAGCTCGGGGTTGGGCACCGGATAGATCATCCCGTTCAGCCGCGGCGACTCCGTCGGGGTGAGCCCGAGGTAGGCACCACGGAACGGCACGATCTGCGGATCGCGCGGCGCCCCGGCGCGACGGGCGAGCCGGTCGGCCCACAGCCCGGCGCATGCGATCACGGTGGCGGCGTGCAGCGGACCCGCCTCGGTGTGAACAACAGGGTCGTCGGCACCCTCGATCGCGCTGACCGCCGTGCCGAACCGAACCGTGACACCGGCCGCAGTCAACTCCGCGACAAGAGCCCTTGCCACCGCCGGATAGTCGACGATCCCGGTGTTGGGGGCATGAAGTGCTTGCAGGCCAACGGCATTGGGCTCGATATCGGCGATCTCATCGGCGCCGATCCTGCGCAGGCCCGGAACGGCGTTGGCGATCCCACGGGCCTCCAGGTCGTCGAGCCGGCCCAGTTCGTCGGGTGACACAGCGACGATCAGCTTGCCGCAGCGTTCGTGTCGGATCGCGTTGTGTTCGCAGTACTCGTACATCAGCCGCGCACCTTCGACACACAGCCGGGCCTTCAACGACCCGGGCTGGTAGTAGATGCCGCCGTGGATCACTCCCGAGTTGTGGCCGGTCTGATGCTGAGCCGGTGCGGGCTCACGTTCCAGTACGGCCACCGAATCCTGGGGCCTGCGCGACATCCACTCTCTGGCCACGGCCAGCCCGACGATGCCCGCACCGACGACCACGAGGTCATACGCCGGCATCGCCGTCCTCGGTCGGCGCCACCGCGCGAAGCGCATGTGCCCGACGTTGTTCGATCGTCCTGCCGAATTCTTGGAGGAGCAGCGGATTTTCGCCGACGATCTGCTCCACCTGCTCGCGGCCGACGTAGAGCACGGTGACCTCGCCGACCGCATAGGACCAGCCGATCGCCGGCTGGCGGGTCAGCGTGGTCTGCCCCAGGAACGAACCGCGCTCGAGACTTCCGACGACCACCTCGGCGCCATCCTCACCGGCGGCGGTCAGCCGCACCTCACCGGACGCGATGAACTTGATGCCGGTCGGCACCTCGCCGGACCGCTGGATCAGTTCGCCGTCGCCGTAACGCTCCAGTTTGGCATGCTCGACCAGCCGCGCCTGTTCGTCGCGATCGAGCCGCAATATCGGGGCGGCCACCGCGCGAACGGCCCCGGCGACCCGGTCGGCGGTGGAGAACTGATCCTCGGCGTCATCCAGGTGCAGGCCCGCCCGGCGGGCCGAGTACCAAATCCAGCGCAGGAATGTCGCCTTGGCCTTGCCGTCGTCGGCAGGCGTACGCAGCGGGATCGTGGTCTGATACTCGTTGGCGCCCAACGGAACCGCAGACGGGCTCCGGTCCGGATTGCACTGTGGGAGCTCCGCGGCCACCCGGACCAACATCGCGCACACCTCGTCCGGGGCGTCGTCAACCGCGAAGACACTGGTGACTGTCATTGTGTGCTTGCCGGGCGGCCGGCTCAGATTGGTGAACGATGCTCCGGCAAGCACCGAGTTGGGCGTGATCTGCAGACCGGTGCTGGTCTCTAGATGCACCGCCCGCCAATTGACTTCCAGGACCCTGCCTTTGGCGGCGGGGGTGTCCAGCCAGTCCCCGATCTTGAACGGCTGCTCGAAGAGCATCAGCAGCCCGGAGATGATCTGGCCGACCGAGTTCTGCAGTGTCAGACCGACCACGATGGAGGTGATGCCGAGCGCGGTGAACAGGCCCCTGACGTTGGCGCCCCAGATGTAGGCGAAGATCATCGCAACGCCGATCGCGATCAGAAGAAAGCGGGCGACATCGACGAAGATCCCGGGAATCCGCTTGCGCCAACTGCCATCCGGTGCACCCTGGAACAACGCGGCGTTGACTCCGGACAGCAGCAGCACGAGAACGACGAACGCGACCAGCGTGCCGATCATCCGCACCGGGGTGGACCCGGCGGGCACCCGGCTGGCCTCGACCATCAGCAGGAGCAGCGCCCCCAACGGCAGCAGGTAGTTACGGAGCAGGCTCACCGGTTTGGCCAGGACGCTGTTCCTGCGGCGCAGCGCGTGCTGCCATTCGGTCAGGATCACCAACCCCAGCGGGAAACCGATGGCGATGCCGACGGCCCAGTAGAACCAGGCGGAGGTGAAGATGTCGGTCACCGCTGCTCCTCCGACGCCTGCCAAATCGGTTGGGCTGCACCGTCGAGGATGACCGTCCCGGCTTCGGTGAAGGTCATGGTGTCCCGGAGCGCGTCATACACCCTGGAGGTGACGTAGACACCGGGCCGTGGCGAGCCGTCCTTGACCTGGTGGGCCAGATTCACCGCGTCGCCCCACATGTCGTAGACCACCGACGGGCTGCCGACCAGACCGCTGCCCACGTCGCCGGTGTCGATGCCGGCCCGCAATCGCAATTCGATTCCCGCATCGGTGTTGAAGCGCTCGACGATACGCTCGCATTCGAGTGCGAAATCCACGGTCCGGCGGACGTTGTCGAGCCTCGGCACGCTCAGCCCACAACTGGCCAGGTATCCATTGCGCACGGTATGGACCCGCTCCAGACCCAGATCGGCTGCCGCGGCGTCGATCTGGCGGATCAGTTCGTTGATCAGGGTCAGATACTCGCCAGGCGGCAAGTCGACCTGCAAGCGGTCCAGCCCGATGAGATCAGCGAAGATCACGGTGACGTCGCGGTGTTCACTTGCGATCGTCTCTTCACCCTGGCGGAAGCGTTCGACCACCGGATCGGGCATCAGCGATCGCAGCAGCTTGTCATTTTCCCGGCGCTGGGCGTTCAGCAAGTCGTCCTTGACCGTGAGGCTGCGGCTCATCTCGTTGAACGCCCGGGTCAGATCGCCGAGTTCGTCGCGGGTCTCCACGGGCACCGCTACCGAGTAGTCGCCGGCGGCAATGCGCTGCGCCCCGCGCTCCAGCCTGCGGATCGGACGCACGAACACTTGGGCGAGGTACACCGCCAGCACGCAGACCAGAAAGATCATCCCCACCGTGCTGAGCACCATGATGCGGGTGAACGACGATTCGCGCGCGAATGCCTCGGACGCGTTGACCTTGGCGATGATCGCCCACTGCAGCCCTGAATCATGCGCGGCCAGAGGCGCATACGACTGCAGCGCCCGGTCGCCCAGGTAATCGTCGGAGACCAATGTTCCGGTCTCACCGCGCCGCGCGTTCACCGTGGCTTGCGACACGTCGGGCTGCACCAAGGTCGTGCCACCGAGTTGGATTGCCTTGTCCGCGATCTCGGCCGGAGTGCCCGCCGCGACCACCTGCTGCTTGTAGCGCTGCGGGTCCTCGATGAACAGCCGGGAGTCCGAACGCATGAGTCCGTCCGATCCGACCAGGAAGGTCTCCCCCGTCTTGCCGAGCCCGGCATCGGCCCATCGTTTGTCGAAGGTCATCAGCCGGTTGATCTTCGAGATCGGGAACTGCAGGGCCAGCACACCTTCGGTCCTACCGTTCGGAGCGATCGGTGCGACCATCCAGGCGGTGGGTTGCAGCGCAGCGGGCTGGTAGAACTCGAAATCGGTCAGTCCGACGTAGTCCACGGTGTTGGCCGACATCGCCTGCAGATACGCATCGTGCAACTTGGAACCGGCGTAGGGCCCGGTGACGATGTTGGTACCGAGGTCGACGCCCTTATATGCGCTGAACACCACATTGCCGCGGCCATCGAGTAGCAGCGCGTCTTGGAACTCGAAGCGGCTGACGATCTGCCGGAAAAAATCCTGGTATTTCGCGTTGGCCGCCGACCATGGGCTGCCGTCACGGGCGTCGCTCATCGCGACCGCCGCGTCCGGGGTGGTCAGCCGTGCGGTGTAGTTGGCCTGCAGGTAACGCTGGGCGTTCCCGGTCGGCAACAGCGCGGCGGCGTCGAGTTGGGTACCACTGCGCGCGCGGGTCTGCGCGATGAAGGTGTCGTAGTAGTCGACGACGCCTTGCCATTGCGGTGGCGTGACCACGGCATCGGCCAATTGATCGAAGCCAGTGGTGAACGCCGCGAGTGCATCGGAGGTACTCGACCCGCGGCTGTAGATGATCAGTGAGTTCTTGAGGTCGGAGAACTCGTCCTCAAGGGCGCGCGACTGGGATTCGCGGATCTCGATCAGCCGGTCGAACACCGCCGTGCGCAGCGATGTTCGGCCCACCTGGAAGGCGATCGCACCCACTACCGCCGCGGCCAGCATGGTGCACAGCACCAGCATCAAGATCAATTTGGATTGGATGCTCACCCTGGCCAGGAGCCGGTTGTGGCGGAACCGCTCCAGCGGCGTCGGCTTACGCGGGGCCGGAGGAGACGTCGACTCGGGTGTCGATGCGTCCTGATCTGCGACTTCCGTCAATTGGCACCCCTTCGCGGTCACCCCGCAGGTGGGGACCCCGGGTGCAGACTAGCAGCACAATGTGATAAATGAGACTGGAGTGGCGTGTGATATCACGGGCGCGTTGGGCCTGGTGGATCGCCCCGTCACGGAATCCCGTGCGCTTCGCGCGTCACAGCGGATACCTTCCGTGCCATGCGGTACTCATGCCGGTTCGAACGCGAGTGTGCAGCCCCACCGCACGTCGTCTACAGCTTGCTTGCTGATGTCGAGCGCTGGCCGCAGTGGTTGCACAGCGTGCGGTCCGCCGGATGGGAACCTGCCGAACCCGCCGGCGGTCCGGGAGCCGTCCGCCGGGTCGAGGTTGGTGGCCTCACCATGCGGGAGCGAGTCGTGGTCGCAGACCCCCCGCACCACCACGCCTACACAATCGTGTCGGGATTGCCGGTCACCAACCATCGTGCTGACGTCCGCCTCACCAGCGGAGCGGGTGGCACATCGATCGTCTGGACCGCGACGTTCGAGCCGCGGATCCCCTTCACTGGACCGCTGGTGTGGCTTGCGCTGCGCGCGACGATGCCCACGATGGTGACGGCGCTGGCGAGAGGAGCGGACGCGCAACCCGCCTGAATTCGTGGCCCGGTCGGCGGGACCCGCTGCTTGAGCACGACATCGCCGCGTGTTCGGATATCACCCGTGGACACGACTTACGAAGGCACACTGCGCGAGATCTCCACCGAGAAGGGCGTTCTGCGCTATCACGAGGCCGGCGAGGGGCCCG
>JAEZIA010000206.1 GCA_023416315.1 Actinomycetes bacterium
CCACCACGGTGTGTGTCTGCGTCATCGTCCCCCCTGGACTGAATTGCGATCGCTGGATCAGATCCAGACCGTAATTCCAGGCAGGGCCGAACGATTAAGTAGTGGACTACTCAAATTGTTGCCGGGCGGCGCCGGTCACGCTCAGTCCTCCGGGTTGTATCCGAGGTTAGGTGCGAGCCAGCGCTCGGCCTCGGCCAATGTCCACCCCTTGCGGCGGGCATAGTCGGCGACCTGGTCCTGCGCGAGCCGGCCCACCACGAAGTACTGCGACTGGGGGTGCGAGAAGTACCAGCCGGACACGGCGGCACCGGGCCACATCGCCATCGACTCGGTCAGCTCGATGCCGGTGCGCTCCTTGACGTCCATGAGCTTCCAGAGCGTCACCTTCTCGGTGTGCTCGGGGCACGCCGGATAGCCGGGGGCAGGCCGAATTCCCCGGTACTTCTCTCCGATGAGCGCGTCGTTGTCCAACTGCTCATCGGGCTGGTAGGCCCAGAATTCGGTGCGAACCCGCTGGTGCATCCGTTCGGCGAATGCCTCCGCCAGCCGGTCGGCGAGCGACTCCAGCAGGATCGCGCTGTAGTCGTCGAGCGCCGCCTTGAACTCCGCGATCTTTTCCTGACTGCCCAGCCCCGCGGTGACGGCGAACGCCCCGACGTAGTCGGCCAGGCCGGTCTCCTTCGGCGCAATGAAATCGCCGAGGGAACGGTTCGGGATGCCGTCGCGGTGCTCACCCTGCTGGCGCAGGTTGTGCAGGGTGGTCAGCACTTCGGTGCGGGGGTCGTCGGTGTAGACCTCGATGGCGTCCCCGACCGCGTTGGCGGGGAAGAACCCGATCACCCCGTTGGCCGTCAGCCACTTCTCCTTGATCAGGGTGTCGAGCATCTGCTGCGCGTCGTCGTACAGCTTGCGGGCGGCCTCACCCGAGGCCGGGTTGTTGAGGATGTCGGGGAAGCGGCCCTTCATCTCCCAGGCGTTGAAAAACGGCTGCCAGTCGATGTACTCGCGAAGTTCGGCGAGGTCGTAGTCGGAGAATTCCCGAATCCCGGTCCCGATGGCGGGAACCGGCGGGGTGTAGCCGTCCCAGTCGATCGGTGTGCGGTTCGCCCTGGCCTTCTGGAGCGTGAGCAACGGCCGCTCGTTCTTCTGGGCGTGCCGTTCGCGCAGTGAGGCGTAATCCTTTTCGGTGGCCTCGAGCAGGGCAGGCCGCTGCTTGTCGTCGAGCAAGGCGGCGGCGACCGGCACCGAGCGGGACGCATCCTTGACCCAGACCACCGGGCCCGAGCGGCGCGGGGAGATCTTCACCGCCGTGTGCGCGCGCGACGTGGTCGCGCCGCCGATCAGCAGCGGGATCTGGAGCCCCTCGCGCTCCATCTCGACGGCGAAGTTCGCCATCTCGTCCAGCGACGGGGTGATCAGGCCGGACAGCCCGATGATGTCGGCGTTGTGTTCCTTTGCCGCATCGAGGATTTTCTGCGCGGGCACCATCACACCGAGGTCGATCACTTCGAAGTTGTTGCACTGCAGGACGACCCCGACGATGTTCTTACCGATGTCGTGGACGTCGCCCTTGACGGTCGCCATCACGATCGTGCCGTTGGTGTCCTTGCTATCCGCCGTTCCGTTCTCCTCTTTCTCCTTCTCGATGAACGGCAACAGATAGGCGACGGCCTTCTTCATCACCCGGGCCGACTTCACGACCTGCGGCAGGAACATCTTGCCGGAGCCGAAAAGGTCACCGACGACGTTCATGCCGTCCATCAGCGGGCCCTCGATCACTTCGATCGGACGACCACCCGCGCCGGCGATCTCGGCCCGCAGCTCCTCGGTATCGGCGTCGACGTGGGCATCGATGCCCTTGACCAGGGCATGCGTGATGCGCTCACGGACCGGCAACGACCGCCACTCGGCGGCGGCCGGGTCGTCCGCCTTCTCCGAACTATTGAACCGCTCGGCGATCTCCAGCAGCCGCTCGGCGGCGTCCGCGCGCCGGTTGAGCACCACATCTTCGATGCGCTCCCGCAGTTCGGGGTCGATCGAGTCGTAGGGCACCAGCGCGCCGGCGTTGACGATGCCCATGTCCAGGCCCGCCTTGATGGCATGGAAGAGGAACACCGCGTGAATCGCTTCGCGCACAGGGTTATTGCCCCGGAAGGAGAACGAGACGTTCGAGATGCCGCCGGAGATGTGCACCCCGGGCAGGTTGTCCTTGATCCACGCGCAGGCGTCGATGAAATCGATCCCGTAGGTCGCGTGCTCCTCGATGCCGGTGGCCAGCGCGAAGCAGTTCGGGTCGAAGATGATGTCCTCGGCGGGGAAGCCAACCTCTTCGGTGAGAATCCGGTAGGCGCGCCCGCAGATTTCCTTGCGCCGCTCCAGGTTGTCGGCCTGCCCCTGCTCGTCGAACGCCATCACGACGACCGCGGCGCCGTACTTGCGGCACAGCCGCGCCTCGCGGACGAACTTCTCCTCGCCCTCCTTCATGGAGATCGAGTTGACGATCGGCTTGCCCTGCACGTTCTTCAAGCCGGCTTCGATGACCTCCCACTTGGAGGAGTCGATCATCTCCGGGACGCGACTGATGTCCGGCTCGGACGCGATCAGCTTGGTGAACCGATCCATCGCGGCGACGCCGTCGATCATGCCCTCGTCCATGTTGATGTCGATGACCTGCGCCCCGACCTCGACCTGTTGCAGGGCGACCGACAGCGCGGTGTCGTAGTCCTCGGCCTTGATCAGGTTGCGGAACCGGGCGGAGCCGGTGATGTTGGTGCGCTCACCGATGTTGACGAACAAGGAGTCTTTGGTGATGTTGAGCGGCTCCAGACCGGCCAGCCGGGTGGCCACCTCGATCTTGGGCACGTCACGGGGGGCCTTACCCTCGACCACCTTGGCGATCTCGGCGATGTGCGCGGGCGTCGTGCCGCAGCAGCCACCGACCATGTTGACCAGACCGGCCTCGGCAAAGTCGGCGACGTAGCCGGCCTGACGTTTCGGGGACTCGTCGTACTCACCGAAAGCATTGGGCAGACCGGCATTTGGGTAGCAGGAGACGAAGGTGTCCGCGATTCGGGACATCTCGGCGAGGTACGGCCTCATCTCCGGCGCGCCCAGCGCACAGTTGAGCCCCACCGCGAGCGGCTTCGCGTGCCGAATCGAATTCCAGAACGCCTCGGTGGTCTGACCCGACAGGGTCCGCCCGGAGGCGTCGGTGATGGTGCCCGAGATGATCACCGGCCAGCGTCGGTCACGCTCCTCGAACAGCGTCTCGATCGCGAAGATCGCGGCCTTGGCGTTGAGCGTGTCGAAGATCGTTTCGACGATGAGCAGATCGGCCCCGCCGTCGACCAGACCGCGGGCAGCGTCGAGGTAGGCGGCCACCAGCTGGTCGTAGGAGACGTTGCGGGCTCCGGGGTCGTTGACGTCCGGCGAGATCGACGCGGTGCGCGTCGTCGGCCCGAGCGCCCCGGCGACGTAGCGGGGCTTGTCGGGCGTGCTGAATTCGTCGCACGCCTTGCGAGCCAGGGCGGCGCCGGCGTAGTTGAGCTCGTAGCTCAGCTCGGCCATGCCGTAGTCGGAGAGCGAGACCGCGTTCGCATTGAACGTGTTGGTCTCCAGGAGATCGGCCCCGGCCTCGAGGTATTCGCGGTGGATGCCTTCGATGATGTGCGGCTGGGTCAGCGTGAGCAGGTCGTTGTTGCCGACCAGATCGCTCGGCCAGTCCTTGAATCGCTCACCGCGGTAGCCCGCCTCGTCCGGCCGGTCCCGCTGGATCGCCGTGCCCATCGCACCGTCGATCACCATGATCCGCTGCCGCAGAGTCGCCGACAGTTCGTCGGTGCAGTCCGGCCGGATGTTCGGCGCGAAGGTGCCGGTCTCAGAGGCGTTCACGTACATTCCTTCCGTGGCGGAAGGCGTCCTTGACTCTGCCGAGCGTGGCGGGATACCGGTGATTCGCCGGACCCGTTGCAACGCCTCTCGACGCTGAAAAGTCTACGTCGTCCCGCAATCGACTTGTGGACGCCCAACCCGTTAACAACAGCGGTCCGATCACGCTTCCACTAGCACACGTCAACACACCAGGGTAGTCGGTCCGAGAAGGCTCACCGAAGCTCGGCAAGCCTTAGGCTGAACTTGTGACGTCGTCGAACTTCAGCGCTATGAAAGGCCCGGATCTGCCCGAACTGCAGAACACGATCATCGTCGCGGCCTTCGAGGGCTGGAACGACGCCGGTGACGCCGCCAGCGATGCGCTTGAGCACCTCGACGCCATCTGGGAAGCCGACACGATTATCGAGATCGCCGACGAGGCCTACTACGACTACCAGGTCAACCGTCCGGTGATCCGCCAGGTCGACGGGGTGACGCGGGAACTGGTGTGGCCGTCGATGCAGATCTCGCACTGCCGGCCGCCCGGCTCCGACCGTGACATCGTGCTGATGCACGGGGTGGAGCCCAACATGCGGTGGCGCACGTTTTGCGCCGAACTGCTCGCGATCGCCGACAAGCTGAACGTGGACACCGTCGTGATCCTCGGCGCGCTGCTGGCCGACACCCCCCACACCCGGCCCGTCCCGGTGTCGGGGGCGGCCTACTCCCCCGAGACCGCGAAGTTCTTCGGCCTCGAGGAGACCCGCTATGAGGGTCCGACGGGTATCGCCGGGGTGTTCCAGGACGCCTGCGTGGCCGCCGGCATCCCGGCGGTGACGTTCTGGGCCGCCGTCCCGCACTACGTGTCACAACCGCCCAACCCGAAGGCCACCGTCGCGCTGCTGCGCCGGGTCGAAGATGTCCTGGACATCGAGGTCCCGCTTGCCGACCTGCCCGCTCAGGCCGAGGAATGGGAGCAGGCGGTCACCGAGATGACGGCCGAGGATGACGAGATCGCCGAATACGTGGCCTCCCTCGAGCAGCGCGGTGACGCCGAGGTCGACATGAACGAGGCGCTGTCGAAGGTGGACGGCGATGCGCTGGCCGCCGAGTTCGAGCGCTATCTACGGCGGCGCGGGCCCGGCTTCCGCGGCTGATCAGCGACACGAATTCCCCATCCAGGGGTGGTCCTGCCGACCAGTTGGTAGGGCTGCGCTACCGTGCAATGGATCGAGCAACAGATACTGCCGAGTAACAAGAATCGAGGTTGCGCTCGTGAAGCTGGCACTCAGTGACGAGGACGCAAAGTTCCGCGACGAACTCCGCGAGTTCTTCACCACCCAGGTCCCCGCCGACATCCGCGAACGGGCGCGCACGGACAGCCTGAACTTCCCCGATGACGCGATCACGACGCAGCGGATCCTCAACAAGGCCGGATTGGGTGTGCCCAACTGGCCGGTCGAGTGGGGCGGCAAGGACTGGACCCCGCTGCAACGCCAGATCTGGGCCGACGAGATGCGCATGGCG
>JAEZIA010000281.1 GCA_023416315.1 Actinomycetes bacterium
GGCCGACACCGAGCGCGATGACGAACGGGATGAAGCCCACACCGGCCTTCAGCGCGCTGTATCCCATGACGTCCTGCACGTACAGGCCGATCAGCACGGTCAGCGTGAACATCACGCCACCGGCCAAGAACACCGCGGCGAAGGTGGCGACGCGGTTGCGGTCCCGGAACAGCTCGAACGGCACGACAGGGTTCTCGGCGGTGCGCGCGGCCCACAGGAACGCGACCAGACAGCCCAGCGCGGCGACGCCGGAGCCGAGGGTGACCGGCGAGGTCCAGCCGGCCTCGGGGCCCATGGAGAACGCGAACACCGCCGCGGTGCAGCCCATGGTCGCCAGCAGCGCACCGGCCGCGTCGAGCTTGAGCCGTTCGCGGTTGGTCTCGCGCAGGGTCTTGCGGGCCAGATAGATCATGATCAGGCCGATCGGCACGTTCACCAGGAACGCCAGGCGCCAGGACACCTCGGTCAGCGCGCCGCCGACCACCAGACCCATCACCGAACCGACGCCGGTCATCGCGGCGAACACCGCGGTCGCGGCGTTACGTGCCGGCCCCTTGGGGAACGTTGTGGCCACCAGCGCCAATCCGGTGGGTGAGGCGATCGCCGCACCGACGCCTTGCAGCAGCCGGGCGATCACCAACGTCGCCTCGTCCCACGCGATTCCGCACAGCACCGACGCGATCGTGAACAGTGCGACGCCGACGATGAAGGTGCGCTTGCGGCCGATGGTGTCGCCGAGGCGCCCGCCGAGCAGCATCAGGCCGCCGAACGTCAGCACGTAGGCGGTGATGACCCAGCTGCGGCCGGCGTCGGACAGGTTCAGCTCGTCCTGGATCTTCGGCAGCGCGACGATGGCGATGGTGCTGTCCATCGTGGCCAGCAACTGCATGCCGCCGATCGCGGTGACCGCGGCGAAGAATCGGCCAGATGGGAGCCAGCTCGGGAGGTATTTGCTCGTCCGTGCCAGCGGCGCCGGATCGAGGCGCATCGGGACTGCGCGCTCAGAACTGTTGGCGGTCGCCCGCGCAGCATCGTTGAGGGCCGTCATACCGAGCTACCCTACAGTAATCTTAAGGAATCTTTAAAGGCCGAAAGCCTCGGGAAGGCCTGCAACGGGCCCGATCACAATGATTGCTGGCGGCCTAATACCGTCGGCGCGGATCCGTTCCGGTGCCCCCTGCAGCGTCGTCCGCAGGATTCGTTCGGCGGCCGTGGTGCCGTGTTGTACCACCAACACCGGCGTTTCTGCAGGTCGGCCGCCTGACATCAATGCTTCGGCAAACAATTCGATGCGTTCGACCGCCATCAACAAAACCAGCGTTCCCGACAATTGCGCCAGTGCATTCCAATTCACTAACGATTCCGGATGATCAGGCGCCAAATGGCCGCTGACCA
This sequence comes from Actinomycetes bacterium, assembly GCA_023416315.1. Classification (GTDB taxonomy): domain Bacteria; phylum Actinomycetota; class Actinomycetes; order Mycobacteriales; family Mycobacteriaceae; genus Mycobacterium. Next base: position 1,396 of record JAEZIA010000281.1, read on the forward strand.
CCACAAATTCGTGATTGACCGCCCGATGGGTGACCGGGACCCCGGCCATCGCCGGCACCGATATGGCGCTGGTCACACCGGGTACGACGGTGACCGGTATCCCGGCCTCGGCGCAGGCGAGGACTTCCTCGTAGCCGCGGGCGAACACGAACGGGTCGCCGCCTTTGAGGCGCACCACGAAGCGCCCTTCCCGGGCCCGTTCGATGAGAATGTTGTTGATCGCCTCCTGAGCCATCGCCCGCCCGTACGGGATCTTGGCGGCGTCGATGACCTCCACGTGCGGGCCGAGTTCGGCGAGTAGCTCCGGCGGGGCCAGCCGATCGGCCACGACAACATCGGCGCGGGCCAGCAGCCGGCGGCCCCGCACGGTGATCAGCTCCGGGTCGCCGGGACCGCCGCCGACCAACGCGACGCTGCCCGGTGTCACGTCGTCGGGCGCTTCGGCGGTGATCAGGCCCTGCTGCAGGGCTTCGCGGATCGCGGTGCGGATCGCCGCGGAGCGGCGGTGCTCACCGCCGGCGAGTACACCCACTTCCAGTCCGTCGTGATGAAACGACGCCGGGGTGACCGCGCTGCCCTCCCGGGCGATGTCGGCACGGACGCAGAAGATCTGCCTGCGATCGGCCTCGGCCACGACGGCGGCGTTGACACTGGGGTCGTCGGTGGCGGCGATCGCGTACCAGGCGCCCTCGAGGTCGCCGTCACGGTAGTCCCGCAGCTGCAATGTGATGCCGGGGGTGGTCGTGGTCAGCACCTCGACGGCGGGCGTCGCCGCCCGCGCGATCACGTGCACATCGGCGTCGCCGGCCATCAGCAGCGGAATCCGCCGCTGGGCGACCGTGCCGCCGCCGATCACGACGACCTTCTTGCCGGCCAGGCGCAGGCCGACGAGGTAGGCGTTCTCGGTCACCGGGGCAGCTTAGTCAAGGCCGCCTGCGCCACAAACCGAGCGACCGACTCCGGCTGGGCGGCGGGGTGGGTGTGCAGGTACGACGCGTGCACACCGGCCCGCACCGCCCCCTCCTGCACTGGCCGGCCGTCGGGCTGCCGAAACGCCCACGCCGCGTCGAGAGGTTCGGTGAATTCGGCTGTGGTGCGGTGGAATTCGTGGCCGACGACGCGTTGTCCTGCGAAGTGCAGACAGGAGTCGGACACCGCGACGGCCTCCCGGTAGCCCAGGGTCAGCCGGGAGGTGAACCGGGCGGAGCCGGCCAGCACGCCGCACATCGGGTGGCCGTCGAGGTCGTCCATCAGGTAGGCCAGACCGCCGCATTCGGCCTGCACGGGTGCCTGGCCGGCCAACTCGACGATCTGGCTGCGCAGCTCGGTGTTGGCCGACAGCCCGGCGAGGTGCTGCTCGGGGAAGCCGCCCGGCAGCACCAGCGCGGCGGTCTGCGCGGGCAGCGCCTGGGTGAGCGGGTCGAATTCCACCACCTCCGCGCCGGCGGCACGCAACAGTTCGGGGTGCTCGGCGTAGCCGAAACTGAAGGCCTTGCCCGCGGCGACGGCCACCACCGGACATTGCGGGGTCGGCTCCCCCACCGCATCCTCCGGTACCCACGGCGGCGCCGACACCCGCGAGGCGCCGAGGGCCACGACAGCGCCCAGGTCGACGTGACGGGCGACGAGTTCGGTCATCGCGGCGACCGCGGCGCGCGCCTGATCACCATGCTCAACGGCGGTCACCAGCCCGAGATGGCGCGCTGGCACCGCCAACTCGTCGTGGCGCGGGATCGCGCCCAGCACCGGCACCCCGGCCGCCTCACACGCTTGGCGCAGCACCTGCTCGTGGCGGGCGGTGCCCACTCGGTTGAGGATCACCCCGGCGATGTGCACCCCGGAATGGAAGGTCGAGAACCCTTGCAGCACAGCGGCGATGCTGTGACTCTGGCCGCGGGCGTCCACCACCAGGAGCACGGGTGCACCGAGGAGTTCGGCGACATGCGCGGTCGAGCCGCGGGCCGGGGTGACCAGCTGCGTGTCGATGCGGCCGTCGAAAAGACCCATCACGCCTTCGATTACGGCGATGTCGGCGTCACCGCTACCGTGCCGGTACAGCGGGCCGATCAGCTGCTCGGGCACCAGGACCGGGTCCAGATTGCGGCCGGGCCGGCCGGCGGCGAGGGCGTGATAGCCCGGGTCGATGAAGTCGGGGCCAACCTTGAACGGGGCGACACGGTGACCGGCCGCCCGCAGCGCCCCGATCAAACCCGTTGCGACGGTGGTCTTTCCGCTTCCCGAAGCCGGTGCGCCGATGACGACCGCAGGGACGCCGCCTACCACTCGATACCCTTCTGGCCTTTGCGGCCGGCGTCCATCGGGTGCTTGACCTTGGCCATTTCGGTCACCAGGTCCGCGGCGTCAATCAGTCGTTGCGGGGCGTCACGGCCGGTGATCACCACGTGCTGGCCGCCCGGCCGGTTGCGCAGCACCTCGACGACCTCGTCGGTATCCACCCAGCCCCATTTCAACGGGTAGGTGAACTCGTCAAGCACGTAGAAGTCGTGCCGGTGCTCGGCCAACCGGGCGGCGATCTCGGTCCAGCCTTCGGCGGCGGCCGCGGCGTGGTCGTCGTCGGAACCGGTCTTGCGACTCCAGGACCAGCCCGACCCCATCTTGTGCCATTCCACCGCGCCGCCGACACCGTGCTCGTCGTGCAACCGGCCCAGCGCGGCGAAGGCCGACTCCTCGCCGACCTTCCACTTGGCGCTCTTGACGAACTGGAACACCGCCACGTTCATCCCGGCGTTCCACGCCCGCAACGCCATTCCGAACGCGGCGGTGGACTTGCCCTTGCCGGGCCCGGTGTGCACGGCCAGCACCGGGGTGTTGCGGCGGGCCCGGGTGGTCAGCCCGTCATCGGGCACGGTGAGCGGCTGACCCTGCGGCATGGACGGTTCCCTTCCGAATGCTCAGGCAGCGCGGCGCACGGCCTGTGCCAGATAGTCTGCGCGCAGCTGTTCCAGTTGCAGCAGCGGGGCGTCCAGATGCTCGGCCAGATCGGCGGCAAGGCCCAGCCGGATGTAGGACGTCTCGCAGTCCACCACCACCGCGGCGGCACCTTCGGCGACCAATCGCCGCGCCGCAGATCGGCTGCGGCCCAACGGGTCCGGACCACCGGTGGCCCGTCCGTCGGTGAGCACCACCACCAGCGGGCGGCGGGTCTTGTCGCGGACCCGCTCGCGGACCACGATGTCGCGGGCGGCCAGCAGTCCCTGCGCCAGCGGGGTGGTGCCGCCGGTGTCGAACCGGGTCAGCCGGCGCGACGCGATGTACGCCGATGTGGTGGGCGGCAGCAGAACTCGCGCCCCGTCCTGCCGGAAGGTGATGACGGCGACCTTGTCGCGGCGTTGATAGGCGTCCCGCAACAACGACAGTGCCGCCCCGGACACCGCCGACATCCGGTCCCGCGCGGCCATCGACCCGGAGGCGTCGACGACGAAGATCACCAGGTTGCCTTCCCGCCCGACCCGGACGGCGCGGCGCACATCCTCGGGTGCCGGCCGCAGCCGTCGATTCCCGGCCGCATTCAACACCGTGGCGAACAGGTGCAGACCGTGGCCGTGCCCCGGGGTGTCGGTGGCTTGGATGACAGCGCCAGAGCGGTTGCGGGCGCGTGAGCGCCGACCCGGGTTGCCCTCCCCCACCCCGGGCACCGTCAGCGCCCGCGTGCGAAACGTCGCGGCCGGCGGCGCGGCCGGGCGCGGCGCCGACGACGAATTTCCTTGCGGCGCAGTGGGTTGCGACGATCCGTCGACGGATTGACCCCCACCGGGTGGATCTGGATCGGGTTCCGGCTCCGGACCCCCTTCGGTCGCGGCCAGGGCCTGGTCGAGCTGTGCGGGGTCCAGACCGGGATCGTCGAACGGGTCACGCCGACGCCGGTGCGGCAGTGCCAGCTCGGCAGCGACCCGAATGTCCTCACTGGTCACCGCATCGGCCCCGCGCCAGGCCGCATGCGCGACGGCGGTGCGCGCCACCACCAGATCGGCGCGCATGCCGTCGACGTCGAACGCCGCGCACAGCGCCGCGATCCGATTCAGCTCGGCATCGGGCAACGTCACCGCGGCAACCCGCGCCCGGGCGGCGGCAATCCGGGCAGCCAAGTCGGAGTCTTGCCCGGCATGCAGCGCGGCGAACCCGGCCGGGTCGGCCTCGTAGGCCAGCCGCTGGCGGATCACCTCGCTGCGCACCGCCACATCGCGGGAGGCGTGCACGTCGACGGTCAGGCCGAAGCGATCCAGCAGCTGCGGACGCAGTTCGCCCTCTTCGGGATTCATCGTGCCGATCAGCACGAACCGCGACTCGTGGGAGTGCGAGATCCCGTCGCGCTCGATGTGCACCCGACCCATCGCGGCGGCGTCGAGCATGATGTCGACGAGGTGGTCGTGCAGCAGATTGACCTCATCGACGTAGAGCACACCACCGTGGGCGCGGGCCAGCAGACCCGGAGAGAAGGCGTGCTCGCCGTCGCGCAGCACCTTCTGCAGGTCCAGCGAGCCGACCACCCGGTCCTCGGTCGCACTGATGGGCAACTCGACGAGCCGCGAATCGGCATCGACCTCGGCCAGGATTGCGGCCAATGCGCGTACCGCCGTCGACTTCGCGGTGCCCTTCTCGCCACGGATCAGCACGCCACCGATCTCGGGGCGGACCGCGCACAGGATCAGCGCCAGCCGAAGCTGGTCATGCCCGACGATCGCACTGAACGGAAAAGCGGGCGCGCTCACGGCTGGTCGGCCGAGATCGGTGCGGCCGGGCGCAACATCGCGACGTGCGGAATACCGTCTTCGACGAACTCGGCGCCGTCGACGACAAAGCCGTGCTTGCCGTACATGTCGACGAGGTAGGTCTGGGCATTGATCCGGCAGGCGTGGTCACCGACGTCGGCCAGCGCGGCCTGCATCAGGCGGCTGGTGTGGCCCTGACCGCGGGCCGCGCGCTGGGTGCAGACCCGGCCGATGCGGAACGCCTTCTCCCCTCCGGCGTGCTCCTCCATCAGCCGAAGGGTGGCGACCACCGTGCCGTCGGGTTGTTCGAGCCAGAAGTGCCGGGTTTCGGCCAGCAGGTCACGTCCGTCGAGTTCCGGGTAGGGACAGGCCTGTTCGACGACGAATACCTCGACCCGCAGCTTGAGCAGCTCGTAGAGGGTTGCCGCATCGAGGTCCTTGGCCCACGCGCGGCGCAACGCGACCGTCACACCACTCCCGCAGGTTCCGGGTCACCGGAACCCGATGCGACGGGCGTGCTGTCCGGCCCCGCGGCCGCCGCCGCGCGGCCTGCTTTGGCTCCGCTCTCCAGCCCCAGCACCTTGGTGCCCTGCGCCCACACCTCAGCGAACAGCTCAGGGTTCTCTGAAAGCTTGACGCCCAGCGAGGGCACCATCTCCTTGAGCTTGGGCAGCCAGCCCTCGTAGCGGTCGGAGAAGCACCGCTGCAGAACTTCGATCATCGCCGGGACGGCGGTAGAAGCACCCGGCGAGGCGCCGAGCAGGCCCGCGATCGAGCCGTCGGCGGCCGCCAGCACCGTGGTGCCGAACTCCAGCACACCGAGCTTCTTGGCGTCGCGGCGGATGACCTGGACACGCTGGCCGGCGATATCCAGCTCCCAATCGGAATCCTTTGCGGTGGGGGCGAATTCGCGAAGATTGTCGACCCGGTCGGCTTCGGAGAGGGCGAGCTGGCCGATCAGGTACTTGAGCAGACCCATCTCGGTGAGTCCCACACCGATCATCGAGGCGAGGTTGTTGGGCTTGACCGACAACGGCAAGTCGGTGATCTTGCCCTCCTTGAGGAACTTCGGCGACCAGCCGGCGAACGGACCGAACAGCAGCCAGGACCGCCCGCTGATCACGCGGGTGTCCAGGTGCGGCACCGACATCGGCGGAGCACCCAGCGGCGGCAGCCCGTACACCTTGGCCTGATGCGCGGCAGCCAACTCGGGGTTGCCGGTGCGCAGCCACTGGCCGCTGACCGGGAAACCGCCGAAGCCCTTGGCCTCGGCGATGCCGGCCTTCTGCAGCAGCGGCAGCGCGCCGCCGCCGGCGCCGACGAACACGAACTTGGCCGAGATCTTGCGTTTCTGCCCGGTGCGCCGGTTGTGCACCTTGACGGTCCAGCCGCCGTCGGATTCCTTGTGCAGGTCGAGCACATCGTGGCCGAACAGGGTGGACATCCCGCGCTCGGTGCCGTACGCGAGCAGCTGACGGGTCAGCGAGCCGAAGTCGACGTCGGTGCCGTCCTGGGTCCAGTTCAGCCCGACCGGCTCGGAGAAGTCCCGGCCCTTGGCCATCAGCGGCAGGCGGCGGGCGAACTCGTCGCGGTCGTCGATGAACTCCATCGTGGCGAACAGCGGGTTGCGCACCAGGGTCTCCCGGCGCCGGCGCAGGTAGTCGACGTGCTGGGCGCCCTGCACGAAGCTGACGTGCGGGATCGGGTTCAGGAAGCTGCGGACGTCGGGCAGGATGCCGTTGGAGTGCGCGTAGCTCCAGAACTGGCGGGTGACCTGGAACTGTTCGTTGACGTTGATGGCCTTGGCGATATCGATGCTGCCGTCGGGCTTCTCCGGCGTGTAGTTGAGTTCACACAGCGCGGAGTGGCCGGTGCCGGCGTTGTTCCACGGGTCGGAGCTTTCAGCGGCGGCGGCGTCGAGGCGTTCGACCAGCGTGATCGACCAGTCCGGCTGAACCAGGCGCAGCAGGGCGCCGAGCGTCGCGCTCATGATTCCCGCGCCGACCAGCACAACATCGGTCTTGGTGGTATCTGACACCGGATCGTCGTCCTTTACTCGTCTCTACAGATAGTCAAGGTTATCCCGCCCGACACCGAGTTATTCTCCGGAGTCGCCACCGCCACACCCGGATAGGGTGTGAGTTGTGACGGCAGCGCAGGCCGAATGGGCCGACGATGTCCTTACCGGCTACCGACAGGCCACGATGGCGTTGGGGCCGGACCCCGACGGCGAGGGCGATCTGTTCGCCACTCTGGTCCGGCGAAGCGACGACCGGCCGGCGGCGCACGCCGTGCTGGCGGTGCACGGCTTCACCGACTATTTCTTCAACACCGACCTCGCCGACCACTTCGCCGGCGCCGGCTTCCGGTTCTACGCGCTGGACCAACACAAGTGCGGCCGCTCCTGGCGTGCGGGCCAGACTCCACACTTCACCACTGACCTGGCCCGCTACGACCGCGAGCTGGAACGGGCGGTGGCGATCATCGCCACCGAAAATCCCGGCGCGACAATCCTGGTCTACGGGCACTCCGCGGGCGGGCTGATCGTGTCGCTGTGGCTGAATCGGGTGCGTCGCCGCAACGCGACAGCGGCGCTGTCGATCGGCGGGCTGATCCTCAACAGCCCGTGGCTGGACCTGCACGGCCCGGCGATCCTGCGCACCCGGCTGACGTCGACGGCGATCGGCGCGATGTCGCGGGTACGCAAGACCCGGGTGGTCCGCGGCACCAGCAAGGGCGGCTACGGGTTGACGTTGCACCGCGACTATCACGGCGAGTTCGAGTACAACCTGCAGTGGAAGCCGCTCGGCGGTTTCCCGGTGACCTTCGGCTGGATTCACGCCATCCGCCGCGGCCACGCCACCTTGCATCGCGGCCTGGATGTCGGTGTGCCGAACCTGATCCTGCGCTCCGACCACAGCGTCACCGAGACGGTCGACGCGGCGGCCATGCAGCGCGGGGACGCGGTGCTCGACGTCACTCAGATCGCGCGGTGGGCGGGCTGCATCGGCAACCGCACCACGGTGGTTCCGGTCCGCGACGCCAAGCACGACGTGTTTCTGTCGCTGGCAGGTCCGCGCAGCGCCGCCTATCGGGAACTGGCCGGCTGGCTGGATTTCTACCGCGCGCATCTGGAATCGGCCCCATCGGCCGCCGGTCGAGGGTAAGGGGAAACCGTTGGAGCACTTCGATATCGCGATTATCGGGACGGGTTCGGGAAATTCGATCCTCGACGAGCGCTACACCGGCAAGAAAGTCGCGATCTGCGAGCAGGGGGTGTTCGGCGGCACCTGTCTGAACGTGGGCTGCATCCCCACCAAGATGTTCGTCTACGCCGCCGAGGTGGCCCAAACCATCCGGGCGGCAGCCCGATTCGGCGTCGACGCCCACATCGACAACGTGCGCTGGTCCGACATCGTCTCGCGGGTGTTCGGCCGGATCGACCCGCTGGCGATCGGGGGCGAGAACTACCGGCGTTCCTCGCCGAATGTGACGGTCTACGACAGCCACACCCGGTTCACCGGCCGAAGCGAAGCGGGCTACCGGCTGCGCACCGACGCCGGCGACGAGTTCACGGCCGATCAAGTGGTGATCGCCGCCGGTGCGCGGGCGATGGTGCCCGATGCCATCTCCGGCTGCGGTGTCGCGGTCCACACCTCCGACACGATCATGCGCATTCCCGAACTGCCCGAGCACCTGGTGATCATCGGTGGCGGATACGTGGCCGCCGAATTCGCGCATGTTTTCTCGTCGTTGGGCGCTCGGGTCACGATCGTCATCCGTGGCGCCGGCATGCTGTCGCACACCGATGACACGATCTGTGAGCGGTTCACCGACATCGCCGCCAAGAAATGGGAGCTACGCAGCCACCGCAACATGATCGGGGCGCACCTGGACTCCTCGCGGGTGGTCATCGAACTCGACGACGGATCGGAGGTCGCCGCCGATGCGGTGCTGGTGGCCACCGGCCGGATTCCCAACGGGGACCTGTTGGACGTGCACAACGCCGGGGTCAAGCTTGACGAGAACGGCCTCGTCGTGGTCGACGAGTACCAACGCACCACGGCGCGCGGAATTTTCGCGCTCGGTGACGTGTCGTCGCATTATCAGCTCAAGCATGTCGCCAACCACGAGGCCCGGGTGGTGCGGCACAACCTGCTGCAGGATTGGGATGACACCGAGGCGCTGATGTACTCCGATCACCGCTTCGTGCCGTCGGCGGTGTTTACCGACCCGCAGATCGCCTCGGTCGGACTGACCGAAAACGAGGCCCGCGCAGCGGGTTACCAAATCAACGTGAAGGTGCAGGACTACGCCGACGTCGCCTACGGCTGGGCGATGGAAGACACCACCGGCTTCGCGAAGGTCATCGTCGAGCGGGACACCGGCAAGATTCTCGGCGCGCACATCATGGGCCACCAGGCGTCGTCGTTGATTCAGCCGCTGATTCAGGCGATGAGTTTCGGCCTGGCCGGCCAGGATATGGCCCGCGGGCAGTATTGGATTCATCCGGCGCTTCCCGAGGTGATCGAGAACGCGCTGCTGGCGTTGTGCGGCGAGCCGCCCTGGCCGCCGTCCCGGCGGCACTGACGCATCCTCCCGCGAGCAGACGCAAAGGTCCCCGAAATGCGGCGTGTCGCAGAACTTTTGCGTCTGCTCGCGTCAGGGGTGCGGGGTGGAAACCACGAAACCCCACGGCAATTCGAGCCGGTGGGCGGCCAGTAGCTCGCTGTCGGAGAGCACGGCGGTCACGGTGTCGTCGGCGACCACTCTGCCGTGATCGAGGATGATCGCGCGGTCGCACAGCTGCGCGGCGTACGGCAGGTCGTGGGTGACGACCAGCATGGTGGCCGGCAGCGTGGCGAGCGTCTCGGCGAGTTCGCGCCGGGCCACCGGATCGAGGTTGGCCGACGGCTCGTCGAGCACGAGGATCTCGGGTTCACACGCCAGCACCGTGGCAAGCGCCGCGCGCCTGCGCTGCCCGCCGGACAGGTGCGCGGGGCTGCGGTCGGCATGCTCGGTCATCGACACCACGTCCAGCGCCGCGGCGACCCGGGCCGCCAGCGCGTCGCCGGTCACCCCGAAGTTTGCCGGGCCGAATGCGACATCCTGGGCGACGGTCGGCATGAACAGCTGATCGTCGGGGTCCTGGAACACCAGCCCGACCCGGCGGCGGATATCGCGAACAGTCTTGCGGTTCAGCGTGATCCCGCTGATCTCGACCGTCCCCGAGGTGGCGGTGAGCACCCCGTTGAGGTGCAGCATCAGCGTGGTCTTGCCCGCCCCGTTCGGTCCTAGGATGGCCACCCGCTCCCCCGGCGCAATGCACAGGTCGACACCGTCGAGCGCGGCGTGGCCGTCGGGATAGCGGTAATGCAAACCCTGCACGCGGATCGCCGGGGCGCTCATCACAGCACCCAGGCCGAGGCGGCCACCGCGGCGGCCGCCACCGCGGGAGTCAACGCGAACACCCACTGCGCACCGGAGGCGCGCGGTCCGGCACCGACGATCGCCAGCTCGGGAACCTTGCCGTCGAAGCCGCGCGAGGTCATCGCCAGATAGACGCGTTCACCGCGTTCGTAGGACCGGAGGAACAGCGCGCCAACGCCTTTGGCGGTCGCTCCGATCTGGTGGATGGCATGCGGCGAGTCGCCGCGGGAGATTCGCGCCATCCGCATCCTGCCGACTTCGGCCGACAGCAGGTCGATGTAGCGGATCATCAGCACCAGCATCGACGTCACCAGCGCCGGAACACCGAGGCGACTCAGCGCCAGTGGCAGCTCCCGCGCCGAGGTGGTGGCCGCGACCGTCAGCGAGGCCGCGACACCCAGAGTGCCTTTCACCACGATCCCCCAGGCCGCCCACAGCCCGGTCACCGACAGTTGCATGCCCGCGACCGTGATGCGGTCGCCGCCTTCGGCAAACGGCAGCAGCACGGCCAGCACGATGAACGGCGCCTCGATCAGCATCCTCGGCAGAATCCAGCGCAGTGGGATGGCTGCCACCCGCCAGACCACCAGCACGATCCCGGCGTAGACGGCGAACGGCCAGATCATCTCGCGCGGAGTGGCGACCACCGCGAGCACGAACAGCACCAGCCCGGCGATCTTGACTTCGGCGGGCGCCCGGTGCACCACCGACTCGCCGTCCCGGTAGAGCGGGTGGGAGTGCCCCGCACCCATCGATTCAGTCCTTCGCGCGGCGGGTGCGCGCAATCAACCAGAACCCGCCGAACGCGATGCCCAGCACGACGACGGCACCGATGATGCCGGCAAGTCCACCCGTGGCCGGGTGTCCGAAGAGCGTGTAGTCGGCCAGCGGCGAGGCGGACATGGTGTGTTCGGTGGCGTGCTGGGCGATGCAGGTGCCGGTCAGCTCTTCACCGTGGCCGGTGTCGACGACCTGGCAGCCCCGCAACGTCGCCGAGTCCAGTCCGTCCGGGCTGGGGCTGGCGAAGTAGGACACCACCCCCGCGATCAACAGGATCGCGACCCCGAAGCCGGCCCAGAACTGCCAGCGCCGCGCCACCGCCGCGGCGCTCATGCCGGCACCGCCTGACGCTCACGGTTGCGGCGCAGCAGGTAGACGAGATCGGGACGGGACCGGGCGACGGCCATCACGGTCACCGCGGTGATCACCCCTTCCCCGATACCGATGAGCACATGGGTGCCGAACATGTAGGTCCCCACCGTTCCCAGCGACGTCGGCGCGGCACCACCGATCGCGTATTCGGCCACGAATCCCATTGCTGCGCAGACAGTTCCGAACAACGCCGACAGGAACGCCACCACGCCGAGCGCAGGCACCGAGTCGGGACGGCGGCGCCGCACAAGCGCGTAGAGCACCCGCGCCGCCGCGTAGCCCGCGGCGACGCCGATCAGCGCCATGTTCGTGATATTCGTTCCGAGGGCGGTCACACCGCCGTCGGCGAACAGCAGGGACTGCACCACGAGCACGATCGTGATGCACAGCACGCCGGTGTACGGGCCGACCAGGATCGCGGCGAGCGCGCCGCCGAGAAGGTGTCCGCTGACGCCGGGCAGGATCGGGAAGTTGATCATCTGCACCGCGAAGATGAAGGCTGCGACCAAACCGGCCAGCGGCACCGTGCGCTCGTCGAGTTCGGTCCGGGCCCGCCAGCCGCAGAACGCCACCGCCGCAATCGCCAGAACCCCGAACATCAGCGCGGTGGGCGCGTTGACCAGGCCGTCGCTCATGTGCATGGCCGTGATCTGGACGCTCAAGCGTGCCTCCTCGCGTCAGGTTCGCCCCTGACGACCAACCCTATGCGCGCGGCAGATATCTGTCTACCTGTACAGATATTCGGGTGAACCGACCACGTCACTCGGTGTGGGCAGCACCGATCCAGTGCAGCAGGTCGTGCACGGTGTGGTCCTCCAGCCGGTAGCTAACCTGCCTGCCGACCCGGGTCGAAGTGACCCAGCCCTGCTGGCGCAGCACCCGGAGTGCTTGCGACACCGCATTTTCCGATCGCCCGACGGCTGCGGCGAGATCTCCGACGCAGATGCCGGGCGCCCGGTGCAGGCCGAGCAGGATCTCCAGCCGGTGCGGATCGGACAACAGATCGAAGCGCTGCGTCCAGCTGTGGATGTCGACATCGGCCAGCGCGGACGAGGCGAGCTCGACCTTGACCGTGTTGCCTGGGGCATCCATGCCTAGAAATCTAGCCCAGGAGGCGGGAGAAGCCCGGGCGCTGGAACAATCCGGTCCCCGTACGCGACTATTGAGGCGTGGACTGCGATGTCGCCCGGGAGGCACTGTCAGCCCGGATCGACGGCGAACGCGAACCCGTTCCGGCGGCCCGGGTCGACGAACATCTCACCACCTGTGACCAGTGCCGGACGTGGCACGCCCGCGCCGTCGAGCAGACCCAGCAGCTGCGGCGACTGGCCGGACGGTCCCAGGTGGCGGCCGTCGCTGCGCCGAGTGCCCCGACCCGAGCGGCCCGCCCCGCAGGCACCTGGCTGCGCTGGGCGCTGGCGGCCGTCGGCGTCGTGCAGGCTGCACTGGCGCTGGCGCAGGCGGCGGGCGCCGACGTCGGCACGGCCGGCGCCCACCACGCGACGATGAGTGGGCATCTACTCAATGAGTCGACGGCGTGGTCGGCGGCACTCGGGGTGGTGATGATCGGTGCGGCGGCCCGCCCGGCGGCGGCCGCCGGTCTGGCCGGGGTGCTGTGGGTGTTCACCGTGATCCTCACCGGTTATGTGATCAGCGACGCGATGGCGGGCGCGGTGAGCGTCGACCGCATCGCCTCGCACCTGCCGGTGGTGGCCGGGGCGGTGCTGGCGCTTCTGCTCTGGCGCACGACGCGCGCGCCGGGGCCGCAGCCTCGCCCTGAGGCTCTCCCAGTTACCAGCGATGTGGTGTTGCCGGACAACGCCGCTCGTGGACGCCGGCGCGGGCACCTCTACCCCACCGACGGGTCCGCGGCCTGAACGACTACAGCATCACGCCGAACATGATCGCCATCCCGGCGGCCATCATCGACTGACACAGGGACCACAGCGGCTGCCCGGCGTCGGCGGGCTCGGCGTCCATTCGCAGCGCGAGATACCGGACCAGCCAGTACACCGCGGCGAAGGCGAAGCCGACGGTGCACACCCAGTTCAGGATCGTGATGTAGACCGGCTCGGTCACCACGGTTGCGCCGGGCGAGGTGTCCACGCCCGGCATCTCCATGCCGGGCATGTCGAGCTTCGGGATGCCGGTGGCATGGCCGGCATGTCCCGCGGAACCCGCCGCGGACCCTCCGGCGGCCGCGCCGGGCGCGTGCGTCGACTGACCGGGCAGCAGGCGCCCGTTCATCACGGCATACATCCACGCCATCGCCAGCATCATCAGAGCGTGATAACTGCCGGCGACGCGGTGCCCCGCGCCGGCCGGGCCGGCAGTGACGGCGACGAACCAGACGGTCGCAGCCAGGAAGAACACCATCGGCGCGACGGTGGGCAGCGCCACACCCGACGGCCAGGCCATCACGGCCATCGCGGCTGCCATCACGACGTGCAGCAGCTGACTGGTGACCGTCACGGGCCGCCGAATGCCGACGATCAGGCCGTACAGACACTCCGCCGCACCGAGGACGAACAGGAGTGTCACGACCCATCGCAGCGTGGGATCAGCGATCACCGGTTCGCCTCTTCTTCGCTCGACACGTCAACAATGGTCGATACATCGCACCAGAAAGTTCCCACCACGGCGACCCGACTACGACGGCCAGTCGTAGACTCGCGCCGGTGGAAGCCACCCAGGCAGTCGCGCGTCCGGCGGGTCGGTGGATTGCCGTCGGTTATCTGGCCGCGCTGGCCGCGCTCGTCACCTACGCCGTCGCCGCGGGCGAGCAGCGTTTCACCGCCACCGGCGATTCCTATCCCGGCGTGCCGACCAGCGTTGCCGAGGTGGTCGGTTACTTCACCGCCGCCCTGGCCGCGGCGACCTGTCTAGGCGCGCTGCTGTTCGTCGTGATCACCGCCGTTCCCGACGACCGCGGTGTGCTCGACGCGGCGTCGTTCCGGGCGCACCTGCTGGCCGAACGCCTCGCACCGGTCTGGCTGGTCACCGCGCTCACGATGGTCGTCGTCCAGGCCAGCAATGCCGCCGGGATGCCGGTTTCCCGGGTGATCGCCAGTGGCGGCATTGCAAGCGCATTGGGCGCATCGGAAATGGCGCGCGCGTGGATCGCGGTCGCGCTCGCCGCGGCCGTGGTGACCGTCGGCCTGCGCGCTTCGGTGCGCTGGGTCTGGCACGTGGTGCTGCTGATTCCCGCCGCGCTCGGCGTGATCGCCGTGCCGGTCAGCGGCAACGCCGGGCAGGGGCCGAACCATGACTACGCGACCAGCGCGGTCATCGTCTTCGCCGTCGCGCTGGCCGTGCTGGCCGGTGTGCGGATCAGCGCGGCGATCGCACCGCCGAAACCCGAACTGCGCAGACGCATTCGGCTCGTCGAGGGCGCGGCCGGCCTGGCGGCGCTCGGCTATGGGGCACTGCTGTTGGTCCTGCTGGCGACACCGGCTGTGTTGTCCTCGGACTATGGGCGCTTGGGCCTGCTGGCCGGAGCCGCTCTGGTGGGCAGCACACTGATCAAACGCGCGACGGTGGGCGCGCTGGCCGCCGTCGTGGCCGTCGGCGCGGTCTCGGCCATGGCGGTGCAGACCGCGCCGCGACTGCTGACCCACCGGTTCACCGCGTGGGACGTGTTCCTCGGCTACCAGCTGCCCGATCCGCCGAACGTGCTTCGGCTGCTGACGGTCTGGCGTTTCGACGTCCTGCTCGGAGTGGCGGCGATCGTCCTCGCCGCGGGTTATCTGATCGGCTATCTACGGTTGCGGCGGCGCGGCGACGGGTGGCCGCCCGGCCGCCTGGCCGCGTGGCTGTTCGGTTGTGCGGCATTGCTGTTGGCGACCAGTTCGGGGACACGGGCCTACGGGTCGGCGATGTTCAGCGTGCACATGGCCGAACATATGGCGTTGAACATGTTCATCCCGGTGTTCCTGGTGCTCGGCGCACCGATCACCCTGGCGCTGCGGGCGCTTCCCGCCGCGGGCGCGGGCCGGTCGCCCGGGCCGCGGGAATGGCTGCTGCGGCTGGTGCATTCGCCGGTGTCGCGGTTCCTCTCCCATCCCGCAACGGCTTTCGTGCTGTTCGTCGGCTCGTTGTATGCGGTGTACTTCACCCCGGCGTTCGACACCCTGGTGCGCTACCACTGGGGTCACGAGTTCATGACCGTGCACTTCCTGATCACCGGCTACCTGTTCTTCTGGGGCATCATCGGCATCGACCCCGGCCCTAAGCGCTTGCCGTTCATCGGCCGCCTCGGGTTGCTGTTCGCGGTGATGCCGTTCCACGCGTTCTTCGGCATCGCCACGATGACGATGACCTCGGTACTGGGCGGCTCGTTCTACCGCAGCCTGGACCTGCCGTGGCTGGCCAGCCTCGACGACGATCAACACCTCGGCGGGGCGCTCGCCTGGGGTTCGAGCGAACTGCCCGTCATCGTCGTCGTGATCGCACTGGTGGTGCAGTGGGCGCGCCAGGACCGACGGACCGCCACCCGCACCGACCGCCACGCCGATGCGCACTACGACGACGATCTCGACGCCTACAACGCGATGCTGCGCGAGCTGGCGAAGAACCGTCGCTAACCGGCATCCGGGAACCTGGGCGACTGCGACGGCGAACCGGTCCGGCAGTCGCCGATTATCTGTCCAGGTGTTCAGATGATACGGTGACCGGGTGGCAGGTCGGTCGTGGGCGACAAGTCGATGCAGCACATCGCAAGCCTCTGCCTGAGGTGGTATCTCACGACCGGCACTGCCCACCACCCTCATGCCCGGCAGTGCCGTGCCGAATGTCACTCGATCGGTTCATCACCCAAGATCGTGGTGCGCAACATCATTCGACCGGAGTCGTCGGCGTAGCGGCCCGCGCGGTGCAGGACACCGCGGTTGTCCCAGATCACGGTGTCGCCGACCGACCAGCTGTGCCGATAGACGTTGTCTCCTCCGGTGGCCTGCGCCAGCAGCTCGTCCAGGATCGCCCGGCCTTCGTCGATGTCCATCCCGACGATGTAGTCGGCGGAGGCCCCGAGCACCAATGACTTGCGGCCGCTGCGATGCGTCCACACCAGCGGATGCTCATGTGTCGGGCGGGACCGCCAGCGCGCCAGGTCCTCCGGCGACGGGTTCGGATGGGTCTTGCGCTGTGAGGCTTCCAGCGAATGCACGACCCGCAGTGAACCCAGGCGCTGCTTCTCGTCGTCGGAAAGCACGTCGTATGCGGTATAGGCGCTGGCGAATTCGGTGCCGCCGCCCTCCTCGGCCACGTGCTTGGCCGAGAGCATCGTGGCCATCTGTGGGCACTCGTCGTTCGTCGGCGTGCACCCGTCGATGTGCCAGAGGAAGGCGGCGCGCAGATAATCGGCGCTGGCGTTCTTCGTCTTGTCCATCGTGATCGGGTAGATCCCCGAGACCGGGTGACGCCCGTCGGACGACCGGTCCACCTCCCCCAGGCGCGAGCAGAACGCCACTTGGGCCTCCGGCGTCAGGTTCAGCCCGGGGAAGACCAGAACGCCGTTGTCCTCCAAGGCATCCAGTACCGCGCTCGCGGTGGTGTCGTCGGCACCGAGCTGTTCGGAATCCAGCCCGGTCACCTCGGCACCGACCGTCGAGGTCAGCTTGGTGATGGTCAATGTGCTCATCGTGGCCGTCCTAGGGTCGGGGTTCGCTGACCCGGATCATCTCGGCGTCACACGCGTCGACCGGCCGGGGCTGGTGCATGATTTCAACCGCCATCGCCACCATGATCAGCGAGTAGATCAGGTACAGCAGGTTGGTGGCGTCCTGCGGCAACTCGTCGAGCGAGAATTTGTCGCAGTATTCGATGGCCTCTTCCAGCCGCGGGAAGAACGCGTTATAAAACTGCTCCATGTCGGTCATGGTGCTGTTCACCCGTTGCTCCCACCGCTGCGTCTCGGTGGGCAGACACCACGCGCTCGCGAATTCCTCGAGTTCGGCGAAGGCGCTGGGCAGCAGTGCGTCCGTCATGACTACACCCCCGCCCCGGCCGTTTCACGCTGGTAGGCCTCGACCCAATCCACCACCGTCTTGTGCAGGTGACGGACCAGGATTTCCTGGTCGTTGAGCGGAAACTCGTCGATCACACCGGTTTCCAGGGCAGCCTGCGTTCCGCCCAGCATCCCGGCGTCCTGCAGCGCGAACTCCTTGAGCACCACCGAGGCCACCTCGTGCTCGATACGCTCGCGGACGCTGCGCGCCGGACTGAAGTAGGTGAAGGCCTCGAACCGGTGGGTGTTGTGCGACGTCGGCCAGTACCGGTACAGCAGGTACCAGCCGCCGTAGATCAAGATTTCGATATTGGGGAAGATCTGGAAATTGGAGATTCCCCACGGCTCGATGTTGCCGGGGTTCAGGCCCGCCGGCAGCTCACCGAGGTCCGGTGTGCGCCAGGGCCCGACGAGCCCGCTCTGGGTGGCGCGCTCGATCGGATACATGTACTCCGGCGGCAGCAGCCAGCGGCGGGTGCCCGCTGTGGACACCACCCGGTGCGGCCCGTCGAGCTGGAAGTGGGCACAGGTGAAGCCGGCGCCTGCGACCCGCACCTCCGGCGGTACCTGCTGGGGATGCAGCGACGGAACGTGGTAATACTCCTGGAAGGCATCGGCGAAGATCTTCCAGTTGCTGTTGTTGTCGGCCACCCACTCGTAGCGTTCGGTCAGCTTGCCGAACGGGTAGTCATCGAGCGCAGTGATCATGGGGCCGAGGAATTCTCGCAATGTCTGGCGTGGCTCGCGGTCGAGGTTGATAAAGATGAACCCGTTCCACACGTCGCAGTGCACCGGGCTCAGCCCGTACTGCTCCTGGTCGAGATCGAAAAACTCGGCGGGCTGCTGGACGAAGTTCAGCGCACCGTCCAGCCCGTAGCGCCAGCCGTGGTACTTGCAGGTGAACTGCCGACAGGTGCCTCGAACCTCTTCGGTGGGAAAGTCGTTCCACACCAGCTTGTTTCCCCGGTGCCGACAGATGTTGTGAAAAGCCCGGACGTCGCCGTCCTTGCCCTTGACCACGATCACCGACGCGCGGGCGACCTCGATCTCCTTGGTGAAGTAGCTACCGACCCGCGGGAGGTCCTCCACCCGTCCGACATTGAGCCACGCCCGCTTGAAGATGGCCTCACCCTCGAGTTTGTAGAACTCCGGCGAGGTGGAGTCCTTGAAGGAGATCGGGCCGGTACCCAGCTCGGGGTAGTGCTCGGTCCAGCTTCCCTCGGCGGGCTTGGGCCAGGTGACAGCCATGAGAACCTCCTAGCGGTGTCGAACGTCTGACAAGGACTGTGGGTCGGCTGCGTTCACATCACCGAACCGCCGTTGACGCCGATGGTCTGGCCGGTGATGAATCCGGCTTCCTCCGAGCTCAGAAATCCCACCGCGGCGGCGATGTCGTCACCGGTGCCCAGATGGCCGATCGGGATGTTGGCGGCCATCTGCTCGCTGGGCGGCAGGATCCCGGCGGCCTGCTGCTGATGCTGCATGGGCGTCTCGATGCCCGATGGCGGGATGTTGTTGACGGTGATGCCGTGCGCGGCGTATTCGCGGGCCAGTGACCGGGTCAGGCTCAGTACCCCGCCCTTGGACGCGGCATAGTGCGCCATCTCCGGCGAACCTCGCTGGGCACTCGACGACGAGATCATGATGATGCGGCCCCAACCGGCTGCCAGCATGTCCGGGACCGCCAGCTGGCAGGCGTGAAACGTTCCGGTCAGGTTGACGGCGATGACGCGCTCCCACGCCTCGACGCTCAACTCGACGAACGGCGAGAAGCCGAATAGCCCGGCGCTGGTGACCAAGATGGTCGTCGGCCCGAGTTCAGAACGGGCCTTCGCGAACGCGTCCTCCATCGCCGGGCGCTCGGTGACGTCGACGCCCAGGCCGATCGCGGTGGCACCCGCTGAGCGCAGGTCGTCGGCGACCCGTTGGGCGGCAGTCTCGTTGAGGTCGAGGACGGCGACCTTGTGGCCGCGGCGCGCGAGCTCATGGCAGGTGGACTCGCCCATACCGGACCCACCGCCGGTCACCACTGCCACCCTGCTCACGGAATCTCGCATCGCCGGTCCCTGCCCTACTCGTAGACGAACCGCACGGTCTTGGTGGTGGGCATCGCCTGGCAGGTCAGTACCAGACCCTCGGCCACTTCCTCCTCGGTCAACGCATTGTTGTTGAGCATCCGTGCACCCCCCTCGGTCAGCTGAGCGATGCAGGTTCCGCACGAACCGGTTTCGCATGACGACGGCGCTTTGAGGCCGGCCATCCGGGCGGTCTGCAGCAATGTGTTGCCGGGCCGGTAGCCGGTGGTGATGGTGCGCCGATCCAGCTCGATGATCACCTCTTCGGTGGCCTCGTCGCCGGCGGCGGGCGCCGCGGCGGCCGGCATGGCGGTGACGAACCGCTCGAGATGCACCTGCCCCTCGGGCACCCGGGCCTCGCGAAGCGTCGCTTCGACCACATCCATGAACAATGTTGGGCCGCAGACGAAGTACTCACCGTCGCCGTCGAGGAAGGCGGTCAGTGCGGCCGGCGTGACCACCCCGTGCTCGGTGTCGAGGTGGTGGTGGACGGCCAGCCGATCACCGAACTCCCCGACGAGTCCGTGCAGCAGTTCGGCGAAGATCACCGAGTCGGCGTTTCGGTTGGCGTAGAACAACCGAACCCGCCGGTCGGTGCTGGCCAACGCCGTCCGGATCAGCGAGAACACCGGCGTGATGCCACTGCCACCGGCGAACGCGACGATGTCACGGCCGGAGGAATCCAACACGAACCGACCCTGGGGTGATTCGGCGTGAATTTCGGCTCCGGCGACGACCGTGTCGTTGATCCAGTTCGACACCACGCCACCCGGATCACGCTTGACCGTGATCCGCAGCGGTTCGGCCAGCGCCGGCGAGGATGACATCGAATAGCAGCGGCGGTGCTCGACGCCGGCGACCGTCACCCGCAACGTCAGATACTGGCCGGCCGCGTAACGGAAGCGGTCCTGGTGGTCGGCGGGAACGTCGAACACCAGCGAGACGCAGTCGGCGGTCTCGGGCCGCACGTCGGAGATCCGCAACCGTACGGCGTCGTCGCGGACATCGGGTCGGTAGATCGATGCCATCGCCGGGCAGAATATCAAGTACTTGTCATTAGTATCAAGTACTTGCCGATCAGTCGGTGTCGGGGTGCAGCGTGAACGACACCTCGCCATGCCCCTGCACGACGATGCGAACCAGCAACTCGGCCAATGTCTTTCGTTCGTCCTCGGTCAGCACCGAGAACAGTTCGTCGTGGGCGGCGACCGC
The DNA here is from genome assembly GCA_023416315.1 of Actinomycetes bacterium. GTDB lineage: Bacteria > Actinomycetota > Actinomycetes > Mycobacteriales > Mycobacteriaceae > Mycobacterium. The sequence goes on from JAEZIA010000281.1 coordinate 21,999, forward strand.
GTCGGCGTTGGCGGCGGTGACGGTGCGCCTGCCCTTCTCGGTGAGGTAGGCGCGCTGGATGCGGCCATGCTCAGGATCGCGTTTGCGCTCGATCAGGCCGTTCTTCTCCAAGGTGGCCAGCGCCAGCTGGGCGCCCTGGGGGCTGATCAGCAGCCGGCGGCCGAGTTCGGCCCCGGACAGCCCCGGCTCGTCGGCGAGCTGGCGCAGCAGCCCGGTCTGCGCACTGCTGACACCGTGCTTGCTGATCGCCTCGTTGATCGTGTGCCCCGAATAGTGGAAGGCCTGCTTGAGCAGCCAGAGGAGGTTTTCCTGCCCATTTTTCATTGCGATGCCGCCTGTTTGTAGATCTCGCCGCCCTTCATGACGAATCGCACGTCGAGGGTCGTCGAGATGTCAGCGGAGGGATCTCCGGGTACCGCAATGATATCGGCAAGGTAGCCCGGTGCGAGGCGCCCGAGTTCGTCCTCGGCCTCGATCAGCTCCGCGCTGGTGATCGTCGCGGCGCGCAGCGCCTGCATCGGGGTCATCCCACGATCGACCAGTGCGCAGATCTCTTTGGCCTGCTGGCCGTGCGGGATCGCCGGAGCGTCGCTGCCGCACGCGATCTTTACTCCGGCGGCTATCGCCTTGGGCAGCATGGCCTTGGCCTTGGGGAACACCTCCTCGGCCTTGCGGCGCAGCTCGGGGGCGATCCGGTCGACGGCCATCGCGTCGGTCAGATAGGTGGTGGAGACCAGGAATGTACCGTGATCGACCATCATCTGGATGGTTTCGTCCGACGCCAGGAAACCGTGCTCGATGCAGTCGATCCCGGCGCGGATGCAGGCCTGAATCGCACTGTCCCCCACCGCGTGTGCGGCTACTCGCAAGCCGGCGCGGTGGGCTTCGTCGGCGATTGCGGCGAATTCGGCGTCGGAGAACTGCTGTGAACCCGGCGACGTGCTGTGCGACATCACTCCACCGGATGCCGACACTTTGATCAGCTTGGCGCCGTGGCGGATCTGGTAACGGACACAGGCCTGCACGTCGGGCACCCCGTTGGCGATGCCCTCGGCCACGGAAAGCGGCATGATGCCGGGTGCCAGCCGCTGGAACACCGTCGGGTCGAGATGACCGCCGTAGGGCGTGACCGCGTGGCCGGCCGGGTAGATGCGTGGCCCGATGTGCCAGCCCTGGTCGATCGCGCGTTGCAGGGCGACGTCGAGCAGATAGCCCCCGGTCTTCACCATCAGCCCGAGGTTGCGCACGGTGGTGAACCCGGCCTCCAATGTGGTGCGGGCGTTGACCGCTGCCCGCAGCGTGCGGTAGGCCGGGTCGTCCTGCACCCCGTGCATGGGGCTCGGCAGCCCGTCCGGTCCGCCGATGAGCAGGTTGAGTTCCATGTCCATCAGGCCGGGTAACAATGTCACGTCGCCGAGGTCGATGACGGTCGCCGAATCCGGCTGCGGCTCGGGCGGATTCACCGCCGTGATGCGGTCGCCGTCGACCACGATGACCGCCGGGGAGCGAACCTGGCCGGCCTCGATGTCGGCCCACCGGGCCGCCCTCAGAACAAGGCTCACGGGACGGGTTCGACGACGCAGTCGAGGCTGGCGGCACCGGTGTCGGGAACCTTGGGTTGTTTCCAGCACTCCACCGGGAACGACACCACGATCATCGAGTACAGCAGGTGCATGAGGTTCAACACGTCTTCGGGCAGGTCGTCGAGAGAGAACTTGTTGCAGAACGCGATTGCCTCTTCGGCGCGCGGCGTGATCGCGTCGTAGAACGCCTGCATCTCGGTCATCGTGCTGGCCAATCGCTTGGCGTACCGCTGGGACTCACTCGGCAGACACCAGTGGCCGAACTCTTCGAGGTCGGCGAATTCCTCGGGCAACATCGCCATCGCGTCACACCCCGGCTTTCTTGCTCTGGTAGTCGTTCACCCAGTCGGCGGTCTCTTTGTGCAAGTGCCGCAGCAACACTTCCTGGTCGTTGAGCGGAAACCGGTCGACATACCCGGATTCAACCATCATCTGGGTGGCCTCCAGGGTGTTGGCGTCCTGCAGGCCGTACTCCTTGAACGAGGCGGCCGCCAACTCCTGGGCGATGCGCTCACGCGGACTGCGGGGTGGCGGGAAGTATGCCGAGCCTTCGAAGATGTGGGTGTTGTGCGACGTCGGCCAGTAGTGGTAGGTCAGATACCAGCCTTGGCCCCAAATGAGAATTACGAAGTTGGGGAACAGCTGGAACGAATCCAGGCCCCACGGTTCACATTTGGCCGGGTTGAGCCCGGCGGGCATCTCACCGAGGTCCGGGCCGTCCCACGGGCCGAACAGGCCACTGCGACAGATGTCCTCGATCGGCTTGCGCATCTCGGCGTCCATCTCCCAGACCCGCACACCCGACGTGCTGACCAGTCGGTGCGGGCCGTCGATCCGGTAGTGCGGTGCCTCGAACCCGGCCTCGGCCGCCGCCTGCGAATACTTCGTCGGCGACTGGTTCGCGTGCAGCACGGGTGCGTGATAGAACTCCTGGAACGCATCCAGGTAGAGCTTCCAGTTCGATTTGACCTCCGAGCGGTAGGTCCAGCGCTGGGTCAACCGTCCGAACGGGTAGCCCTGTAGGCCGGTGATCATCGGGCCCAGGAATTCGGTCAGCGACTGCTCCGGAACCGGCGCGAAGTTGACGAAGATGAACCCTTCCCAGACGTCGCAGTGCACCGGAACCAGGCCGTAGCGGTTCTTGTCCAGGTCGAAGAACTCTTCTTCCTGCTGCACGAACGTGAGGTTGCCGTCCAGGTCGTAGCGCCAGGCGTGGTATTTGCACACGAATTGACGGCAGGTTCCCGAGGTTTCGGCCCGCGGGTCGTCATCCCAGACCAGTTTGTTGCCGCGGTGCCGGCAGATATTGTGGAAGGCGTTGATGATGCCGTCGCGGTTGCGGACCACGATGATCGAGGTGTTGACGACCTTGAGTTCTTTGGTGAAGTAGTTGCCGGTGCGCGGAATCTGTTCCACCCGACCCACATTGAGCCAGGCCCGCTTGAACACGGCCTCGCGTTCGATTTCGTAGAACTCCGGGCTGATGGAGTCCTCGTAGGACACCGGCGCGGTCCCCAGTTCGGGATAGTGCTCGGTCCAACTGCCTTCGGCTGGTTTGGGGAAGCGGGGCAAGGCCTTCTCCTTCGACGGGCGGTTACCGATCGACGGTATTGCTGCCCGGGAAGAATAACAAGTAGTTGATATTGGCCGGCAGGAATCAGCCCGAGACCCGCTCGCCGATGACGACGGCGAAGCGCCGGCCAACGCGTTCGTGTGCCTGCGGGCCCAGATGCAGCCGGTCGGCCAATGGGAATTCGGCGAAGTCCGCGGGACCGTAGAGGTCGAGTCCGTCGACGTAGCTCACGTTCGGGTCGGTGACCGCGCGCTGGCGCACGATCCGGGTGAGCTCGTCGCGGATGACCGTCAGGGTGAGCTTGCCCGCGGACACCTCGGTCGGGTCGCCGGTGGCGACGAAGGCCATCGTTCCGTCGCTGAAGTCGGGTGCCAGCGGTCCCGGGGTGTCTTCGTGAATGGGACAGTGCAAGGCGGAGACGACGACGATCGGTGTGGTGGGGTGTCCGTCGCGGATCGTGTCCAGGAAGCCGTGCACGGCGGGGCCGAAGGCGCGCAGCCGCATCAGGTCGGCGTTGACGATGTTGATCCCGATCTTGATGCTGATCAGGTCGGCGGGAATGTCGCGCATGGTGCGGGCGACGAACGGGTCGAGTAGTGCCGACCCGCCCATACCGAGGTTGATCAATTCGACGTCGGCGTCGGTGGCGGCGACCGCGGGCCAGGTGCCGGTGGGATGCACCGCGTTGGAACCATGGCTGATCGAACTGCCGTGGTGCAGCCACACCGGCCGAATGACGGAGCGCGGTTCGAGCGGCCGATCGCTGCGCAGTGCGATCAGTTCGGTGATCTCGTTGTGCGGCAACCAGATCTCGACGAACTTGTCCCGCTTCGGCAGGTCCGTGAAGCGGATCGTGCCTGGCGGACCGGCAATCAGTTCGTCGGTGCCTGCTGCCGCATCCTTCATCAGCACGTTGCCGCCCGTGAGGCTGGCCTGCGCCGTCAGCTCACCGTCGATGCGCAGATCGTAGAACCCGTCAGGCCGCATCGGCATGCCGCGATAGGCCGGCCTGGTGCGCAGCGCCTCCAGTTCGATCTCGGTGGCGCGGGTGGCGAACACGAATCGGCAACCGGCGGGCTGAGATTCGGCCATCGCCAGCTGCGGGTCCGCGCACTGCACGCGCGCCCATGCAGGCAGGCGGTGTGGAAGGATGCCGTGTTGCGTGCCCTCGAGCTCGCACGCTCCACGCAAGAGGTCCATCGTGATCGGGACCTCGAACAGATGGGGCATTCGGATTTCTCCAGCGCTCGGCGCGACGCAGGGCTATCGGAGTCGGCAACCCGCCTCGACGAGCCGCACGTCGATTGTGTCACTTTCAACTGCACCGCCAACGAGTAGGTGCTTTTCGTTCACAATGGGCACCCTGAACGAATGGACGCTGCCATGGATCCGACCACTGCTGTGCTCGACGGACTGCCCGGGATCCGGGCGTGGCAGGAAGATCTCTATCGAGACCTGCACCAGCATCCCGAGCTGTCCCATCAGGAACACCGAACCGCCGGCCTGGTCGCCGGCAAGCTCCGCGATTGGGGCTACGAGGTGCACGAAGGTATTGGCGGCACGGGCGTCGTCGGCATTCTGCGATCCGGCAGCGGCCCGACGGTGTTGCTCCGTGCCGACATGGACGCATTGCCCGTCGAGGAGGCGACCGGGCTGCCCTACGCCAGCACGGTGCGCAGCACCGACGCCGCCGGTAACGACGTACCGGTCATGCACGCCTGTGGGCACGACATCCACGTCACCTGTTTACTCGGCGCCGCCGAGTTGCTCGCCAGCCAATCCGAGCAGTGGAACGGGACGTTCGTCGCACTGTTTCAGCCGGCTGAGGAAGTCGGTGATGGCGCTCGCACCATGGTCGACGGCGGGCTGCGCGATGTCGTTCCGGCTGTCGACGTAGCCATGGCGCAGCATGTGCTGCCGGTGCCGGCCGGCGTGGTCGGCACCCATCGCGGTCCGTTCCTGGCGGCGGCCGACAGCATGCGCATCACCGTGCACGGCCGTGGCGCGCACGGCTCGATGCCGCAAGCCGGCGTCGATCCGGTGGTCCTCGCCGCGATGATCGTGATCCGGTTGCAGACCATCGTGTCGCGGGAGGTCCCGCCGACCGACACCGTTGTGCTGACCATCGGAAGTGTGCGGGCCGGCACGAAAAGCAACGTGATCGGCGACCACGCCGTTCTGGAACTCAACGTGCGGACCTACGACGAATCCGTGCGGTCCTCGGTACTCGATGCGATTCGCCGCATCGTCGTCGCGGAGTGTCAAGCGTCAAATTCGCCGCGAGAACCCGAATTCGAGCTGTACGACTCATTCCCGCTGACCGTCAACGATGACAAAGTCACCGACCGGGTGAACCAGGCGTTCACCGGATACTTCGGTGAACGCCTGCAGACGATGCCCGCAGGATCGGCCAGCGAGGATTTCAGCGATATCCCCAACGCGCTCGGCGCGCCCTACACCTACTGGGGCATCGGTGGAATCGACGAGCAGAAGTATCGACGAGCCGCAGCCGCCGGACGCCTCAGCCAAGACATCCCCGTCAACCACTCGGCGGTCTTTGCCCCGGTCATCCAGCCCACCCTGGACACCGGTACCGAGGCCCTCGTCGTGGCGGCGCTCGCCTGGCTGGCCCGGTGAACCTCACCCTTCAGGGTGGCGCTTCGTGCCGAGCGGCCCCGGCGCGTTGAGCCTGAAACGAACACCGAGCATCCGGATGACGAAGCACACGGCCGCGGCCCCCAAGGCGGCGGCGAGACCGTAGACGTCCAACCGGATGGCCGCGACCGTGATCGCGGCAGCCACCAAAGCGGGGATCGCGTACAGCTCGCTGCGCAGGACGGTGGGGATCTGGCCGATGAGGACGTCCCGAATGGTGCCACCGCCAACGGCGGTCACGACACCGAGCAGCAGCGTCGGTCCGATCCCCAACCCGTACGCCGCCGCCTTGCTTGTGCCGATCACCGCGAACACGCTCAGCCCGGCCGCATCGAATACCGTTATCAGCGCTTCGAGCCGATGCAGCATCCTGCTGAGCGCGAACGCAATAAGCCCGCCGGCGGCCGCCAGTGCGAAGTAGCGCCAATCACGGAATGTGGCGGGCGGGATGTCGCCGATGACCACATCGCGGATGATTCCACCGCCCAGCGCCGTCATCATGCCCAGCGTGACGACACCGACGATGTCGAGACGTGCTGTGCGCACCGCCGTGAGCGCCCCGTTGAGCGCGAAGACGAAGGTGCCCGTCAGGTCCAGAGTCAGCAACAACATCGGTTCAGGGTTCACGGCGCTTCATCTCTGCCCCAGTGAGAGCCGACGGATCGGTCACGACCGTGCATGCGGGGCTCCTTCACCACGGCGGGTCCCAACACCGAGCGCCACTGTCATGCGCTGTCCACCGAGAGCTTACGGAGTGCCACCGCAGCCGACAGGTGGAATCCGACTTCGGGCGTCCCCGGGGCGTCAGGGCACCGCCGTGAATATGACGGTCAAACGACATCACCTGTCCCGGAATAACTTTCGCGGCGGCGAGAAAAGGGCGCAGGCCCGTTCGCCGGTGATGAGCACGGCGCGACGCCGCCTGCCCGCTGCCCGTCGGGTTCAGTCGGCCTCCTCCTCGAGAGCCCGCCGAACCCGGCGTCACCCGACGACCGTGTAGTCCTCGTCGGCGAGTGCGGCCCGGACCTGCTCGATGTTCAGCTCACCGTCCACCCGCACAGTCGACGCGCCGTCGGGGTCGAGGTCGACCTCGACGGCGGTGACCGTGGGCAGCGCGGTCAGCGCGCCGCTGACCACCCGCACGCAGCTCTGGCAATGCAGGCCGGTGACCTGGAACGACTGGGACATGAATCCGCCTTTCGGTGACTATCGGGCGTCGAAGTTGCGCAGCCGCAGGCTGTTCGAGACGACGAAGAACGACGAAAACGCCATCGCCGCGCCGGCGATGAGCGGGTTGAGCAGCCCGGCCGCGGCGATCGGGATGGCGGCCACGTTGTAGCCGAACGCCCAGAAGAGGTTGGTCCGGATGGTCCGCATGGTGGCGCGGGCCAGGTCGAGAGACTGCGGGACGATCGCGAGATCGTCCCGCACCAGGATGATGTCGGCGGCGCCGATCGCCACATCGGTGCCCCGGCCGATCGCCAGCCCCAGATCGGCCGACGCCAGCGCGGGACCGTCGTTGATGCCGTCGCCGACCATGGCGACCACCCGTCCGTGGTCGCGCAGCTGCTCGATGACATCGACCTTGCCCTCGGGCAGCACCTCGGCGATGACCTCGTCGATGCCGACTCCGGCGGCCACGGCTCCGGCGGCGGCAGCGTTGTCGCCGGTGAGCAGCACGGTGCGCAACCCCCTGCGGTGCAGGGCCGCCACCGCGTCGGCGGCGGATTCCTTCACCGCGTCGGCCACCGCGATCGCACCGCACACCTGGTCGTCCACGGCGACGAAAACGACGGTCTCGCCGCGGGATTCGGCGTCTCGGCGAGCCGACTGCAATCTCGGGTCCGGTTGCCTGGCGACCCAGGACGGACGGCCCACTGTGACCCGGTGTCCCGAGACGGTGCCGGTGACCCCGCGCCCGGGGTGGGCGCGGAAGTCCTCAACCGGGTGGTAATCGTCGGCGGCAGTCGTGATCGCCACCGCGACGGCGTGTTCGGAAGCCGCCTCGACGGCGGCGGCCAACGCGAGGACCTCCTCGGCCCGCCAACCGTCGGCGGCGGTCAGCTCGGTGACCGCGAGGTGCCCGGTGGTCAGGGTGCCGGTCTTGTCGAACACCACGGTGTCCACCGCGCGGATGGCTTCCAGGGCGCGGTAGCCCTTCAGGAAGATACCGAGCTGAGCACCCCGCCCGGAGGCCACCATCATCGCCGTCGGTGTTGCCAGACCCAGCGCGCACGGACAGGCGATCACCAGCACCGCCAGCGCGGCCGAGAACACCCGGTCGGCGTCCGCGCCGGCCAGCAGCCAGCCGATCGCGGTCAGCGCCGCGATGGCGAACACCGCAGGCACGAACACACCGGCGATCCGGTCGGCCAGCCGCTGGGCGTCGGCCTTCTGGGCTTGCGCCGCCTCAACCAGACGGACCATCCCGGCGAACTGGGTGTCGGCGCCGACAGCGGCCGCCTCGACGATGAGCCGGCCGTCGAGCACCACGGTCCCGCCGATCACCGGCCCGCCGGGATGGGCGCGGGACGGTCTGGCTTCGCCGGTCATCGCGCTCATGTCGATCGCGGCGTCACCCTCGACGACCAACCCGTCGGCGGCGATCGTCTCGCCGGGGCGCACCACGAACTTCTGCTGCTCCTTGAGTTCGTCGGCAGGCAGCACCATTTCGCTGCCGTCGGCCAACAGCACCGACACGTTCTTGGCGCTCAACGCCGCCAGCGCACGCAATGCGCTGCCCGCGCGTGATTTCGCCCGCGCCTCGAAGTACCGGCCGGCCAGGATGAAAACGGTGACGCCGGCGGCGACCTCCAGGTAGATGGCGTCGCTGCTCAGCAGCGCCTGCCAGATGCCGTCACTTGTCCGGTCGTGGTGACCGACGAAGATCGTGTACAGCGACCAGAGAGTCGCCGCGGTCACCCCGACCGAGATCAGCGTCTCCATGGAGGCGGTGCCGTGCCGGGCGTTGCGCAGGGCGACCCGGTGGAACGGCCAGGCGGCCCAGGTGACGATCGGTGCGGCCAGCGCGGTGAGCAGCCAGCCCCAGCCGGTGAACCGGGTGCTGGGTACGACGGCGAACATCACCGACAGGTCGGCCAGCGGCACGAACAACACCGCGGCGATGGCCAGCCGCCGCAGCAGGTTGCGGGCCAGGGTGTCGTCGGGATCCGCAGGTTCGGCGGTCGACGCCGAGCGGGGGGCGGCGTCGTAACCGGCCCGGCGGATGACCTCGCACAGCTCGTCGGTGGCCGCCGATTCGGGGGCGTCGACGCTGGCCACTCGGGTGGCGAAATTCACCGAGGCGCGCACGCCGGGAAGTTTGTTGAGCTTGGTCTCGACCCGGGCCGCGCACGCCGCGCAGGACATCCCCGAGACCTCGAGTTCGACCCGGTGCGTGCCGCCGACGGCCGGACCGCCCACGACCGATGCCGTCATCGCGCTCCTTGGTTGAGTTTCGGTCCCCGAGGGAAGGGTCGGCTACCGAGGCCGTCGGGTTCCCGGCCAACCAAACTACGCTCCGGCGGCTGCCCCCGACTGCATCGGTCGGGGCGATCCCCTAGGGTCATTGAGCGTGGCCGAACGTGACGACGACCCGGTGACCGCGCTGGCGATCGCCGCAGGCCGAGGTGACTCGGCCGCGCTCGAGGCGTTCATCAAGGCCACGCAGCGCGACGTGTGGCGCACGGTCGCTTTTCTCGGTGATCCCGGTCACGCCGACGACCTGACCCAGGAGACGTTCCTGCGCGTGCTGGGTGCGCTCCCCCGCTTCTCCGGCCGGTCTTCGGCCCGGACCTGGCTGTTGTCGATCGCGCGTCGGGTCGTCGTCGACCAGATCCGTCGCAATCAGGCCCGGCCACGCACCACGTCGGTGATCGACCTGGAGCAGGTACTCGACGCCCGCCGCAGCGCCGGCCGATTCGAGGACATCGTCGAGATCCGGATGCTGCTCGACAGCCTCGACACCGACCGCCGCGACGCCCTGATGCTGACCCAGGTGCTGGGGCTGTCCTATGCCGAGGCCGCCGAGGTGTGCGCCTGTCCGGTCGGCACCATCCGGTCCCGGGTCGCGCGGGCCCGGGAGGATCTCCTCAGCGCGGCCCGGCCCGACGATCAGGTGGGCTGAGCCAGCGGTTCCCCGGTGGCGCCGGTGTCCCTCCCGCATCGACTCTGCGGTGAGCGTGAGGTAGACCGCCGGATGACGCTCTCACCGCAGACTCGATGCCGCCGTTGCAGAATCGGGCCGTCGGCGGGTGCGTTCACCGTAGCGGCGACGCGCCGTGTGACCCGCGCCCCCTAGTCCAGGAAGCCGTGCAAGAGGACCGCCGAGCCGTCAACGTGGGCCTGCATCGCCGCAGCGGCGGCGTCGGGGTCACCGGCCAGGATGGCCAGCACGATCGCCTCGTGCTGCTCGTCGGAATGCGTAATGTTGCGGCGCAGCAACGGGATCTGGTCGAGCAGGGCGTTCAACCGCATCCGGTTCTCGGCCACCAGCGGCACCAGCGACGCCGATCCGGCCGCCTCCGCGATCGCCAGGTGCAGCCGTGAATCCAGCCGTCGGTAGTCCTCGCCGCACGCGCACCGCACGTCGGAGAGCCGCGACCACAACTCATCCCGCTCGGCCGCGGTCAGCGTTCGGGTGGCCGCCATCCGGGCCGCACCCACCTCGAGGATCTCCCGCAGCCGCAGTGCGTCGTCGATCTCCGCGCGGCTAAACCGCACCACCCCCTCGGTTTGAGCGGGCAGCCTCTCGGCCAGGAACGTGCCGCCGTAGCGACCGCGCCGCGACACCAGGTAGCCGGCGTCGGCCAGCGACTTGATCGCCTCCCGCACGGTGTCGCGGCTGACACCGAGGCGCGCGGCGAGTTCCCGTTCGGGCGGCAGCGAATCACCCGGTGTCAGCACACCGAGCTTGATGGTCTGCAACAGCCGACCGACGGTGTCCTCGAACGCGTTACCGAGGCGCACCGGACGCAGCAGTGCCTCGTGGGCCTGTTGCGGTTCCGGTTCGGCGGTCATGGCGGTTACAGCGGCGTCACGTAATGACCGGTGATGCCGCCGTCGACAAGGAAGCTCGACCCGGTGATGAACGACGAGTCGTCACTGGCCAGGAAGGCCACCGCAGCAGCCAGTTCTTCGGGTTCGGCGAACCGGCCCATCGGCACGTGCACCAGGCGGCGCGCCGCGCGTTCGGGATCCTTGGCGAACAGTTCCCGCAGCAGCGGGGTGTTCACCGGGCCGGGGCACAGCGCGTTGACCCGAATTCCCTGCCGCGCGTATTGGATTCCGAGTTCACGCGACATCGCCAGCACCCCACCCTTGGAGGCGGTGTAGGAGATCTGCGAGGTGGCCGACCCGTTGACCGCGACGAACGACGCGGTATTGATGATCGAGCCCTTCTGCGCCGGCACCATGTGACGCAGCGCGGCCTTGCAGCAGAAGAACACCGACTTGAGGTTCACGTCCTGCACCCGGTCCCACGCGTCGACGCCGGTGCTCTCGATCAGGTCGTCGTCGGGCGGGCTGATGCCGGCGTTGTTGAACGCGATGTCGACCCCGCCGTGCAATTCGAATGCGGTGTCGAACAACCGGTCCACCGCGACCTGGTCGGCGACGTCGACCTGGACGAAGGTCACGTTGAGGTCGTTGGCCACCGACTGTCCGGTGGTCTCGTCGAGATCACCGATGACGACGATCGCGCCTTCGTCCCGCATCCGCTTGACGGTCGCCAGACCGATGCCGCTGGCACCGCCGGTGACGACGGCGACCTTGTCCTTGAGTCGCTGGGACAGATCCATCTAGCTCTCCTCTACTGCGAAAAAGACGTTCTTGGTTTCGGTGAAGTGCAGGGGCGCATCGGGTCCGAGCTCACGGCCCAGCCCGGATTGCTTGAATCCGCCGAATGGGGTGTTGTACCGCACCGACGAATGGGAGTTCACGCTCAGGTTGCCGGCCTCCACCGCTCGGGAGACCCGCACCGCCCGCGACAGGTTGTCGGTCCAGATCGAGCCGGACAGACCGTATTCGGTGTCGTTGGCCAAGGCGATCGCGTCGGCCTCGTC